>CACECJ010000036.1 GCA_902557935.1 uncultured Pelagibacteraceae bacterium | reverse complement strand
AAAAAAAAGATTAAAATGTCTGAAATTAAAAACAAAGTAATTTCTGAAATTAAAAAAATTTATGATCCAGAAATACCAGTAAACATTTATGAATTAGGTCTAATATATAAAATAGAGGTCAATGAGGAAAACAAAGTCTTTATTGAAATGACATTAACTTCACCAAACTGTCCTGTTGCAGAAAGTTTGCCTAATTCAGTAAAAGATAATATATTGAAGATTACTGATGTTAAAGAAGTTAATTTAAAGTTAGTTTGGGACCCCCCTTGGACAAAAGACATGATGTCAGAGGCAGCAAAATTGGAATTAAATTTATGAGTGATATTATAAAACTTAGCAATAATGCCGCTGAAAGAATAAAACAAATAATGGCACAGTCTAAAAACTCTGCGATTGGAGTAAGAATAGGAGTAAAATCAGGTGGTTGTGCAGGGATGTCATATGTAATGGAGTATGCCAACGAGACTAAACCAAATGAAGAAATTATAGAAGATAAAGGTGTAAAAGTTTTTATTGATCCGTCGGCAATAATTTATCTTCTAGGCACTGAAATGGATTACAAAAAGGAGAAGTTTTCCTCTCAATTTGTTTTTAAAAACCCTAATGAAACTGAAAGATGTGGTTGTGGTGAATCTTTTAAGGTTTAGCCACTATAATACATTTCAAACTCTATTGGATGAGGAGTATGTTCAAAATTGTAAATTTCTTGGAATTTCAATTCAATATAAGCATCAATTTGATCATCAGTAAACACACCGCCTTCAGTTAAGAATTTTCTATCTTTATCTAAGTTTTGCATTGCCTCTCTCAAGGAACCACAAACAGTAGGTAATTTTTTTACTTCATCTTCAGATAGAGAGTAAAGATCCTGATCAAAAGCTTTACCAGGGTCTATTTTATTTTTTATTCCATCAATTCCTGCCATTAGCATTGAAGCAAAAGTTAAATAGGGATTTCCAGCAGCATCTGGAAAACGTATTTCCATTCTAGCAGCTTTAGGATTCATTATTACAGGTATTCTACACGAGGCAGATCTATTTCTTGCTGAATAAGCTAAAATCACTGGAGCCTCAAATCCTGGGATTAATCTTTTATAACTATTGGTCGTTGCATTAGCAAAAGCGTTAATTGCTCTAGCGTGTTTTAAAATTCCACCAATGTAAAAAAGCGCTTCTTTAGATAAACCTGCATACTCTTTACCCATGAATAAGGGGGTATTACCTTTCCAAATAGATTGGTGGCAATGCATTCCTGATCCATTATCTCCTTTTACAGGTTTTGGCATAAAAGTTGCTGTTTTTCCAAAAGAGTGTGTGACCATTTGAACGGCGTACTTATAAAGCTGAACATTGTCGGCCATGTTAGTTAATGTTCCAAAGTACATTCCTAACTCATGTTGACTTGGAGCTACTTCATGGTGATGTTTTTCAACTTTAACTCCCATATCTTTAAGGGCTTTAAGATATTCTCCCCTCATATCTTGCGCACTATCAACTGGTGGTACTGGGAAATAACCACCTTTGATACCAGGTCTGTGCCCCATATTTCCATTTTCGTATTTTTTACCGGTATTATAAGGTCCCTCTGAACTATCTATGCTAAAACTAGTTTCATTCATATCATTTTTAAATCTAACGTCGTCAAAAACAAAAAATTCAGGCTCTGGGCCGAAATAGGATTTATCCCCGATACCAGTTTTTTTTAAATATGCTTCAGCTTTCTTAGCTGTCCCCCTTGGATCTCTCTCGTAAGGATCTTTTTTAACAGCATCTAAAATATCGCAAAAGATATTAAGGGTAGTATGAGAATTAAATGGGTCAATGATTGGTCTATCTAGGTCAGGTTTAAGTATCATGTCTGACTCATTTATTGCTTTCCAGCCAGAAATTGATGAACCATCAAAGAAAACACCTTTATTCAACATATCTTCATCAACTACTGTTGCGTCTATAGTTAAGTGCTGAAGTTTTCCTTTTGGATCAGTAAATCTTAAATCAACAAACT
>CACECJ010000035.1 GCA_902557935.1 uncultured Pelagibacteraceae bacterium | reverse complement strand
GAACTACAACACCTGAAGAAAAACAAGAATTAGAGGAAGAAGGCATAGATTTATTGAGTATCCCTTGGATTAGTAAAGACAATTAATTTTTTTTACTACAAATTATGTAGTTTACGGATAAGTTTGTTGATCTTTTCCATTTATTTAATAAGGGATTAAAATCTAATCCTGTAAGATCCAAGGTTTTAAATTTTTTTGTTCCAAGCATTCTTTCAAGTTCTTCAGGCTTTATAAATTTATTCCAATCATGAGTTCCTACGGGCAACCATCTTAGAATATACTCTGCACCTATAATTGCTTTGAGGTATGAAATAAAAGTTCTATTTAAAGTAGCAGTAAACATGATCCCGTTGTCATTAAGCAATTTATAACATGAACTTAAATACAGATCTAAATTATCTACATGCTCAACAACTTCGAGATTTAAGACTACGTCAAACTTATTTTTCTCATTAAGTTGCTCAGGAGATTTTTTTAAGTATCTAATCTTGAGATTATTTTTTTCTGCATGTAATTTTGCTATTTTTATATTTCTTTCAGAGGCATCAATGCCAGTTACTTCACCACCTAATCTTGACATCGGCTCGCTAATAAGACCTCCGCCACAACCGATATCTAATATCTTTAAACCCTCTAAAAAGTTGTTATTTTTATTAAAATGATATTTTATTTTCTCTTTAATATATTCTATTCTAATAGGATTAAATAGGTGAAGAGGTTTAAATTTCCCTTTAACATCCCACCATTCATCTGCTAGCTTTGAAAACTTTTGAATTTCTTCTTTATTTATAGTAGTCATTTATTGAATTATAAGATTAAAGTACAATAAAATCTTTTAAAATTAAATTAAATTAAATTCTAAAATGGTTAAAAAGGTATTAAAGTTTGGCGGAACCTCTGTTGGAACTATCGACAGAATACAACATGTTGCTAATATAATTAAAAAAGAATGTGACGCAGGCAATAAGATTATCGTTGTAGTTTCAGCAATGTCTGGGAAAACCAATGAATTAATCAAATTATCAAAAAATATTAGTAATAATTTTAATAAAAGAGAATTAGACGTATTAATTTCAAGCGGCGAACAAGTTTCTTGCGCGCTGTTAGCTGGAGCTTTGCTAAAATTAAATGTGAATGCTAAATCCTGGCTAAATTGGCAAATTCCAATTTTAACTGAAGGAGAACATTCAAATGCGAGAATTATCAATATGAGTATTGATGGTGTTAACGAATTTCTTAATAGCGGTGTAGCTATAATTCCTGGCTTTCAGGGCATATCTAAAAATGGGCAAATCACTACAATAGGACGTGGTGGCTCTGATGCTACTGCTGTAGCCATTGCAAAAATTTTTAATACAGATGCGTGTGAAATTTATACAGATGTTGATGGAGTCTATTCTACCGACCCTAACAAAATACCTGTAGCAAAAAAAATTGATAAAATTTCCTATGATGAAATGCTAGAATTATCTTCACTTGGAGCAAAAGTTATGCAATCTTCAGCCGTGCAGACCGCAATGATGTACAATATTCCTCTTGAAGTTAAGTCCACTTTTACTAACAGAAAAGGAACCAAAATTTTCAATCAAGAAAATATAGATTACTCAAAAAGTGTTACTGGAGTTGCTTATTCAAAAGATGATGCCAAAATAACTTTAATAGGCGTAGAAGACAAACCAGGAGTTGCAGCAGATATATTTGAACCTTTAAACAAATCGCAAATTAATGTTGATATGGTTATACAAAATGTATCGTCTGATCAAAAAACTACAGATATTACTTTTACAATTAAAAGAGAGGATCTTTCAAAAACAAAAGAAATTTTAAAAAAAAATAATAATATTAGATATAAAAACATTATTCATAACGAAAAAGTCGCTAAAGTTTCGATTGTTGGAGCAGGAATGGTATCAACTCCTGGAGTGACATATAAAATGTTTAGAGGATTAGCTGATGAGAATATAAATATATTAGCCATCTCTACCTCTGAAATTAAACTGTCAGTGATAATAGAAGAGGAAAAAACTTTGATAGCAGTTAAAAAATT
>CACECJ010000034.1 GCA_902557935.1 uncultured Pelagibacteraceae bacterium | reverse complement strand
TAGTCAAACCTGGTGATCAAATAAATAAAAACGATCCGATAGTTACCATTGAGAGCGATAAATCTAGTGTAGAAATTCCATCTCCTTCAGCTGGTCAAATAAAAGATTTAAAAGTTAAAATAGGAGATAAAGTATCTGAGGGAAGTTTATTAGCTACTATTGAAAATGGTCAAGCAGCTTCTTCTCCAAAACAAGAAATAAAAAAAGAAGCCGTGAAAGAGGAGGTGGTTAAGGAACAACCAAAATCTAATGGTAACTTAAATCCTATAAAACAAGTTAAAAAAGTTTTTGCAGAACCAGCTTCAAAAGATGATATTGACCCAATCGAAACAAATGAATGGATAGAGTCTTTAAATTCAGTAATTGAGTCTGATGGAGCACCAAGAGCCAGCTATCTACTTAATAAAGTAATTGATCAAGCATATAAATCTGGACTAGTTTTGCCTGATACTAGAACAACTCCTTATATAAATACTATTCCGCCAGATGCAGAAGCTAAATCCCCAGGTGATCAAAATATTGAAAAAAAACTAAGAGCAATCATAAGATGGAATGCCGCTGCAATGGTGGTCAAAGCAAATAAAAAAAGTTCTGAACTTGGTGGCCACATTGGAACTTTTGCATCAGCAGCAACATTATATGACGTTGGTATGAATCATTTTTGGAGAGCAAAAAATAATAAGTTTGGTGGAGACTTAATTTATTTTCAAGGTCACTCAGCTCCAGGTATGTACGCGAGAGCATTCTTAGAGGGAAGGCTCTCAGCAAAACAATTAGATGGATTTAGACAAGAGGTTGGTAAAGATGGTTTATCTTCTTATCCTCACCCCTGGTTGATGCCTAACTTTTGGCAGTTCCCAACTGTATCAATGGGTCTTGGTCCGATCATGGCAATTTATCAAGCACGTTTCTTAAAATATTTAATCAATAGAGGTTTAGTTAAAGATGAGGGAAGAAAAATTTGGGTATTCTTAGGAGATGGAGAAATGGATGAACCGGAGTCTATGGGAGCAATCGGTTTAGCTGCTAGAGAAAAATTAGATAATTTAATATTTGTAATTAATTGTAATCTTCAAAGACTTGATGGGCCTGTTAGAGGTAATGGAAAAATTATTCAAGAGCTTGAAGGAAGTTTTAGGGGAACTGGATGGAATGTGATCAAAGTTATTTGGGGATCTTATTGGGATAAACTTTTGATGAAAGATAAGTCTGGCCTTCTTGTGAAAAGAATGAATGAATGTGTTGATGGAGAGTACCAAGCTTTTAAAGCAAAGGATGGTTTATATGTTCGGGAAAAATTCTTTGGTAAATATCCTGAACTAAAAGAAATGGTATCTACTATGACAGATAAAGACATTTGGAGATTAAATAGAGGAGGCCATGATCCTCATAAGGTTTACGCTGCCTACCATTCAGCAATGCAGCATACTGGTTCTCCAACTGTTATTCTTGCAAAAACAATTAAAGGTTACGGTATGGGAAAATCTGGTGAAAGTATAAATACAACTCATCAACAAAAAAAATTAGATGAGGAGGATTTACTTTATTATAGAGATAGATTTGGTGTGCCTCTTACTGATAAACAGGTAAAAAACATTGAGTATTACAAACCAGATGAAAACTCTGAAGAAATTAAATATCTAAAAGATCAAAGAATAAAGCTTGGTGGTTTTATTCCAGAAAGATCTTCATTCGCAAAACAAATAAAAGCTCCTCCTAAAGAAATTTTCGATAACTTTATGAAATCTACAGGAGATAAAGAAATGTCGACTACAATGGCATTAGTCAGAATGCTAACTGCATTACTGAGAGATAAAAATATATCACCAAGATTAGTTCCTATTATCCCAGATGAAGCAAGAACTTTTGGTATGGAGGGATTCTTCCAAAAGATAGGAATATATGCTCATGAGGGTCAAAAATATGAGCCTGTAGACTCAGAACAGTTAAGTTCTTACAGGGAAGATAAAAGTGGTCAAGTATTAGAAGAGGGTATAAATGAGTCAGGAGCAATGTCGTCTTGGATTGCAGCTGGTACATCTTACACAAATCATGATTTAGAAATGATACCGATTTATATTTTTTACTCTATGTTTGGTTTTCAAAGAGTTGGTGACTTAGCCTGGGCTGCAGGAGACTCACAGGCAAGAGGTTTTTTAATCGGAGCTACTGCTGGCAGAACGACTTTAGCAGGTGAAGGTCTTCAACACCAAGATGGTCATAGTCATTTATTAGCATCAAATATTCCAAACTGTATAAGTTATGATCCTACTTTTGCTTATGAGATGGCTGTAATATTTAGAGATGGACTTAAAAG
>CACECJ010000033.1 GCA_902557935.1 uncultured Pelagibacteraceae bacterium | reverse complement strand
TCCAAGCGCAACTAAGCCATAAATAATACCAACAGAAAGACCAATTGTTAAAACTGACTTGAGCGATTCAATATTCATATCGGGGCTATTCACACACCAACCGATATAGAGAAGCACAAATGTTCCGAATATGATATTTTCACCTTTTTTTCCAATTCTCAGTTTATTAAACATTGGCTTTAGTCCCTCCAAGATATGACTCTTTTACACTTTCGTCGTACATTAATTTCTTACTATCGCCTTCAACATTAATCACACCGTCTTTAATTACATACCCGTAATCAGCAAGCAATAATGCCATCCTAACATTTTGTTCTACCACAAGAACTGTTAATCCATCTTGTCTAATTCTATTAATGTTTTTAAAGATATCTAAAACAATTTGAGGCGCTAGAGCAGCACTAGGTTCGTCTAGCATTATCATTTTAGGATTAGACATTAACCCTCTTCCAATACATAACATTTGCAACTCTCCACCTGATAAAGTTGCGGCCAACTGATCTTTTCTTTCATTTAACCTTGGAAAATAGTTATAAACTTTTTCTAAATTATCTGACAGTTGTTGTTTACTTTTTAAAATAAATCCACCTAATTTTAAATTTTCGGTAACAGACATTGCAGGGAAAACATCCTTTCCTTGAGTTACTTGCACTAATCCTCTTCCAACTATTTCGTGAGCAGGTAAGTTTTGAATTTGCTCACCATCAAATTCGATCGTACCTTTCCACGATCTAATTAATCCAGATGCAGCTCTAAGAATTGTTGATTTACCTGTTCCATTACCACCAAGCAATGCAACTATAGATTGTTTTTCAACTTTCATATTAGCTCCGTTTAAAATTTGCACAGAGCCATATCCAGAAATAAGTTGATTTATCTTAAGCAATTATCCTCCAATTTTTTTTTTGATTTACCAAAAATGTAACTATTAGTCATAGACATTATAACTATTATTTTATAGCCTTAGCAACAATTAAATAACAAATGGGGGAAATAATGAATAAACT
The DNA here is from genome assembly GCA_902557935.1 of uncultured Pelagibacteraceae bacterium. Taxonomy (GTDB): domain Bacteria; phylum Pseudomonadota; class Alphaproteobacteria; order Pelagibacterales; family Pelagibacteraceae; genus Pelagilacustribacter. Next base: position 1,362 of record CACECJ010000033.1, on the reverse strand, counting down.
TAAATTTGTTTTTTCAGCAATCGTCTTTTCCGTAGGTTTAGTAATCACGACTTTAGCTCAAGCAGAAACAATCAAAATTGGTGTTTCTTTTAGAATGCTATCAGATGTTGGTTATAAACACGGAGAGTTAATTACTGATACTGTTGCAAAGTGGAATAAAGAAGGCACTATCAACGGTCAAAAAATCGACTTAACACTTTATAACGATGAGTGTAAATCTGAGAAAGGTGTAGCAAACGCAACAAAGCTTGCTTACCAAGATAAAGTTCACGTTATAATTGGATCTAGCTGTAGTTCTGTAACATTACCTATGGTACCTGTTTCAGCTAAAGCTAAAGTTCCACAAATCATACCTCACTCAACAAATGCTGACATTACTAAAAAAGGTAGTGAATACATTTTTAGAGTACCTGTATCATCAAGATTTTACAAAATCGTACAAGGTAAATTTACTGCAGAAAATCAAGGTACTAAGATAGCTTATATCTATGGTCCAGATGCTGCTGGTAAAGATTTTGCATTATCTTTAGCTGATTACATGAGAGAGAACTACAACGTTGAGCCAACTTATATGGTTCAATCTGGAGAAAAAGAAACTGACTTTAGAAGTTACTTAACTAAAGCTAAAGCTACTAATCCAGAAGTTCTTGTAATCTCAGCTTTATTGGATGAAACAGTTAGAGGACTTGTACAATCGTATGAAGTTGGAATACCAAAATCTGTTCACAGAGTAACAGCTTCTATTGGTTCTAAAGTAGAGATACCAATAAATGCTGGTTCTGCTGCAAAAGGTGTAACTTTCTCAGCTGCATTCGCTGCATCTGACACTAGACCTGTAGCTAAGAAATTTGTGAAAATGGTAAAAGACAAATATGGTGTTGTACCTGGTCACGACTTTTCACAAATGATGGACTTACTAGATATTCTAGAGATAGCTCTTAAAAAAGTTAAATTCACTGGAGATCTAGCAGCTGACAGAAATAAAGTTAGAGACGCAATTGCTGCGACAACTGACTTTAGAGGTTTAGCTTCTGGTCCAATCAATTTCTGTAAATCAGGAACACCTGAGTGTAGAGATGGTAACAGAACTCCTGTTATGATTGAGTACACTAAAGGTGGAAAAAACTTTAAAACAAAAGTTGCTGGTACTGTAACATTTAATGCTAGCGCTGGTTTATAATAGTTAAAAAAATTGTGAGCGGTAGGTAAAACTACCGCTCATTTTTTCAAGGAAACCACAAAAATGATAAACGTTAATAAATTGAAGAAAGTAAAAAGCAACTTTCCTGTAATGGTTGGCAAAAGTGCTATTTCAAAAAAAGATTGTGAAAAACTTATAGAAGAAATTCGGAATGCAAAATC
>CACECJ010000032.1 GCA_902557935.1 uncultured Pelagibacteraceae bacterium | reverse complement strand
TTTAGGAAATTTTAGTAAAGCCTTGGAATAGCCACCACCGCCAAAAGTACAATCTACAAAAAAGCCACCTCTGGAAGGCGAAGAAATCTGAATAATTTCACTCAGCATAACTGGAAAATGGTAAAATTCCAGTGATGATTTTTGAGTTTTCATTAATCTCAGATTTTTTCATTAAAATTTTTGTCTTCTCAAGAACGCAGGAATTTCGAAATCTTCCTCTTCATTATTTTCCTGTTCAAAAAGCTGCTCTGAAGACTCATTCACTTGCGGGTCTTGTAGTTCATCTTCCAGTTGAATTGACTCTTCTATAAAAAGCTTTGGCTTGTAATCATCATCTTTATCCTGTGATGATGTTTTACTTTCTTTGAAAGGTTCTTTTTCACTTTGAATATCTGAAAAATTTTCCATATAAGAAGCACTTTCGATTGATACTCCATTTGGTATTTCATTAATATTTCTTGAATGATTAATTGCCTCTTCAGCTGTTTGGTTTTCCTCATTACTTTCAAAGCTATCAATAAGAGAATTCCTTTCTTCACTATTCTTAATTTCATAACTCTCGTCAAGTTTCAGAGCATTAGCTCCATCTATTGAAGTTACTACACTTTGATCAACATTGTTTTTTGAAAAAAGGTTATCAGAGAAATTATTGTTTCGACCATTTGAACCATTTACGATATTTAGAATTGGCCTTGAGTCAACGTCTATTGATGAACCTTTTAAAGATGTAGCTACAATGGACACTCTGATTTTACCGTGCATGTTTTCATCCTTAATTGCTCCAAAAATTAATTCTGCTTCTGGATCAACTTCAGCTCTAATTTTATTTACAGCGGCGTCTACTTCAAAAAGTTTAATATCACTTCCTCCGGTGATGTTTACAAGCAAACCTTTAGCACCCTGTAATGTATATTCATCAATTAGTGGATTGTTTAAAGCTAATTCAGTAGCGGCCATAGCTCTATTTTCGCCTTCAGCTTCTCCGGTGCCCATCATTGCTTTACCACTTGAACTCATAACAGTTTCAACATCTGCAAAATCTAAATTTATCATTCCTGGTCTTACCATTAAATCTGTGATGCTTTGTACACCATGTTTTAAAACATCATTTGACAAACTGAATGACTCTTCAAAACCTGTTGACTCATTTGCAATTTTAAAAAGATTTTGATTTGGTACTACGATAGTTGTATCTAAATGTCTTTTTAACTCCTCTAAACCAGAAACTGCTCTTCTCATTCTTTTCGGCCCCTCGTAAGAGAAAGGTAGGGTAGTGACGCCGACAGTTAATATATTCATTTCTCTAGCAGCTTTAGCAATCACGTGTGAAGCGCCAGTGCCTGTTCCTCCACCCATGCCTGAGGCAATGAAAACCATATTACTTCCTTGAATATAATTTACAATTTCATTAATTGACTCATCTGCCGCTGCTTGGCCTATATCGTGTTTTGCACCAGCTCCAAGTCCTTTTGTTAAGTTCATTCCTATTTGTATCTTCGCATCTGCCCTGCTCATTTTAAGATCTTGTGCATCAGTATTAACAGCAACAAACTCAACACCTTGCATTCCTGCATCTATCATAGCATTTAAAGCGTTTCCTCCGGCACCACCTACTCCAATTACTAAAATTCTTGGTTTTAATTCTCTTAACTCTCCACCCCCAACATTTATACTCATGACAACTCTCCTTTCTGTTTATTTTCCCATTTTAAATTAGATCTATTCTGGTAAGCTTTTTTTCTAGCAAAAGCTTTGAATTTTTCAAAATTTTTGGGTTCCCAAATTTGAAAAGTTTTGCCAAGTCCAACAAATAAAATATTGTTTTTAATTTTAGCATGATTTAATAATTTTTCTGAAATTGAGACTCTTCCCTCTGTGTCAAATTGTAGATTTTCACTTTCTGATAAAACTGATGTTGCAAAGTAATCTCTTTTTTCCTCAAATGGATTAAGTAAGTCTATTGTATTAGAAAGTTTTTCAATTCTATCCTGCGAGCAAGCTTCTAGTGCTGAATGATTAAATGATGGATAGCTTATAAAACCGTTATATCCCATTGAATTAAGATGAGATCTAAAAGTTGCTGGCACAGATACCCGACCTTTCTTGTCTATTTTGTTTTCGTAACTCGATAAAAACATAATTATTAAAAAACCCAATTTTATTTCTAATTTTCAAATCACCCTCCATCTTGGGATTATTTGGGATATTATGGGTTTTTAAGAAATAGTCAATAAGATAGTATTTTCGTAATTAGTACAAAAGAGGAACGATTATTCCTGAATTTTGCCAGATAATCTGTAAGCCGGGTTCTGTCATTGAAGATCTCATTTATCTAGGCTTAAGTTCGCACTCAAGCTCAAGCGGTTAACCCAGAAGACCAACTAAAGACTGTTTTTTGCTGATATGCATCGTCTTCTCTATTTAACCTTGCTCCCAGTGGGGTTTGCCTTGCGTTTTTTGTTACCAAAAAACCGGTGAGCTCTTACCTCACCGTTTCACCCTTGCCTTGATTAGGCGGTTTATTTTCTGTGGCACTATCCCTGAAGTCACCCTCGCCAGTAATTAACTGGCACTGTGTCTTTACGGAGCCCGGACTTTCCTCTATTAATTTAATTAA
>CACECJ010000031.1 GCA_902557935.1 uncultured Pelagibacteraceae bacterium | reverse complement strand
TGCCAGATACATTGCCCTTTAGGAAATAATATCCCTGACTGGCTTAAGCTGACAGCAGAAGGAAGACTTCAAGAAGCATACGAAGTGTCTCAAAGCACTAATAACATGCCGGAGGTATGCGGAAGAATTTGTCCTCAAGATCGTTTATGTGAAGGAAATTGTGTAATTGAACAATCAGGTCACGGTACAGTTACAATAGGCTCTATTGAAAAATATATAAGTGATACTGCCTGGGAAAAAGGCTGGGTTAAACCAATTAAAGTTCAGAGGGAGTTAAAGCAATCAGTGGGCATTATTGGAGCCGGACCTGCTGGCATGGCATGCGCAGAAGAATTAAGAAAATCTGGTTATCAAGTTACTATTTACGACAGAAACGATAGACCTGGGGGCCTTTTAATTTATGGAATACCTAATTTTAAGCTTGAAAAATTTGTAGTCGAGAGAAGAACTAATTTATTGAAAGATAGTGGAATTAAATTTGTACAAAATTTTGAAGTAGGAAAAGATAAGAGTCTTTATGAACTTAAAAAGAAACATGATGCAATTCTAATTGCAACTGGTGTTTACAAAGCGAGAGAAATAGATATCCCAGGTCATAACCTTAAAAATATTTTTCCTGCTATGGATTTTCTTACTGCGTCTAATCGAAAAGGGTTAGGTGACAAAGTCAAGTTATTTGATGATGGCACATTAAATGCTGAAGGAAAAGATGTAGTCGTAATTGGTGGAGGCGATACAGCTATGGATTGTGTAAGAACTTCAATAAGACAAAAGGCAAAATCAGTAAAATGTTTATATAGAAGAGATAGGGAAAACATGCCAGGATCTGCCAGAGAAGTTGGTAACGCTATAGAAGAAGGTGTAGAATTTGTTTGGTTAACTAGTCCAAAGAGTTTCATTGGTAATTCAAAGGTTGAAGCAGTTGAGGTAAGTAAAATGAAACTTGGTGAACCGGACTCTTCAGGAAGAAGAAGGCCTGAAACACAAATCGGATCAGAATATAAACTAAAAGCTGACCTTGTGATAAAATCTTTAGGCTTTGATCCTGAAGATCTTCCTAAATTATTCAATGCAAATGAACTTGCTATTTCTCAATGGGGAACAATAAAAATTAATCTTAAAACAATGCAAACAAATTTAGACGGAGTGTTTGCCGCTGGAGACATTGTCAGAGGTGCCTCACTTGTTGTTTGGGCAATAAGAGATGGTAGAGATGCGGCAGTGCAAATTGAAAAATATTTACAAACTAATATAAATAAAAATAAATCTACTGAAGCGGCATAAATGAATATTTATAAAAAAAATAAAACACTTTTAGAAAAAACACACAATTATAAATCTGAAATGGAACACGATGCCTGTGGTGTAGGCTTAATCGCTTCAACAAATGGAAAAAAGTCTAGAAAGGTTGTAGAATATGGTATTGAAGCTCTTAAAGCTATTTGGCACAGAGGAGCTGTTGATGCTGATGGTAAATCTGGCGATGGAGCCGGTATACAAATTGAAATAGCACCAGATTTTTTTAAAGAAAAAATTTTAAACACAGGTCATACGCTAGATGAAGAAAAAAGAATTTGCGTTGGCATGGTTTTTCTTCCAAGAACAGATTATTCAGAGCAAGAAAAATGTAGGGAAATAATAGAATCTGCTTTATTAGAGGGCAATTATTATATCTACGGATGGAGGCAAGTTCCAATAAACCCTAGTGTGCTTGGTAAAACCGCTGATCAAAGTAGACCTGAAATAGCTCAAGTAATGTTTAAAAAGAATGAGGATTTAAAAACAAATGATCTTGAGAGGGATTTGTTTGAAACTCGAAAAAAAATTGAAAAAGTAGCAAGAGAAAGCCAGCTAAAGGACTTTTATATTTGTTCATTCAGTTCAAGATCAATCGTTTATAAAGGTATGTTCTTAGCAGAGATGCTTTCAGAATTTTATCCTGATCTAAATGATAAAAAATTGACTTCTAGGTTCGCAGTTTTTCACCAAAGATATTCTACTAATACATTTCCAAGTTGGGATCTTGCACAGCCTTTTAGAACTTTAGCGCATAATGGTGAAATAAATACCCTTAAAGGAAATATCAATTGGATGAAAATCCATGAGCAAGACATGTCCAGTTCTTTATTTAAAAATGTGAAAGATTTAAAACCAGTGATTAGAAGTTCATCTGATTCAGGCGCGCTTGATAATGTTTTTGAATTATTAGTTCACTCTGGCAAGCTCGCTCCTCTAATTAAATTAATGATGATACCCGACGCGTGGTCAAAAAGGAGTAAAACTGTCCCAAAAAATCATCAAGATTTATTTAATTTTTTAAATAGCACAATTGAACCTTGGGACGGACCAGCAGCTATTTGTGCAACTGATGCAAAATGGGTTTTAGCATCCTCAGATAGAAATGGATTAAGACCCTTAAGGTATACAATTACTTCGGATGATCTATTTTTTGCAGGATCTGAAACAGGGATGATAAAAATCCCTGAAGAAAAAATTATTGAGAAAGGCAAGTTAGGCCCAGGACAAATTATTGCGATTGATTTAAAAAAAGGACAGTTATTTAAAGATAAAGCAATAAAAGACTTATTAGCAAAAGACTATAAAAAATATAATAAACAGATAATTGATCTAGAAAAAAAAATCTCAAATGAAGATGAAAAACCAAATTTCACTAGCGAAGATTTAAGAAAGAGACAGTACTTATCTGGACTTAGTATTGAAGATTTAGAATTAATCTTACATCCAATGGCTGAGGAGGGAAAAGAGGCTTCAGGATCAATGGGCGACGACAC
>CACECJ010000030.1 GCA_902557935.1 uncultured Pelagibacteraceae bacterium | reverse complement strand
ACTAACCAATTCCCAATTTAAGAAATTTAAAAAATTTTTTTCAAAAAAAACAAAACAAATAGATTGTACGTTCGATATTTCTACTTCTTTAAAAGATAGGATAGAAGCGATTAGAGTGGAAGCAGAAACTTCTGTAAGAGAAGGGAGTACATGTATAGTTTTATCAGATAAAAATATTAATAACCAAAAAGCAAGTATTCCAAGTATATTGACAGTTGGGGCAGTTCATTCACATTTAGTTAAGCATGGCCTTAGAGGATATTGCTCCTTAAATGTAGAGTGCTCGGACGCTTTAGATACTCATTCCTTCGCTGTTCTAATTGGAGTTGGCGCTACAACTGTAAACCCATATTTAGCTATAGACAGTATATATCAAAGGTTTGAAAAAAAATTATTTGGTAAATCTGACTTTGAGAGCTGTGTCGAAAAATTTAAAAAATCGATTGATGCCGGGTTACTAAAAATTATGTCTAAGATGGGAATATCTGTAATAAGTTCCTATAGAGGTGGTTGTAATTTTGAAGCTGTTGGTCTGAGTAGAGCAATTGTATCTGACTATTTTCCTGGAATGTCCTCAAGAATCTCAGGAATTGGAGTCATTGGAATCGAGAAAAAAATTAAAGAGCTTCATGCTAAGTTTAGTGCAAAAAACATTTTCACCTTACCTATCGGGGGACTTTATAGATATAGAAAAAGCGGAGAAGATCATCAATACCAAGGAAGATTAATCCACTTACTTCAAAGCGCAGTTGGAAGTGGATCTTATGATCAATATAAAAAATACTCTAATGGAATACATAATCTTCCACCAATAAATATAAGGGATTTACTAGAATTTAAAAAGTGTAAGGATAAAATAAGCATTGAACAAGTTGAGCCACTCGAAGAAATTTTAAAAAGATTTGGAAGCGGAAGTATGTCACATGGAGCTTTATCAGCTGAAGCACACGAGACACTAGCAATGGGCATGAATAGAATTAAAGGAGCCTCATGTAGCGGTGAGGGAGGGGAAGATGCCAAACGATTTAAGGTCCTTCCCAATGGTGATAGCGCAAACTCAAGAGTAAAACAAATCGCATCAGCAAGATTTGGTGTTACAGTAGATTACTTAAATAACGCAAATGAAATAGAAATTAAAATTGCTCAGGGTGCAAAACCAGGTGAAGGAGGACAGCTTCCAGGTTTCAAGGTGACAAAGGAAATAGCTAGATTGAGACATTCAACTCCAGGAGTTACTTTAATTTCTCCTCCCCCTCATCATGATATTTACTCAATTGAAGATTTAGCTCAATTAATTTATGATTTAAAACAAATAAATCCTAAAGCTAGAGTAGGAGTAAAACTAGTCGCCTCAACTGGGATAGGCACAATTGCTGCTGGAGTGGCAAAAGCTAAGGCAGATATTATTTTGATATCCGGTCATTCTGGAGGAACTGGAGCCAGCCCACAAACAAGTATAAAGTATGCAGGTATTCCATGGGAAATGGGCTTAACTGAAGCTAATCAGGTTCTCACTTTAAATAATTTAAGACATAACGTTACACTTAGAACTGACGGCGGTCTGAAAACTGGTAGGGACGTAGTAATTGCAGCCATGCTGGGTGCTGAAGAATACGGCATGGGTACCTCTTCATTAGTAGCAATGGGATGTATAATGGTGAGACAGTGTCACTCAAACACTTGCCCGGTAGGTGTATGTAGCCAAGACCCTTCATTAAGAGAAAAATTTACTGGTACGCCTGAAAAAGTTGAAAATTTATTTAAATTTGTTGCATCTGAAGTTAGGGAAATCTTAGCTTCACTAGGATTTAAATCTATAAATGAAATTATTGGCCGCACTGATTTACTATCACAAGTTAATAAGGGTGCTTCAAATTTAGATGATCTAGATCTAAACCCGCTGTTAGTTCAAGCTGATCCAGGAGAAAATTTAAGATATTGTAAAGACAAACATATAAATGAAGTACCAGATACACTCGATGAAAAGATTTGGTCTGAGATAAAAGATAAGATTAAAACAGATTCAAAAAATAAATTTAATTACGAGATAGAAAACACCTCAAGATCAGTTGGAACAAGATTATCTCACCATATTTATAAAAAATTCGGTAATAATAAATTAAATGAAAATACGGTTAATATTAAACTAGAGGGTTCAGCGGGACAATCTCTTGGCGCTTTCTTAACCAAAGGAGTTAAACTTATTGTGGAAGGGGATTGCAATGATTACGTTGGCAAAGGATTATCTGGGGGAACTATTGTTGTATATCCATCTCCAAAAAGTTCATTAATTTCAAACAAAAATACAATAATAGGAAACACCGTTCTTTATGGAGCAACTTCAGGAAAACTGTTTGTATCTGGGCAAGCGGGAGAGAGATTTGCAGTTAGAAACTCTGGAAGTTTTTCAATCGTTGAAGGATGTGGAGCCCATGGTTGTGAATACATGACTGGTGGAACAGCTATAATACTAGGAGAAGTAGGTGACAATTTTGGAGCAGGAATGACGGGTGGAATGGCATTTGTTTATGATGATAATAATACGTTTGAAAATTTTGTTAATCCGACTTCAATAGTTTGGCAAGAAGTTGAAACAGATTATTGGAAAAAGTTTTTGAAAGAAAGTTTAAATACTTTTGTCAAAGAAACAAATTCAAAAATTGCTCAGAAAATATTAAATAACTTTGATAACGAATTAAAAAAATTTAAACAAATTTGCCCTATGGAAATGCTTGATAAATTAGTCAATCCTATTAGTTTAAGACCTCATACTAAGAAAGCAGGTTAATGAGCAAAATTAAAGTCTTTTGCTTTGGCTTTGGCCAAGTTGCAGAAAGTTTCATTAATAAGCTAATTAACGAAAAAAAAGTCTTTGATTTAAGTGTTACTTCTAGACAGGAAACTCATCAGATAGAATTTAATAATATA
>CACECJ010000029.1 GCA_902557935.1 uncultured Pelagibacteraceae bacterium | reverse complement strand
TGAATAAGTGGCATCAACTTATTTTGGAAACCGTGAGCTTTAATTAAATCTTCAGTAAAATCTATTGGATGAGATGTTGTATATCTAATTCTTTCTAATTCTTTTATTTTCGAAATTTCAAAAATTAAATCTGAAAGTTTTTTTCCTTTAAAATTATAAGCATTTACATTTTGGCCAAGTAAAGTTATTTCTTTTGATCCGTTGTCTACAAGAACTTTACACTCTTTTAATACTTCATCTAAGGATCTTGAATATTCTGCTCCTCTTGTGTATGGAACCACGCAGAACTTACAAAATTTATCACATCCTTCCTGTATTGTTAAGAATGATGAAATATTATTATTTGTGTTTTTAATTAAATTTAAATTATCAAATTTATCTATTACTTCAAAATTTGTAATATTTATTTTTTTAGTCTCATTCTCTATTTTAATAAGAGTATCATTAAACTTATGATATGATTGAGGTCCAATTACTGCATCAATATATTTTTCCCTATTTAATAATAATTCACCCTCTGCCTGAGCTACGCATCCTGTAATTACTACAATTGGTTTTTTTTTATTTCTAAATTTTTTTTTTATTCTTCCTACATCATGATATACTTTTTCAGTTGCCTTCTCCCTAATATGACAAGTATTTAAAACGTAACAATCAGTTTTGTCTAAATTATCAGTTTTTTTATATCCTATTTTTTTTACTAAATCATAAATACGATTACTATCGTATTCATTCATCTGACAACCGAATGTTTTTATAAAAATTTTTTTTTCCAAATTATTTTTTTATTTTTGATCCATATAATTCGAGTTTATGATCTACAAGATTGTATCCAAGTTTTTTTGCAATTTTTTTTTGAAGGTCTTCTATGTCTTTATCAACGAACTCCACTATTTCTCCGCTGTTTATATCTATCAGATGGTTGTGATCATCATTAATTTCATAACGAGCTTTTCCAGCTTTAAAATCGTGTTTAACTAAAATGCCTGCTTCCTCGAAAAGTTTTACAGTCCTATAAACTGTAGCAATGCTAATTCTGTCATCTAAACTAGATACTCTTTTATGGAGTTCATCAACATCTGGATGATCTTTTGATCCATATACCTCTTTTGACTCAGAAAGCACTTTGGCTATAATTTTTCTCTGATCCGTAAGTCTTACTCCTTTTTGCTTACATTTTTCCTCAATTATACTCATAGCTTAATGTAACTTAAATATATGGGCTTAATCAATTTTTTTTCTATCAATTTTTCTTTTAATAAAATTTCAACGTTTTCCTGATCAAAATGCACTAAATCCTCGTTCCTGTAACCAAATATCCTAACCTGTTTAGAAATCTCAAGACCTTTTGCAACTGATATAGCTACCCTAACTCCTGTAAAACTTCCAGGTCCCTGATTTACTATAATGGTAAAATTTTTATCTAAGATTACATCGTGGGTGTTGATAAAATTTAATATTTCTGAAACAAGTAAATTCTTCTTATTATTCAATTCATGAATAAAAAAATCTTTATTTATTCGTAATCCTAATTTATCATCCTTACCAATGAAACTGATAATTAAAAAATTATTAATCATTTTAATCATTATTATAACTTTAGACTCTCGTGAATCAAAGTTATTTGCCTCGGAAAATAATAATTTCGATGATTTTGGTTTGATTTCAATAATGTATCATAGATTTAATGAAAAAAAGTATCCCTCTACAAATATCCAGCTTGATGTTTTCAAAAAACAGCTTGAAGTCATTGAAAATGAAGGATTACAATTTATTCATCCTAATAATTTTTTACAAAGCCTCTTGCAAAAAAAACAAAGAAAGATTTTATTAACAATAGACGATGGATTGTTATCCTTTTATGAAAATGCTTGGCCAATATTGAGATCAAAAAAAATTCCTTTCATATTATTTGTTAATACGAGAGAAGTTGGTGCATTTAATTATATGAATTGGGCTCAAATTGAAGAACTGCATAAATCAGAATTTGTTGAAATTGGAAATCATAGTCACTCCCATGAATATTTAGTTGAAGAAAACGCTGACGTTATAAAGAAAGATATATTAAAATCGATTGAAATTTTTGAAAATAAGTTAGGTAGTAATTCAATTTTTTTTTCTTACCCTTTTGGGGAATACAGTCTTGAATTTAAAAAAATTATTCAGGATCTTGGTTTTAAGTATGCTTTTGGACAGCATTCAGGTGTTATTGACGAGACAAAAGATTTGCTTGAATTACCAAGGTTTCCAATCAATGAGAAATATGGTGAGATCAAAAGATTTAGTACTTTGATGAAAACACTGCCATTTAAGTACAAAGAAATTATTCCAGAAGATAAATATTTGCTACAATCTAAAAATCCTCCGACTGTAAAAATAAAATTCTATGAAAATATAAGAAATTTAAATCAAATAAACTGTTTTTCAAATGAGGGTGATAAATGGAGAAACTCAGAAATTTCTTTTATAAAAAATACTATTCTAGAAATAAAAATTTCAGAAAAATTTGTTGGTGAAAGAGGAAGAATCAATTGTTCACTAAAAGAAATGAACGGGTTTTGGAGGTGGTTAGGTGTTCAATTTGTTGTTAGTGAAAAATAATTTGTTAAGAGTTTAATTCAACTTGTTTAACAGAATTAATAAGTCTAACTCGTTCAAAGTCAGATAAGTTATTTTGAGTTATAATTTGATTTAAAATTTTTGTATATTCAGAGCCTGTTTGAGCGTAGTTTTTTAGAGTATCAGTCAAAGCCAAGCCTGTAACGCTTTTTTCTTTATTTCTTAATTGTTTTCTTTTTTCTCTAAATTTAAAATAACTTTTATGTGTATTTAAATTATTTTTGTATGCCTTAACTGAAGCTCTTAGAATGGGAAATTTTAAAATTTTGTGACTTTTATCTCCATCTCTTTTTAAAGGTGCTATACCTTGTCCGTCCCATGTCCATTGACCAAAGATTGCATTACCCTCTAAAGCAAATCTTGATGTTCCCCAACCACTTTCTTTTGCTGCTTGCGCCAATGCTATTGAAACTGGTATCATGTCCATTCTGAACATTAGTTCATTAAGATCACTTTTTTTCACTTTATATTCTAAAAGTTTTTGTCTTAACCATTGTTTTTCAGAGTCCGTTGTATATTTTTTATCAATTAAGATTCTGAGTTTTTCTCTATCATCTAAAATTTTCTCATTTTCAGCAACGATTAATGGCAATACAATTTTAATAAAGGTTTCTTTTTTCAATTGCACACTTTGTAAATTATCTAAATCTCTAGGAAACTGAGTAAAATAAATTGGTTTTACTAGTTTTTTACTTCTTACAGTTCTTAAATCATAA
>CACECJ010000028.1 GCA_902557935.1 uncultured Pelagibacteraceae bacterium | reverse complement strand
AATAACTTGGCAATTTTAACTGAAAGAAAAATGGACATTATTCCAAATAAAGCTGATATTAATCTTATATGACTAAAATTATAATCAAAAAAATAATAAATTGGTTTTATTAAAAAGTGAAAAGTAAAAGTATTTGTTTCAAGTTTGTTATGAATAGAAAAACTTTCATTGAGTGTATGTTGAGGATTAACTACCCAGAAACTTAAAATTTCATCATACCAAAGATCATCAAAATTAATATTATATAGTCTTAAAACTGAACCTAATAGGATAATTAATATTAAAGTAAGTCGACCATTTAAAAATTTTATCATTTTTAAAAAATATACTTATCGACTATATAAATTGCTATCCCTAATGCTATACCCAACAATATCCAATGATAATTTTTTTTCATCAAGCAACAAATTTTTTTAAATTTGGTTTGAAATAATTTGGACCTTTCATAACTTTTCCCATTTCGTTGTAGATTGGCTGGCCATCCTTACCCAATTTGCTCATATTTGAATTTTGAACCTCTTCGAAACATTTGTCTAAATTTATTCCAAAAGCATGGCCAGCGCCATAGGTAACATATAAAATATCTGTCAATGCATCAGCGACTTCTTTGATATCTTTTTTTTCGATCGCCTCTTTCAACTCCTCCAACTCTTCTTTTATTAAAGCGTATCTTAAAGAGGTAATCTTATCGCTTGGAAAACCTGCTTTTTCTTTAACTTCTTGACCAAAAGTTTTCATGAACTTTTTCACACTATCAAAATTTGTCATTTTAATTCCTTTGTAATTTATAAATATTCTATAAAAGTGTATTATAGCAAAGAATCAAATATGAAATACAGAACAGAATTCGACAGTATTGGGAAAATAAAAGTGCCTGGTGATAAGTATTGGGGCGCATCGACAGAAAGATCAAACAAGTTTTTCAATATTGGTGATTTTTTAGTTAGGCCCTTAGTAATTCATTCTATAGCAATAATTAAAAAAGCTGCTGCATTAGTTAACTCGCAAAATAAAGATTTAGAGCCTAGAATAAGTAAATTTATTGTTAAAGCTGCTGACGAAGTTATTAAGGGAAAGCATGATAAACACTTTCCTTTAAAAGTATGGCAGACTGGATCAGGAACTCAAACAAACATGAATGTAAATGAAGTTATTGCTAATAGAGCGATACAAATGATGGGTGGTAAAATGGGAACAAAAAAACCTGTACATCCAAATGATCACGTAAATAAGTCACAGTCTACCAATGACGTTTTTCCAACAGCAATGCATATTGCAATAGCTTTAAAATCTAGGGAAAAACTTTTACCATCCTTAAAACTTTTAGAAAAAGAGCTTAAAAAAAAGTCTAAGGATTTTAGCAAAATCGTTAAGGTAGGAAGAACTCACTTACAAGATGCTACCCCTTTGACTTTAGGCCAAGAATTTTCTGGTTATCATGCTCAGCTTAAAAAATGTATTGAAAGAATTGAGATTGCATTAAAAGAAATTTACAATTTAGCTCAAGGAGGAACTGCTGTTGGAACAGGATTAAATACAAGAAAAAATTTTGATAAAAAAATTATAAATCAAATAAGAAAAATTACAAAACTTCCTTTTAGACCCTCATCTAATAAGTTTGCGGCTCTAGCAGCTCATGACGAAATAGTAAACTTCTCAGGAACATTAAACACTACGGCCGTTTGTTTAATGAAAATAGCCAATGACATAAGATTCTTGGGTTCTGGTCCTAGAGCAGGTTATGGAGAACTTATTTTGCCTTCAAACGAACCTGGTTCTTCGATCATGCCTGGAAAAGTAAATCCAACACAATCAGAAGCAGTCACTATGGTTTGTGTAAAGGTTATTGGTAATCACAATGGAATTACTATGGCAGGTTCTCACGGTCATTTTGAACTAAATGTTTTTAAACCTTTAATAATCCATAACATTCTTCAATCTATTGAAATAATGAGTGACTCTGCAAAAACTTTTGCTAAGTATTGTGTTAAAGGAATAAAGGCAGATAAAAAAAGAATTAAATATCTTCTAGATAACTCATTAATGCTGGTTACTGCACTAGCTCCGAAAATTGGTTATGATAAAGCTGCAAATATTGCAAAAACAGCACACAAAAATGGAACAACATTAAAACATGAAGTTATTAAAGCGGGATTAATTAGAGAAAAAGAATATTCATTCACATTGGCTGTTCTATGTCTAATCCATTGACGTGCAATAAAAATTGGAAGCTTGACGTGATATTTAATCTCACACATTTCGAATGGCGTAGAATGCCAGTGTCTCATTAGATACTTAATTAATCCCTCGTCAGTAGAAACTTTTTTTGTTCCCTTGCCATATGAAACTCTTGCAGATTGAACTATTGAACTATCGTCACCCATATAATCAACCACTCTAACGAAACCATGGTCTAATACTGGAAGAGCCTCATATAAAATTTTTTCTAATTCTGGAGAGGTAACTCTTTTTGTAGTGTTTTTTTGAGCTTGTTGATCGGCAATTTCTTGCTTTTGTTCTTTAGTAAGTTTCATTTTGAATTAATTATTGAATCTCTTAAAAAGAGTTTTATATTAATAGTGTTGGTTTTCCAACTATGACGATAAACGAATTTCGTAATAAACATCACGGACGTGGGGGCAGTACCCACCACCTCCACCATTTACAACTTACGGGGGTGAATTAGGATCGACGGGTGTCTAAAGGCTGTTCTTTCGTACGAGATGGTTCCGACGTAACGGGCCAATTTATAATTGCAAATCAAAAATTTGCACTTGCAGCTTAATTAACCTAGTTAATTAAGTGTCGGGGTTTGGGGCACCTGGCAACAGAACGCCCCTGCGTATTGGCGTTAACACTTATTAATTCACAACTATTTTTATTTTGGACTCACATAGGACTCAGTGAGAAAAGAAATTTATCCACCAATACTTTTAAAAAAACTTTCATTCCTGCTAAATAAAATAAAAAGCCCTATCCCAAAAAAGATCATTAATGGAATATCGCTAGTTATATTAACGGCGTTAAGCAAAAACTTAACGACTCCCCCTAGAGCTAAAAAAATAACTAATTCAACTAAAAATTTAACAAAAGAATTTTTCATTTCAAAAATATAACAGGACTCACTGGCGGACTCAATACGGACTCACCCAGAAAAGAAATAACCGTTTTTTATGATCTAGAATTGTTGTATAACGTTAAAAGGTTCAGGGCACCTGGCAACAGAACGCCCCTGCGTATTGGCGTTTACACTTATTTATTTACATTTACTTACCTTCCAATAATTTTAAATTTATATTATTAAAGTTTTTTTCAATTAACACTTCATAATTTCTTCTGATATCTGGAGCACACGCTTTTTTATTTATGTCTTGA
>CACECJ010000027.1 GCA_902557935.1 uncultured Pelagibacteraceae bacterium | reverse complement strand
AATGCTTTGAAAGTGTCAGCAGAGTAGTTTTTAAGTTTAATCTTGCATTCGATGATGTTGTATTAGAACCTGTTGCAAAAGGTTACAATAAACTCCCTGAGGTTATTAAGTCAGGTACAAACAATTTCACCTCAAATATTGCAACATTACTATCAATACCAAATTCTTTGCTTCAAGGTAACTTAAAGCAAGTTGGTCACTCTACTGGAAGTTTTGTTGTCAACTCAACTATAGGAATTCTGGGGTTCTTAAATCCTGCAGAAAAATTAGGATTAAAACCTAATAAAGAGGATGTTGGTCAAACTTTAGGTGCTTACGGATTTGGGCCGGGCTGTTATTTTGTTTTGCCAATTTTAGGTCCAACTACTGCAAGGGATTCTATCGGACTAGTTGCAGATACGTTCATTGATCCTTTTGCTCATGTTACAATTAGGGAAAAAGAACTTTTTAGTGTCTCTGGAAATAATATCGATTATTTTTCAGTGAAAGGTACATCGGCAGTAGATTTTAGAGCAGATAATATTACAAATTTCGATAGTTTAGAAAAAAATTCTATAGATTTATATGCTTCCTTCAAAAGTATATATTTACAAGATAGAGAAAATAAGATCAATAATTCTAAAATTGAACAAGATGACTGGGGAAGTCTAGATAATTAAAAAAATATTTTCAATGAAAAAAATTACCTCTGTTTTTTTTGTTCTAAGCTTATTCTACACTTCTTATTTAAAAGCATACAGTAGCAATCCTGAACAATTTATTTCTGAGATAGTAACTGACGCAATTAATACTTTGTCAGATACAAGTTTAAGTAAGGAAAAAAAATCAAATTTTGTTGAAAATATTGCATTAGAAAACGTAGATATCAATGCTTTAGGATTATACACTTTAGGAGAACTCAGAAAATCATCTGATGAACAAACACTTCAAAAATATCAAAACTCTTTTGAGAGGTATTTTTTAAAAAATCTAACCTCTAGGTTATCAGATTATTCATCAAGTAAATTTGAAATACTCGGCTCAGAGCAAAAAAGTTCGAATTACACTATAGTCAGCTCAAAGGTGATTCCTGAAAACGGTGGACCAGAGATAAAAATTGATTGGAGAATTTATACAAAAAATCCTGATAAACCATTAATTAGAGACCTTATTGTAGAGGGTTTAAGTTTAGCCAGAACACAAAAAGAAGAATTTTCCTCAATATTAATATCTAACAACAATAATATTAATATTTTAATTCAAAAATTAGAAGATTATATAAAAAATTAATTTATGTTTGATGTGGTGGGCCCGCCAGGACTCGAACCTGGGACCAATACATTATGAGTGTACTGCTCTAACCAACTGAGCTACAGGCCCTCAATTTTAAATTATATCAAATTTGATTATTTTTCTAGGAAACTTTTTAACTGTTTTGATCTACTTGGGTGTTTAAGTTTTCTCAATGCTTTAGCTTCAATTTGTCTTATTCTTTCTCTAGTAACAGAGAACTGCAACCCTACTTCCTCCAATGTATGGTCGGTATTCATTCCTATACCAAATCTCATTCTTAGAACTCTCTCCTCTCGTGGTGTTAGAGATGCTAAAATTTTTGTTGTTGACTCGCTTAGATTTGATTGAATAGCTGTGTCTAATGGTTGAAGCGCATTTTTATCCTCTATGAAATCTCCTAAACTACTATCTTCTTCATCACCAACAGGAGTCTCTAATGATACAGGCTCTTTTGCAATTTTTAAAACCTTTCTTACTTTTTCCAGAGGCATGGCCAGTTTTTTTGCTAGTTCTTCTGGTGTTGGTTCTCTACCAAATTCACTCATAATTTGTCTTTGCGTTCTAACAATTTTATTTATTGTTTCTATCATGTGAACAGGTATTCTTATTGTTCTTGCCTGATCAGCTATTGATCTTGTTATTGCTTGTCTTATCCACCAAGTTGCATAAGTAGAGAATTTATATCCTCTTCTATATTCAAATTTATCAACTGCTTTCATTAATCCAATATTTCCCTCTTGAATAAGATCTAAAAATTGCAGACCTCGATTTGTATATTTTTTTGCAATTGAAATAACTAATCGCAAGTTAGCCTCAACCATTTCCTTTTTAGCTAATCTGGACTCTCGTTCACCTTTTTGGATTCTGCTAACTAGTTTTTTAAATTCTCCTACTGATAAGCCAATTTTTTTACTAAATTCAACTAATCTATCTCTTATTTCTATAAAGTCTTTTTTATATTTTTTAAAGAAAGCTTTCCAGGTAGGATTTTCTTTCAAAAATGATTCGAATTTTGGGTTAATTTCATTGCCGAGATAATATTTTAAAAACTCGTCTCTTGAAATTTTGTTATCCATCGCAAGTCTCAATAGTACTCCCTCTAACGAAACAATCTTTTTGTTCTCTTTATAATGAGATTGAACAAGTTCTTCGACTACGTGAGGAGCTAATTGCAAATTTTTGAAATTATCCACTAAAATTTCTTGAATCTTTTTAAAGTTTTTATTTTTTGAGACAGATAGTTCTTTTGATGCAAGCAAACATTCAAGTTTTTCGGTCTGGTATTTTTTAAGTTTAGAATAGTTTTTATTTAAAGAGTCCAAAATACTTATAATTTTTGGTTTTATCTCCTCCTCCATTTTTGCAAGAGATAAATTAAATTCATCATCATCATTATTATTATTGTTATTTGAGCCCTCTTCTTCATCAGGTTTTTTCAATTTTGATAGACTTTCTTTATCTACATCTTTTTTATTTTTTAGTTTCTTTTCTTTTTTAAGATTGTCCTCTTCGTCAACTGACTCAAAATCTTCATAAGTAGAGTCTATATCAATTATATCTCTTACTAATAATTTTTGGTTTTCTATTTCGTCTTTCCATTCAAATATTTTTTTTCCGACTATTGGACTTTGCGTTAATGCATTTATCATAACGTCCTTACCAGCTTCAATACGCTTAGCAATTGCGATCTCACCCTCTCTGGATAAAAGTTCAACACCTCCCATCTCTCGTAGGTACATTCTGATCGGATCGTCACTTTTATCCGAAGTTTTCTCCTCATTTGACGATGTTGTTTCTTTTTTCTTATTAGATTGGAATTGTGATTTTTTTTCAACTAAAGTAATTTTTTCTTCAACTAAGATAATTAAAGCTTTTTCAATATTGTCTTGTGTGCCATTTCTTTTACCTAGTGATTTGCCCAGCTCATCGTAGGTTATAAAACCTCTATGCTTTCCTTTATCTAAGAGCCGCTCAAAGGATTTTGTAATTAATTTTTCAGCCATATGTGAAGTTAAAGGAATATATAATGACTAGATAAAAAAAATCTATACTTTATTTATTCCCTATTTATTTGGTTTTTAAGCTTAATTAATTCTGAGAAAGAGTTTTCATCCATATTATTAATCAATTTTTTTTCTAGAGATTCTATTTTTTTCAAATTATTT
>CACECJ010000026.1 GCA_902557935.1 uncultured Pelagibacteraceae bacterium | reverse complement strand
ACAACTGATTTAAAAACTTCTGGATTATTATAAGCAAGTTCTGCTAAAACTTTTCTATCTAATTTAATTTTAGATTTTGCTAATCCGTTTATAAATTTAGAATAAGTTAAACCTTCTGCTCTAACGCCAGCATTAATTCTTTGTATCCAAAGAGATCTGAAATCTCTCTTTTTTGCTCTTCTGTCACGGTAGGCATACTGCATGGCTTTTTCCATAGCCTGACGAGCTATTCGAATTGTGTTTTTTCTTCTCCCGTATTGTCCTTTAACAGTTTTTAAAACTTTTTTATGTTTTGCTCTGCTTACAACTCCACGTTTTGTTCTTGCCATTTTATCCTCTTAAGTTATATGGCATATACGACTTAACAATTTTCGAATCTTGTTTAGACATAATCGTAGTACCTCTTTGTTTTCTTATTTGTGAATTGGTTCTTTTTATCATACCGTGACGCTTTCCAGCTTGTGGCATCTTAATTTTTCCTGAAGCTGTAAATCTAAATCTTTTTTTAGCTGAGCTTTTGGTTTTAAGTTTTGGCATAAATACCTGGGATATATATATGCAATAATCTTTCTTAGCAAGTGACTATAATGATTGATTTAAATGGGTTGAATGATCATAACCATTTGTTTTCCCTCGAATTTAGGCTGGCTCTCAACCTTAGCTACATCCTTCGTCTCTTCGATAATTTTATTCATTAAATTTTTTCCTAATTCAGTATGTTGCATTTCACGTCCTTTAAATTTGACAGTGAACTTAACTTTATCTCCTTTAGTAATAAATTTTTTTGCATTCTTTATTTTAAAGTTGTAATCATGAGTTTCGGTTCCAGGCCTCAACTTTATTTCTTTTAAAGATGCAGTTTTTTGTTTTTTCTTTGCTTGATTTGCTTTTTTTTGCAAATCGTATTTATGTTTACCCATATCCATGATCTTGCAAACCGGCGGATTAGCATTGGGTGAAATTTCTATTAAATCTAAATACTCTTGTTTTGCAAGTTCTATGGCTTTATTCAAAGGCATTGTTCCGAGATTTGATCCATCACTCCCAATTACTTGAACATCTAATGCTCTTATTCGCTCATTTGCTCTAGGCCCTTGAGGTTTTGTTCTCCGCTGGAAATAATTTGATTTTGGGTTTGACACTTAATTTAAAGGTAACTTATTTAAGTCTATCATATTTTTAATCAATTCTTCTCTTTTCATAATAACTTGTTTATCTGAACCTAATTTTCGCACAGTAACAGTGTTCTCTACAACTTCTTTTTTTCCACATACAATTATATAAGGTACTTTTGCAAGCGAATGTTCTCTTACTTTATAATTTATTTTTTCATTTCTTAAATCCATTTCACATTTTATACCTTCTTTAAATAAATCTTCAAATAACTTTTTGACATAATTGTTGTTGTCTTCTGCGATTGGACAAACCACTACTTGTACTGGAGACAGCCAGAAAGGTAGTTTACCTGCATAATTTTCAATTAAAATTCCTATAAACCTTTCAAGGGAACCAAATAAAGCTCTATGCAACATCACTGGGATTTTTTTGTTTCCATTCTTAGCTACATAAGATGCGCCAAGTCTTCCTGGTAAATTTAAATCTACTTGCAAAGTTCCGCACTGCCAGTCTCTACCGATTGCATCCCTCAAAACAAATTCAATTTTAGGACCATAAAAAGCACCCTCTCCCTTATTAATTGTATATTCAAGTTTAGATTTTTTTATAGCTGTCAAAAGTGCGGCCTCTGACTTGTCCCAAATACTATCGTCTCCAACTCTTTGATCTGGCCTATCAGAGTACTTTAATATTACATCTTTAAATCCTAAGTCTTTATATATTTCTAAAATTAATTTAGTAACTGATAAAGATTCCTCTGTAATTTGATCTTCAGTACAAAAAATGTGAGCATCATCTTGTGTGAATGCCCTAACTCTGAGCAATCCATGTAACGCGCCTGATGGTTCGTATCTATGAACTTTACCAAATTCTGAAAGCTTTAATGGTAAATCTCTATAGCTTTTTAAACCTTGATTAAATATCTGAACACAACCGGGGCAATTCATTGGTTTAACTGCAAATGTTTTTTCATCAGGTGTTTCAGAAGTGAACATATGTTCACCGAATTTTTCCCAATGACCAGATTTTTCCCATAACGTTTTGTCTAAAAGCTCAGGTGTATTAATTTCTCTATAACCAGCCAATCTCTGTTTCATTCTCATATACTCAACTAATCTTTGAAATAACAGCCAGCCTTTTTCGTGCCAGAAAACTGAACCTGGACTTTCCTCTCTAAAATGAAATAAATCCATTTCTTTTCCAAGCTTTCTATGGTCTCTTTTTTCAGCCTCTTCTAAACGTTGAAGATAAGCATCTAATTCTTTTTTAGAGCTCCAGCATGTTCCGTAGATTCTTTGCAACATTTCATTTTTTGAGTCCCCTCGCCAATAAGCGCCTGACACTTTAGTTAATTTAAAAGCTTTACCAATTTTACCTGAAGAAGCTAAATGAGGGCCCCGACATAAATCATGCCAAGTTTCACCATGATGATAAACGGAGAGCTCCTCATTTGGTGGAATACTCTCAATAATTTCTGCTTTATATTTTTCACCAATTTTTTTAAAATGCTCTATAGCTTTATCTCTTTTCCAAACTTCTCGTCTAGTTTTTACATCACGATCAATTATTTCTGACATTTTTTTTTCAATTTTTTTTAAATCATCACTTGTGAAAGGTTCTTTTCTAGCAAAATCATAAAAAAAACCGTTTTCAATAACTGGACCAATAGTAACTTGAGTGCCTGGAAATAATTCTTGCACAGCCATAGCCATAATATGCGCTGCATCATGTCTTATAACCTCTAAACCTTCTTTGTCCTTTGATGTAATGATTCTAACTTTTGAGTCTTTTGAAATTTGGTAGCTTAAGTCTTTTAGCTCTCCGTCTACCTCCATAATAAGAGCAGACTTCTGCAAAGATTTACTAATTTTTTTTGTAAGCTCCAAACCAGTAATTTTTTTTTCAAAAGGAATTTTTTTACCGTCTAATAATTGAATTTGAGGCATTAATTTTTTAATAACTTTTTGTATTCTCTTAAGTTTGAGTCACACATTACTTCAACATCAAATTTTTTTGTTATGTTTTTTCTACCCTCGTTTCCCATTAATTTCAACTCTTCCTGACTTAATTGAATAACAGTATTTAAATATTTAGCAAGTTCTCTTGGATCGTCATGTTTATATAAAAATCCAGATTTTTTATTCAAAATTGTTTCTTTAGATCCGCCAATATTACTTGCTATTATTGGTTTACACATCGATTGAGTCTCTACTGAGACTCTTCCAAAAGCCTCTGGTTCAATTGATGCTGAAACTACAACATCAGCCAATGAATAAGCTAGTGGCATTTCTCGACAGTGATTTATAAATTTTATTTTTTTTGTCAGACTGTATCTTTCAACTAAACTGTAAAGTTTTTTTGTATATACTTTTCTGCCTTGATTTGAACCAAGTAAAATAG
>CACECJ010000025.1 GCA_902557935.1 uncultured Pelagibacteraceae bacterium | reverse complement strand
AATACTTTTCTTATTCTTGCGTTAAGCATTGTAGCTTCATGTCTTGGATTTGTACCAATCAAAAGAATTAAGTCAGTCTCTTCAATACCTTTGATTGATGAATTAAATATGTAATTGTTTTTATCAGAGGAATTTAAGTAAAATTTTCTCTCTCTAAATTCTAAATTATCACTTTTTATTATTGAAAAAAATTTTTTAAAACTTAAAGCATTTTCTAGGTTTACCAAATCACCAATGTGACCACCTATTTCGTCTGGATTTATAGTTTTTATCTTTTCTGCTAAAAGTGAAATAGCTTCATCCCAATTAGATTTTTCAAGTTTATTATTTCTCTTTACATAAGGAATATCTAATCTTTGCTTTAGAAGACCGTCACAAGAATATCTTGTTTTGTCTGAAATCCATTCCTCGTTGATATCATTATTGAGTCTTGGTAATACTCGTTTCACTTCCCAATTATAAGTATCTACCCTTATATTAGAACCAACAGCATCCATTACGTCAATGCTTTCTGTTTTTTTAAGCTCCCAAGGTCTTGCTTCAAATGCGTAAGGTTTAGATGTAAGAGCTCCCACAGGACATAAATCTATTACATTAGCAGAAAGTTCTGACTCCATTGATTTTTCCAAATATGTGGTGATCTCCATATTCTCTCCCCTGCCTATAGCCCCTATTTCAGGTACACCAGCTACTTCCGTTGCAAATCTTATACATCTAGTGCAATGTATACATCTAGTCATCTGGGTTTTTATTAATGGACCCATATATTTTTCTTTGACTTGCCTTTTATTTTCAACAAATCTTGATTTGTCCACTCCATAGTACATAGATTGATCTTGTAGATCACATTCACCACCTTGATCACAAACAGGGCAGTCTAAGGGATGGTTGGCGAGTAAAAATTCCATTACTCCTTTTCTGGCTTTCTCAACTATATCAGTATTAGTTTTAATTTTCATACCCTCAGTTGCAGGCATTGCACATGAAGCTATAGGTTTTGGCGACTTTTCCATTTCGACAAGACACATTCGGCAATTTCCAGCAATAGATAATTTCTCGTGATAACAAAATCGAGGTATTTCTACACCAGCTATCTCGCAGGCTTGAAGAACTGTCATTCCTTTTTCGAATTCTATCTCCTTTCCATTAATATTAATTTTAGGCATTTTTATTCTCCAAGAGATGTTGATCAACTAAATAAGGATTGTTTATTCTCTTTTTTATTAATGGTTCCTCTCTACATCGGCTTTCAATTTCCTTTCTAAAATGTCGTAGTAATCCTTGTACTGGCCATGCAGAGCCTTCACCAAAAGCGCAAATTGTATGTCCCTCTATTTGTTTAGTAACATCAGAAAGTAAATTTATATCATTGTATGTTGCTTTTCTTTTCACTACCCTGTCTAATATTCTCCACATCCATCCTGATCCCTCTCTGCAAGGTGTGCATTGACCGCAGCTTTCATGCTTATAAAACCTGGCTATTCTTGCCATACATGCAACTATGTCTTGATCTTTATTAATAACAACTATTCCTGCTGTGCCTAGTCCACTTTTATTTTCTATTAAAGAGTCAAAATCCATAGTAATTGTGTCACATACTTTTTTTGGAATTAATGGCATTGATGAACCCCCAGGAATTACGGCTTGAAGATTGTTCCAACCTCCAACAACTCCACCAGCGTGTTTTTCGATTAATTCTTTTAAAGGTATCCCCATTTCTTCCTCGACATTACAAGGAGAATTAACATTTCCTGATATACAAAATATTTTTGTTCCAGTATTTTTTGGTTTACCTAATGAAGCAAACCATTTACCACCTCTTCTTAAAATAGTTGGAACTACAGCGATTGTTTCAACATTATTAACAATAGTCGGGCAACCATATAAACCTACTAAAGCAGGAAACGGGGGTTTTAGTCTAGGTTGACCTTTGTTTCCCTCTATACTTTCCAATAAAGCAGTTTCTTCACCACAAATATACGCGCCTGCTCCATAATGAATAAAAATATCAAAATCCCATCCAGATCCAGATGCATTTTTTCCAAGAAATTTTTTTTCATATGCTTGATTAATTGCATCTTGTAATCTTTTACCTTCATTAGAATACTCGCCTCTTATATAAATGTAACAAACATGAGCGTTTACTGCATATCCAGCAATTAAACATCCTTCAATTAGCTTTTGAGGTTCAAACCTTAAGATATCTCTGTCTTTACATGTTCCGGGCTCTGACTCATCAGCATTAATAACTAAATAATGTGGTCTTGATCCAACTTCTTTTGGAGCAAAAGACCATTTAAGACCAGTGGAAAAACCTGCTCCTCCTCTTCCTCTAAGTTCAGAGATTTTTACCTCATTAATAATCCACTCTCTTCCTTTAGAGATAATATTTTTAGTTTCCTTCCAATCATCCCTCTTTATTGCATTTTCAATATCCCATCCATGATCGTTATAAAGATTTTTAAAAATTTTATTTTCTGATTTAAGCATGTTTTTCTCCATTTATTTTTTGATTTTTCTCGGGAGCAGTACTTTTACGTCCACGATAAGAGCCAGGTTTTAAGGGCTTATCATTAATAAGTGAGTCTAAAATTTCTGAGGTGCTTTTTTCATCAAGATCTTCATAATAATTCTCATTAACTTGTATCATTGGAGCGCTTACGCATGCTCCTAAACATTCAACTTCCATCCATGAACAACTTCCGTTTTTAGAGATTTCATTTTCATTTTCAGAGATTTTTTCTTTGCAAAGGTTGACAATTTTATCAGCACCTCGAATTAAACAAGGCGTTGTAGTACACACTTGCACAAAGTGTTTCCCTACTGGAGCTAAATTATACATTGTATAAAATGTTGCAATTTCGTAAACTGAAATGTATGGCATTGATAAAAGGTTTGCTATATATTTCATAGCGGCTAGTGGAATCCAATTATTATTTTGTTTTTGCGCTAAATAAAGAAGTGGCATTACTGCACTTTTTTTATTTTTTTTGGGATATTTTTTTAAAATTTCTTCAAATTTAGTTAAATTTTCCTCTGAAAATTTAAATTCTTTTGGTTGTTCATCATGGATTTTTTTTAAACTCATCTATCCACCTCTCCAAAAACTATATCCAATGACCCTAGAACTGCCGGGACATCTGCTAACATATGCCCACGAATGAGGTAGTCCATTGCTTGTAAGTGAGAAAAACCTGGTGCTCTAATCTTGCATCGATAGGGTTTATTGCTTCCGTCTGAAATTAAGTATACACCGAATTCTCCCTTTGGTGCCTCAACAGCTGTATAAACATTTCCTTTTGGTACTCTGTATCCTTCTGTAAATAATTTGAAATGATGTATTAAAGCCTCCATAGATTGTTTTAGGTTTACTCTGCTTGGTGGAGAAATCTTACCATCTATCGACTTAACAGGACCTTTAGGAAGTTTTTCAATGCACTGCAAAATAATTTTAACACTTTCTCTCATTTCCTCTATTCTGCAAAGATAACGATCATAGCAGTCACCGTTTTTACCAACTGGAATTTTAAAATCTAAATCTTTATAAATTTCATAAGGTTGAGATCTTCTCAAATCCCATGGTACACCAGATCCTCTCAACATTACTCCAGAAAAACTATGATCCAATGCCTCTTGTTTACTTACTATTCCGATTTCAACATTTCTTTGTTTAAAAATTCTATTTTCAGTAAGTAAAGCCTCAAGGTCATTAATAATTTTAGGGAAAGATCTGCAGAATTTTTCGATATCATCTATTAATTTATTAGGTATATCTTGGTGAACTCCTCCCGTTCTGAAGTAATTGGCATGCAATCTTGAGCCAGATGCTCGTTCATAAAATGTCATTAAAGTCTCTCTCTCCTCAAACCCCCATAAAGAAGGCGTTAAAGCTCCTACATCTAATGCCTGAGTTGTAACATTTAAAATATGACTTAATATTCTTCCTATTTCGCAGAAAATTACTCTTATATATTTTGCCCGAATTGGGACTTCAATATTCAAAAGTTTTTCTGCTGCTAAAGCAAAAGCATGTTCTTGATTCATTGGCGCGACGTAATCTAATCTATCAAAGTAAGGAAGAGCCTGAGTATAAGTTTTTTGTTCAATTAGTTTCTCTGTTCCTCTATGAAGAAGTCCAATATGAGGGTCTGCTTTTTCAACAACTTC
>CACECJ010000024.1 GCA_902557935.1 uncultured Pelagibacteraceae bacterium | reverse complement strand
AAAGATACAAAAAAACCTTTAATCTAATTGATGAAAGTTACAACGCG
The DNA here is from genome assembly GCA_902557935.1 of uncultured Pelagibacteraceae bacterium. Taxonomy (GTDB): domain Bacteria; phylum Pseudomonadota; class Alphaproteobacteria; order Pelagibacterales; family Pelagibacteraceae; genus Pelagilacustribacter. The sequence continues at coordinate 4,169 of CACECJ010000024.1, read as the reverse complement.
AATCCTCTCTCTGTAAAAAATGCTATTAAAAATTTTAATGCTATTAAAAAAATTAACTTTAAAAAATATTTATTACTTGGAGATATGCTTGAATTAGGTAAAAAATCAGTTGCATTTCATAAAGATTTATCAAAAGTTATTAACAATTCAGATATAGATAAAGTTTTCATTAAGGGTAGCAAAACTTTATTTACATATCAGAATATTGTTAGACAGAAGAGAGGAAATATATTTCAGCATGAAGAAGATATGGATTTTATTTTAAATAAGATTATAGCTAATAATGATTATTTAATGATTAAAGGTTCAAACGCGACTGGTTTAATCAATTTAAGCAAAAGGATGATAAAAGGTTACTAGATGCTATTTCATTTTTTTACATCTTTAATCGAACAATATTCTTTTTTAAATGTATTCAAATATTTAACATTTAGAACAGGTTTATCTGTAATGACTTCATTAATAGTTGTCTTTATAATAGGGGCTCCTCTTATTAAAATTTTTTCTGAAAAAATGATTACTGGTCCAATTAGACAAGATGGTCCAATAGATCATATTGTTAAAAAATCTGGTACTCCAACCATGGGCGGAGTTATTATTATAATAGGAATTATTTCTAGCACTTTATTATGGTCAGACTTGTCTAATGTTTATGTTTGGACACTAATTTTTGTATCATTAAGTTTAGGTGCATTAGGTCTACTAGATGACATATTAAAAATAAAACTTAAAAATTCAAGTGGATTAAAATCAAAATATAAGTTTACGGGCCAGTTAATTATAAGCAGTTTAGTATTATTTATTTTAGCTAAGTACTCTAATCATGAATATCTTTATGACCTTTATTTTCCTTTTTTTAAAAATTTAATTTTTCATATGGGAATATTTTTTATTCCTTTTGGTTTGTTTGTAATTATAGGTGCTTCAAATGCAGTTAATTTAACCGACGGATTAGATGGATTAGCAACAGTGCCAGTTATGTTAGTGGCTCTTTCCTTTACTCTTATATCCTATGTAGTTGGAAATACTATTTTCTCTGAATATCTCCAAATTCAATATATTCCGGACGTCGGAGAACTTTCAATTTTTTGCGGATCTATAGTTGGAGCTTGCTTGGGCTTTTTATGGTACAACGCTCCTCCAGCAAAAATTTTTATGGGGGATACAGGCTCTCTTTCATTAGGAGGGTCACTGGCAGCGATTGCAATAATTGTTAAACATGAAATTGTTTTAGCAATAGTTGGCGGGCTATTTGTTTTAGAAACTGTTTCAGTGATAATCCAAGTTATTTCCTATAAATTAACAGGTAAAAGAATTTTTAAAATGGCACCAATTCATCACCACTTTGAAAAAAAGGGCTGGGCAGAATCAACAATCGTTATTCGTTTTTGGATTATAGCTATAATATTAGCTTTAGTAGGCTTAGCTACTTTAAAACTTAGGTAACGAATGGTTTTATCTGCTAATAAATTAAAAAAACTCTCTTTTCTTGTTTACGGATTAGGTTTGTCAGGAAAGTCAGTTATAAAATTTTTCAAAAAAAATAATATAAAAAATTATTCATCATGGGATGATGAAAAAAAATTACTTTCAAAAAAAAAATCATTTAATTTGGCTAATATTTTAAAAAAAGTGAACTACATAGTTCTAAGTCCTGGAGTAAGCTTAAATAAATCAAAAAATAAGAATAAATTAAAAAAATATAAAAAAAAAATTATAACGGATATAGATTTATTGTATCTATTCAAAAAATTTAAAAAAAGTATAGTTGTTACTGGAACAAATGGCAAATCAACTACTTGTAAAATACTAGATCATGTTTTAAAAAAAAATAACTTCAGAACATTATTAGGTGGCAATATAGGTACACCTGCTCTGGAATTGAATGTTAAAAAAGATAGTATTGTAATTATTGAAGCATCTTCATTTCAGCTCGCCTATTCGAAATTCATTCGTCCTGATTATGCTTTATTACTCAATATCTCAAATGATCATCTGGATTGGCATGGAAATATGCAAAATTACAAAGATGCTAAATTTAGAATATTTAAAAACCAAAAACAAAATCAATACGCAATAATCAATAATGAATTAAAGTCTTATTACTTAAAAAAAAACTTTTTAGGAAAATTGTTAGTTCCAAAACTTCAAAATTACCAAAAAATTAAATCTAAGATAAAAAATTTATATTTGAAATTTAGTATAAATGACGAAAATATGTCTAGTGTTTATACCTTAATAAAACTTCTTAAAATTAAACAAAGTTTGTTCTTAAAGTCTTTAAATACATTTTCCGGTTTGCCTCATAGATATGAAGTTTTCCTTAGAAAAAAAAATTGTGTATTTATTAACGACTCAAAAGCTACAACATTCCAAGCTTCAAAATTAGCCTTAAAAAATTCAAAAAATATTTTTTGGATAGTTGGAGGTTTGCCTAAAAAAGACGATAAGTTTAATCTCACAAATTTAAAAAAGAATATAGTCAAGTCATATATCATTGGCAAAAATGTAAGTTTTTTTAAAAATCAAATTCGCAATAAACTGAATTATAAAATTGTTAAAAATTTAAATAATGCAGTAAGACAGATCTTAAAAGATATAAAAATATCAAACTTAAAAGATAATAAAATATTACTAAGTCCAGCATCGGCATCCTTTGATCAATTTTTGAACTTTGAACATAGAGGCGATAAGTTCAAAAAAATAAGCAGATTTTATGCAAGAAGAATCACTTAAAATAAAGTTTATTAATTATTGGCGTATCATTGACAAAAAGATTTTTTTTGGCTTTTTAATTTTATTTTTCCTCGGACTATTTTTTTCATTTTCATCAACATCATCATTGGCTGGGGAGCGTTTAAATAAAGACTATTATTTCTTTTTCTCAAAACACTTATTCTTCACATTCCTCGCCTTGAACCTGATGATATTGATATCATTTATAAAAACATCCTTTTTAAAAAAAATTATATTTCCGCTATTTATAATTTGTTTTATTTTTTTAGCTTTGGTTCCTATAATTGGAATAGAAGTAAAAGGATCTAAAAGATGGCTAGATTTTTATTTTTTTAGATTGCAACCAATAGAAATTTTAAAACCATTTTTTATTTTAGTCACAGTTAAAATTTTGACTATCGAGAAACTGAAAAATTCCCAAACAAAATATCTTTTGAGTTTTTTATTATTATTCTGCGTAATTATACTTTTAATTGACCAACCGGATCTTGGTCAATCCATTTTATTAATTGGAAGCTGGATCGCAACAGTTTTTATCTCAGGAGTGAATTTATTTTATATTTTTGGTTTTTTCTTAATTATTTTTGCTTCAATAAGCTCTTTACTTATCTTTATGCCAGAAAAATTTGGCTATATAATCAATCGCTTAATTGCTTTCACAGACCCAGGTAAAGGAGATCAATTTCAATCATCTTCAGCTTTAGATGCAATTAAACTCGGAGGATTGACTGGCCAAGGCATGGGTGAAGGAATCTTAAAAGATAGTGTTCCCGAAGCTCATACTGATTATATAATCGCGATTATTTCTGAGGAGTATGGATCAATAATTTCAATAATGATTATTTTAGTATTTTTATTTATTGCATTTAGAATAATTAAAAATTGTATTAACCAAGAAGATCAATTAACTAAAATTTCTTTATGTGGATTAGCAACGCTATTGATATTTCAAACATTTATTCATGTTGGAGTAAATACTAGTTTAATCCCCACAACTGGTATGACGTTACCGTTTCTTAGCTACGGGGGATCCTCTTTGATTGGAAGTTCTATTCTTGCAGGAATAATTTTAAACTATACTAAAAATAAATCATATTTGTATGAGTAAAAAAATAAAAGCATTAATAGCAATTGGTGGAACGGGAGGTCATGTTTTCCCTGGTTATAACTTGGCACTACACCTAAAAGATCAAAATTACGCAGTAAAACTAGTTACTGACAAAAGAGGTTACAAATATCTTGATAATTTAGATAATTTTGACATTTCAATTTTGCCTTCATCTCCGTTTTTAAAAAAAAATATATTCAAAATTTTTTTATCATTAATCTTAATTCCATATTCGATTTTAAGATCATTAATATTTTTGGTATTTAACAAACCATCAATTATCTTTGGAATGGGCGGGTACGCCTCATTTCCTATTTGTATAGCC
>CACECJ010000023.1 GCA_902557935.1 uncultured Pelagibacteraceae bacterium | reverse complement strand
GGAATATAAGCTTTTATAATTTTTACCCTGTCCGAAAATGCAAGATGTTTTATCTTCTTTAAAACTTTTTGAGAAAAGGAGCTTAAAGATAATTGTGTCTCCCATTTTATTGATCCTTCTCTTAGCCTTTGCCTTGTCATTTCTAAAAGACCAAAATTACTTATTCTTCCAATTTGTATTCTAGCTCTATCTTTTCTAATACTTTCTCTCATTTTTTTTTCTACTGTTCTTTTATTAAAAAAATTTATCATATCAATAAAATCTATTACAATTAATCCAGATAAGTCTCTGAGTTTTATTTGACGAGCGATTTCCTCAGCAGCTTCAAGATTAGTGTTAAGGGCTGTTTTTTCTATATTGATTTGTTTTGTTGACTGACCAGAATTAATATCAATTGAAACTAAAGCTTCAGTCGGGTTTATTACTAAATATCCGCCTGATTTTAATTTAACTGTAGGTTCAAAAATATTATTTAATTCCTTTTCAATGTTTGCATCGTGAAAAAGAGGTATCTTACCTCTGTATTTTTTAATATTTTTTACATTTTTGGGCATAAGCTCTTTCATAAATTTCTTTGCTTTTTGATAAGCCTCATTCCCCTCTATATAAATATTTTTTGTTTCATTGTCATATGTATCTCTGAGTGTCCTTTTGATAATATCTCCCTCCTCATAAACCAAAGAAGGTGCATTAGAGTCTAAAGCTTTTTCTTTTATCTCGTCCCAAGTCCCCAGTGTATTTTGAAAATCTTTCTCAATTTCATTTTTGGTTTTATTTGCTCCTGCTGTTCTTACTATTACGCCCATACTTTTTGGGATATCAATTTCATTCAGAATTGCTCTAATTTTTTGTCTGTCTGAAGAATTAAATATCTTTCTTGATATTCCTCCGCCTTTAGGAGTGTTCGGCATTAAAACAATATATTTTCCAGCTAGAGAAATAAAAGTAGTCAATGCCGCTCCTTTTTGGCCACGCTCTTCTTTTATTACTTGAATTAAAACTACCTGACCAGGTTTTATAACTTCCTGTATTTTATATCTCTTTATACCAAAAGAGGTCTTTATTTCCTCTCTATACTCTTTTTTTTGAACTTCTTCTTTATTGTTATTGTTCTCAATTTTTAAATTTTCGTCTGGCTGACTTACATTATTAATCTCGGGGCTTTCTTGCTCGTTATTTAAATCTAATGTCTTATTTTTTAAATCCTCTCTTATTTTTTCCTCTGCAACTTTAATTTTTTCTTTGTCTTCTAGGGGTATTTGGTAGTAGTCAGATTGAACATCGTTAAATGCCAAAAATCCATGACGCTCTCTGCCAAAATTTACAAAAGCAGCCTGAAGAGATGGTTCAACCCTACTAATTGTACCTAAGTATATATTATTTTTAAAATTTAAATTATTCTTATTCTCAAATTCATATTCTTCAATAGAATTAGTTGATTTAAGAACAATACGAGTTTCATTGGGATGCGATGCATCAATGTATAAATTTTTTTCCATTTTTTTTGAATTCCTGTTATTTTTTTGAAATCTATAAATTTAAAATTTGTCATATTTTTATTTTATACAATTTTGGTAATAAATATACATAATTCAATTGATGATGCCCTAAGAAAGTCAAATTTTATATTGATAAATGCATAAATGTTTAAATTTTTAAATTTTTCGCTTAAATTTTCTATAATAGCTTTTATAGTTGTGCTCTTTTTTGCTTTTTCAACTTTATGGTATTTTTCCATAGGATTGCCAGATTATAAAAAACTGTCAAATTACCAGCCTCCGATTTCTAGCCGAGTTTATTCGGAAGATGGTAAGCTTATAGCAGAATATGCATTGCAAAAAAGATTATTTGTGCCTTATGATTCTATACCTGAGGTTGTGATAAATTCTTTTTTATCAGCTGAAGACAAAAACTTTTTTAGACATCCAGGAGTTGACGCAAAAGGTATATTAAGAGCATTTATAAAGAATTTAAAAAATATCTCACAAAATAAAAGATTAGAGGGCGCATCTACAATAACTCAACAAGTTGCTAAAAATTTTCTGCTAACTAATGAGGTATCATTAAAAAGAAAAATAAAAGAAGCAATTTTAGCTTTTAGAATTGAGAGAGCCTATTCTAAAGAAAGGATATTAGAGTTGTATTTAAATCAGATCTATTTAGGTCAAGGAACTTACGGAATTGCTGCAGCTAGTTTAGAATACTTTGATAAACCAATCAAAGAACTAAAATATTCTGATGCCGCATTATTAGCTGCTTTGCCAAAGGCTCCAAGTAAATATAATCCTTATAAGTATCCAGAAATTGCTAAATTTAGGAGAAATTTGGTGTTAAAAAATCTTAACGATAATAATTTTATATCAAAAAAACAACTTAATGAACTAAAAAATACCGATTTAAATTTAAAAAGAAGAAAAATAGAAATTGTAAATGAGGCTAACTCATACACCGAGGAAGTTAGAAGATCTGTAAATGAAAATTATGGATTTGAAAAATTATACTCACAGGGCTTAAGTATTAGAACACCTCTAAATATTAATTACCAAATTCAAGCTTTAGATTCATTGAGAAAAGGAATAGAGCAATATGATAGAAGACATGGTTGGAGAGGGCCATTAACAAATAAAATAAAAGACAAAAATTGGAAAAATAAAATTGATAAATTTAAGCTTGATCCTACATTAAAATGGGAATTTGCTGAAGTTATTAAAACTAATGATACAGAGGTAAAATTTAAAATTATAGACGAAAAAAATAAACTTGAGGGAGTCTTAAATTTAAATAACCTTAAGTGGACTATTACAAAAAATAAAAAAATTACAGACAAATTTAATATTGGAGATGTAATATTTGTAAAAAAAGAAAAAACTTTCTGGACATTAAAACAGTATCCAAAAGTAAATGGTGGAATAGTAGCTCTTGATCCATATTCTGGTGATGTGAAAGCTTTAGTCGGTGGATTTAATTTCAAATCAAGCGAATTTAATAGAGTTACACAGGCTAAAAGACAACCAGGATCTGCATTTAAACCGATTGTTTACGCAGCAGCGTTGGAAAATGGTTTCTCTCCAAACTCTATAGTTCTTGATGCCCCGTTTGTCGAAAGTCAAGGAGTAGGTTTAAAAGATTGGAAACCAGAAAACTACGGTAAAAAATTTTATGGGCCAACGACTCTTCGAAAAGGTATAGAATACTCAAGAAATTTAATGACAGTGAGAATAGCAAAAATATTGGGCTTAGATAAAATTTTAGATCTTTCAAAAAAACTAGATATATATAATGAAATACCAGAGCTACTTTCTGTATCTTTAGGTGCCGCCGAAACTACTTTAATAAATCTTACATCAGCATATGCAGCATTTGTAAACGGTGGAAAAAAAATTGAACCAAATCTTATAACAAGAATTCAGGACAGAAGAGGCAATACAATTTATCAGGTGAAAAACAGAAAATGTATAGGTTGTGATAAATTTATCGACCAGCTTCAGGATCTTCCTAAAATTGAAAATAAATATGAACGTGTATTGAGCGAAGAAACAGCTTATCAGATGACAACAATTTTAAACGGAGTAGTGAAAAGAGGTACTGCAAAAAAACTTAGATCACTTAATGTTCCACTCGCAGGAAAAACAGGTACGACCAACGATAATTTTGATGCATGGTTTATTGGATTTTCCTCAAATTTAGTAGTCGGAGTTTATATTGGCTTTGATAACCCAAAAACATTAGGAAAATTTGAAACTGGCTCAAAAGCTGCTTTACCTATTTTTAAAGATTTCGTAGAAAATGCTCTCTATAAAGAGGATTTTAAAGATTTTAACATCCCTGAAAATATTTTTTTGACTTCTCTAAATTATGATACAGGTTTAAAATCTACTGCTGGAGAAAAAAATGTAATAACTGAAGCTTTAAAAATGGAAGATATTAACAACATAAATAATAATGATTTAATTTTTATAAATGATCGTGATACTCTAGTTAAATTTAGGCAATTTTATTAATGCAAACTTTTGAAAATAAACTAGCTATTGTAGAAAAGACCTTGAATAATATTAGGGGGTATCTTTGATAACCATAAAATACAACAACAACTTAAAGAAATTGAAAAAACCCTCCTTAAAGATAATTTTTGGAAAGATAAAAAGCTAGTCAAAAAAACTGTAAAACAAAAAAAAATTTTTGAGGACCTAATATCATCATATAATAATCAATTAAAAGAGATTAATAAT
>CACECJ010000022.1 GCA_902557935.1 uncultured Pelagibacteraceae bacterium | reverse complement strand
AATTATTTCTATAGCTATCGCTGGAAAAATTAATAAACCAGGTATTCCGTATCCCTCCATCCAGCTAATAGATCCGTCTAAATTAAAAATTTTGTTTAATGCTGAGATCAAAAAAAGAGCAGAAATTAAAATTCTTCCAATTAAATCTAAAACATTTGTCATTTGAAAAAAGTAGATTGAATAAACATTAATGTCAAAAAAAGATAGTTTAATTCAGGTCTTTTTTAAAAATCTTAATATAATTGGTACAACAAAAAGTATCATTAATAGCCTAATAATATGATGAAATGATACAAACTCTGGGTCAAGATCGAAGAAAATAGCAATTACCGCCACTTCATAAATTCCACCAGGACAGTAAGAAAGCAACAATGTAAAAATATTTTTATCAATTACTAAACTAGCTGCAATAGCAGCAATTATTCCTAAGGCCACAAGTAAGAAAGTTGCTACAAAACTATGTAATGCATTTTTAGCTATCTCACTAAAAGTTTTATTTGCAAACCGGCAACCGACTGACGCACCTAATATAAGAAGACAGTAATCTACAACTTTAGGAGATATTTGATAGGAGGCAATACTTGTTAATTGTAATAAGCCACTCGCAATAAGAGTCCCTGAAAGTAAAGCAGCTGGTACTTTAAGTTTATCAAACAAAAAAATAAGAAATATTGAAAAACTGATTAATATTAGAAGATGTAAAGTATTCTGATCTTTTAAATTATCTTGAACAAAATCTCCAAATTCAGCATCATAGTAGCTATTAACAAAAAAAGGGAAGACAGTCACAATTATGATTAACCTTATTAAATGTGAAGTTGCCACATGACTTAAATCAGTTTTTTGATCTTCAGCTAAAATCATCAGTGGACCCAAGGCACCAGGAGCAGCTGAAAAAATAGATGTTTTTTTTTCGTATTTAGAAAATTTTTGTAAATAAATAGAGACTAGAAAAATACTTAAGATTATATAAACAAACATTATAAAAGAAGTGAATACCCACTCATGTATTTGTGCGAAAAGCTCTCTATCAATATAGTTACCAATATAAAGACCTAGTAAAATTAAAATTGATGACAAAATGAGTCTAGGAATTTTTATTTTTAAACCCAATAAAGCACCCACTGAAGTTGCTAACATTGGACCCAAAAACCAAGCTAAAGGTAATTTGAAATAATCAGCTAAAATTGCACTTGGAATTGAAATGGCGATTACTAAAAGAAATTTTAATGAAAAGATTTGTTTAAAATTTTCTTTATTAAATGGGATAGCTTGGTTATTCTGCATAATTTATGATTTTAGGATTCATTGGAACAGGAAAAATATCTTCATCTATTATTTATGGTATTTTTAAATCTAAGTTAAAAGTTAAGAAGATATATATATCTTCAAGAAATACAAATATAGCTAAAAAGCTAGCGAATAAATTTAGGGTTGTTAAAGTTTTAAAAGATAATCAGGAAATAATCGACAAATCTTCTATTATTTTTTTGGGAATTACACCAAATGTTGGAAACCAAATTCTTCCTAGATTAAAGTTCTCAAAAAATAAAAAAGTAATAAGTTTAATTTCCACTATGAATTTAGATAAGTTAAAAAAGTTTACAAAAGTGAAAAATATAGTTAGGGCAACTCCACTACCTCCTATAGAAATCAAGAAAGGGCCAATCATTATTTGTCCTCCTAATAAGTTTGCAAAAAATTTATTTAAACATTTAGGCAAAGTTTTAGAAATCAGAAATGAAAAACTTAGTTATAAATTTTGGTCCACTGCATCTTTAATGGCTGCTTATTATGAAATTCTTAATACAAGTTCTAAGTGGCTTGTAAAAAAAGGAATAAATAAAAAGTTTTCAGATACTTACGTTGCTGAATTATTTTTAGCTCTAAGCCAGGATGCTTTAAACAAATCTTCCCAGGGTTATAAAAAGCTTGTAGCAGACTCTCAAACACCGAAAGGCCTTAATATGCAGGTTCTTAATGAATTGAAAAAAGGAAAATTCTTTACTAAATTCACGAAAGCTCTTGAAAATGTAAACAAAAGAGTAAGCAAATAATAAATGGAATATTTCATACAACAACTAGTAAACGGTATTACTTTGGGTTCAATTTACGGTCTTATCGCAATTGGCTACACAATGGTTTATGGAATTATTGGAATGATAAACTTTGCTCACGGTGATATTTTTATGATCGGAGCATTTGTTGCGTTAATTTCATTTATAATTTTTGGTTTAACAGGTGTAGCATTACCAATAATTTTATTGTTAGTTTTATTAATAGCAATGCTCTTTACTGCTTGTTATGGATGGACTGTAGAAAAACTTGCCTATAAACCTTTACGAGGTTCTTTTAGATTAGCCCCATTGATTTCAGCTTTAGGCATGTCGATTGTATTACAAAACTATGTCCAAGTTTCTCAAGGTGCTAGAGTAAAACCAATGCAGCCACTATTTTCGGGAGGATTAGAGTTTTTTAAGAATTCAGAATTTATTGTTACGGTTAGTTATCTCCAAATTTTTATTGTTGTATTAACAATTATTTTAATGGGAATTTTTACATATTTAATCACAAAAACTGATTTAGGTAGAGCACAAAGAGCCTGCGAACAAGATAGGACAATGACTGCTTTACTTGGAATTAATGTTGATAGAACAATTTCAATTACATTTATAATTGGATCCTCTTTAGCTTCGGTAGCAGGAATGATGTTTGTCCTTTATTATGGCGTTATTGATTTTTACATAGGGTTTTTAGCTGGCATAAAAGCTTTTACTGCAGCAGTATTAGGCGGAATAGGATCGTTGCCTGGAGCAATGTTAGGCGGTTTGTTAATCGGACTTATAGAAACCTTTTGGGCTGGATATGTTTCACTTGAATATAAAGATGTTGCAGCTTTCAGTGTTTTAATTGTAGTTTTAATTTTCTTTCCAACTGGATTTCTTGGAAAACCTGACATCGAGAAAGTTTAATGGAAAAGAAAGATATCATTCAGTCATTTAAAGATAGTTTATTTACAGGCTTAATAGCTTTAGCTTTGTTTGGTCCAATAGTAGGTTTAAGAACTGTATCAAAAGGTGAGGGCTTATTCATAACTCCACAATGGGGAGTAGTTTTTTTACTTGTTGGATTATGTATTTTAGGAAGATTTTTAATTAATATTAATTCTGCAAGAACAACAGAATTTAAAATTTTTTCAACACTGTCGTCAAGGATTTCTAGTATTACCGAGGATAAAGCTAAACATTTTGCAATTACCGGCATTTTATTTGCAGTAGTATTTCCATTTCTACCATTTACTGACAGATACTTTATGGATGTAGCAATAATGATTCTAACTTATATCATGTTAGGATGGGGTTTAAACATTGTAGTTGGTTTAGCTGGTCTTCTTGATTTAGGTTATGTAGCTTTTTATGCAGTCGGCGCTTATTCTTACGCACTGATCGCTACAACTTTCGGTTGGTCCTTTTGGATTTGTTTACCCTTAGCTGGAGTATTTGCAGCTTTTTTCGGAATTTTACTTGGCTTTCCTGTTTTACGATTAAGAGGAGATTACCTTGCAATAGTAACTTTAGGATTTGGAGAAATTATAAGAATTATTTTAATAAATTGGTATGAAGTAACTAATGGGCCCGATGGTATCACTGGAATACCAAGGCCATCATTTTTTGGATTACCTTTTAAAAGATCTCCAGATGAAGGGGAAACAAGTTTTCATTTGTTTTTCAATCTTGAATATTCAACAATGCACCGAATAATATTTTTATATTATTTAATTTTAGTATTAGCCTTAATTACAAATTACTTTACTCTGAAGATAAGAAAACTTCCTGTTGGTAGAGCCTGGGAGGCTTTAAGAGAAGATGAAATTGCTTGTAAATCCTTAGGAGTTAATCCTACAAATACAAAACTAACTGCTTTTGCAATTGGAGCTATGTTTGGTGGTTTCGCTGGTTCATTTTTTGCGACACGACAAGCATTTATAAGTCCAGAAAGTTTTACTTTCATTGAGTCCGCAATCATTGTCGCTATCGTTGTATTAGGCGGCATGGGTTCACAAACCGGAGTAGTTCTAGCATCAATTTTCTTAATTGGAATAACAGAAATGTTTAGAGACTTAGAGCAGTATAGAATGATCGCTTTTGGTGGAGCGATGGTTTTAATTATGGTGTTTAAACCAAAGGGAATATTAGCAAAAAGGAAGCCAACTATCCTTATGCACGGAGATAAGAAATGAGCAATTTATTATCAGTAGAAAATTTAACAATGAAGTTTGGTGGCTTGACCGCAATAG
>CACECJ010000021.1 GCA_902557935.1 uncultured Pelagibacteraceae bacterium | reverse complement strand
TATTGATACAAATATAGAGTCGCTTGCTGTAGCTGAGGCAAAAAAACTAGGTATACCAATTATTGCTGTTCTAGATACCAATTCAGATCCAACTGGAATAGATTTTCCTATTCCCGGAAATGATGATGCCAGAAGATCTATAAATCTTTACTGTGAATTACTCAAAAACACTATTAAAGACGCTGAAAAATTAATTACAGGCTCAGATGAAAAAATAGAGAAAAATAAAAAAGTTCAAGAAAAAAATAAATAACTTTCAAATCTCTCAATGTCAAAAACTGTTCAATTGGATAATATCAAAAAACTTAGAGAAATGACCGGCGTTGGTTTTAAAGATTGTAAATTAGCTCTGGATGAAACTGGAGGTGACATAGAAAAGTCAGTAGAGTTCTTACGCAAAAAAGGAATTGCTAAAGCAACTAAAAAGATGAGCAGAACAGCTTCTGAAGGATTAGTTTTAGTTAAAGAGGATAATGGGCAGGTATCTTTAATAGAGGTAAATAGTGAAACAGACTTTGTCGCAAAAAATAAAGATTTTATAAATTTTTGTAAAGAATTATCAGATATAAATTTTTCAAAAAAAGGAGATTTAGAAGAAATTAACAACTCAAAAATGAAAAATGGAGCGTTGGTTAAAGATAATTTAGTCAACTTAATCGCAAAGATTGGTGAAAAAATAATAATTAGAAGGTCTAAATTTTTTAATAATACGTCTGGGATAAACTTTTTTTACGTCCATTCCTCATTAGAAAAAAATATTGGAAAAATTATCTCTGTTGTTAAATTAGATGGTCTTCAAAAAGATCAAGATAATGAAATTGGTAACAAACTAGCAATGCATATAGCCGCTTCTAATCCGTTAGCAATTGACAAAAATGGAATAGATAAAAATTTAATAGATAAAGAACTTGAAATTATAAAAGCTGAAATTGCTAATTCTGGAAAGAGCTCTGAAATTGCAGAGAAAATTTCGAAGGGAAAAATAAGTAAATTTTTGAACGATAACTCTTTAATAAACCAAATATGGATAATGGATCCCAAAAAAAAAGTTTCAGATATTCTCAAAGAAAATTCAAAGGATAAAACAATAAATATTTTAGAATTTGTTAGATATAAAGTGGGTGAGGGAATTTAAAGTGAGCGACGTATTTAACGAAAATAACTATTCTTCAAAAATGGACAAAAGCATTCAGTCATTTAAAAAAGATATCTCAACGTTAAGAACAGGTAGAGCTAATACTAAAATGCTAGATAATGTGAAAATAGATGTTTACGGTCAAATTATGCCAATTGACCAATTAGGCACCATCAACGTTCCTGAGGCGAGACTTATATCAATACAAGTTTGGGATAAAACTAATGTTCAATTAATTGAAGCAGCTATACAAAAGTCTGATTTAGGAATAAACCCCCAAATAGATGGTCAAACAATAAGACTGAGAATTCCAGATCTGACCGAAGAAAGAAGAAATGATCTTATTAAAATTCTAAAAAATATGGGTGAAAAATCAAAGATTTCAATTAGAAATATTCGCAGAGAGGCAAACGAGGAATTAAAAAAAAAACTGAAAGAAAAAAAAATATCGGAAGACGAAAGTAATAATTTTGAAAAAAATATTCAAAAACTTACTGATTTGAATATTCAAAATATAGAAAAAATTCTATTAGAAAAAGAAAAAGAGATAAGTCAAATATGAATAAACTCAACCATATTGCCTTTATTATGGATGGCAATGGCAGGTGGGGTAAAAGAAGGAAAAAAGGAAGAAACTTTGGCCATTTAAAGGGTGTTGAAACAGTGAAAAAAATTGTTTCATATTGCACAAAAATAAAAATACCAATAGTAACATTTTATGTTTTCTCATCTGAGAATTGGCGAAGACCTAAAGCAGAAATAAATTTTTTATTTAAGTTAATTCAAAAATATTTTTCAGCAGAAATAGATAATGTTATTTCAAAAGATATAAAAATTAACATTTTGGGTGAATTAAAAAAACTGCCTAAACAATTAAGAAATATTTTAAATAAAACCTCCTCTTTAACAAAAAAAAACAAACAAATAATTGTTAATTTGGCAATAAATTATGGGTCAAAAAACGAAATACTAAAATCAATAAAAAAAAGCAAACAATTAAACATTAAAACTGTTTCAAATAATTTATACACAGGAAAATTACCTAATCCTGATATTTTAATAAGAACTGGAGGACAACAAAGATTGAGCAATTTCATGTTATGGCAATTAGCTTATACAGAGCTATTTTTCTTAAAAAAATTATGGCCTGACTTTAATTCAAGAGATTTACATAAAATTATCAAAAAGTATAATTCAATTAAAAGAAATTTTGGCGGCATATGAAATCAAAAAAAAATTTAAAAACTAGAGTTATTACTGCAATTCTACTACTTTTTCTCTTTTCACTAATTATAAAATTTAGTTATATTTTAGTTTTCTCTTTACTCATTTTTTCAATTATGGGAATTATAGAATTTAATAATTTATTAAAAAGAATAAACATACAGAAATTTTTAAAGTTAATTTTTAATGTTCTTTTTATAATTTATGTTTTTTTATTTTCTTTTTTGTTTTTCTTTTTTTCCAACTTTATTCATTTAAAAATAATACTTTTTTCAATTCTTGTAGGATGTGTGGCTTCAGATATTGGTGGATACGTATTTGGAAATTTAATTAAAGGACCAAAACTGACAAAAGTAAGTCCTAATAAAACTATATCTGGATCTATTGGGTCAATTATTTTATCGATGATTTCAACCTCATCTATTTTTTTTTATTTAACTAACAAGGTTGATTATAAGATTTTCATTATTGGTTTTATTGTTTCAATAGCTTGCCAATTAGGAGACTTATTTTTTTCTTATCTAAAAAGGAAAGCGAAACTGAAAGATACTGGAAATTTTTTACCAGGACATGGAGGGGTACTTGATAGAATAGATGGTATTTTAACTGGAATTCCAATTGGCTTCATAACTCTTATAACTCTTTTTAGATGAAAATTAGTATTTCCATAATTGGTTCAACAGGTTCTGTAGGGAGGTCAACTCTTGAAATAGTAGATAAAAAGAGAAAATTGTTTAATATTGACATCTTATCGGCAAATAAAAATTACAAATTAATCACCTCACAAATCAAAAAATATAGACCAAAATTATTTATAATCTCAGATTTTAAAATTTTTAATCATGTGTATAAAAAATTTAAAAACTCTGAAACAAAGATAATAAATAATTATTCCGCAATAAAATTAAAAAAAAAAACTGATATTACTGTTTCTGCTATTCCTGGTATTATTGGATTAGCACCAACACTTAAAATGATTAAAATTAGTAAAAAAGTATTAATTGCAAACAAGGAGTCAGTTATTTGTGGATGGTCTTTAATAAGCAAAGTTTCAAAAAAAAATAAAACTAAAATTATTCCAATAGACTCTGAGCATTTTTCAATTTTAAAACTACTTGAAAATCATAGTTTGAATGAAATTAATAAAATTTATATTACAGCTTCAGGAGGGCCTTTTTTAAATTATAAGCATAATCAATTTAAAAAGATAAAACCTATTCATGCTATTAAACATCCAAAATGGAAAATGGGGAAAAAAATTTCAGTAGACTCATCCACAATGATGAATAAAATTTTAGAAGTCATAGAGGCTCAAAAACTGTTTAAAATTCCTAATGAAAAACTTGAAATAATAATTCACCCAGAGTCATTAGTTCATGCAATTGTGGAACTTAAAAATGGATTAATCAAATTTATTTACCATAAAACTTCAATGTTAATTCCACTAGCCAATGCTATCTTCGATGGAGATGTGAAAATAAATGATTTTTTTAAAAATTATAATTCTAAAATAACGAATCTAACATTTCAAAAAGTGAACGAGAAAAAATTTCCAATCATTAAAATTAAAAAAAGAGCAAATGAACATCCTTCAACCTCCATAATTGTAAATGCGACTAATGAAATATTAGTTGATCAATTTCTTCAAAAAAAATTGCCCTTTTTAAGCATTTCTAAAATCATTATGAGCATACTCAATGATAGAAATTACCTAAAATATGCTATAAGAAACCCTAAAAATATTGATCAAATTAATGAAATTGACTTTTGGTCAAGAAATACAACATTAAAAAAAATAAATAATAAATAATGAAGAAATTTTTAAAAATTGTTCTGATAGTATTTATCTCCTCATCAGTAAAGGCGGAAATAGTAAATCAAATAGTAATTAATGGAAACAATAGAGTTTCCGATGAAACTGTCAAAATTTATGGCGAGATAGAACTTAAAAAAGATTATTCCGATAA
>CACECJ010000020.1 GCA_902557935.1 uncultured Pelagibacteraceae bacterium | reverse complement strand
TCCCTCTCTATACTACTTACTTTTTGTTTTAAGGAATTCAAAATATAAGTAATATTTTCTTTGGCTAATTGTGATCCGTTTAATTTTTTATAACCACTTACATTAACTAAGGAGCAATTAAAATTACCAATAATTAAAGTAACCTCTTTTAATATACATTTAAATTTTTGCTCCAATAACAATAAATTTTTTTTAATAATTCCATGGATCAAATTAAAATCTGTTATTGAATTATCATTTATTCCCTCTGCGGGTATTTTTAAATCATATAAATATTTAAAATCACCGTCCTCAGAATTTTCGCCAATAACCAAAGTAAATTCGAAATTATTCATTTCTATTAATAATACGGGCGAAATAACTTGCATTTTATTTTAAAATTAGCTGGTCCTTTATTCTATAATCGAAAATTTTGTATTTTTCAAAATTTACTTTATCTTTGATATTTAGAAAATTTTTAAGGCCGAAAAAATAGTTTTCTACCGGTAATTTAATAGTCTGACCTTTATTTGTGATTAAATCCCACCTATTTGTCTCAAAAAGATAAAATTTTTTAATATCTTTAATTGGAAAATTAATTTTTTTTAAATCGTAATAAAATTTTTCAAAACTTTCCTTATTCCCAAAAACATAAGGCAGATCTTTAAATAATTCTAAATTGTTGAAATTTAATAAATCACCATTTTTGGTAAAGTATTTTTTTTTATCTTTATTTTGTATAATTGCTACAGGTGTTTTTTCAAACACTTTAATTTTTATTTGATCGGGATAAATTTTTTTAATTTCGATACTTTGAATTAATTCAATTTTACCTAGTGCTTTATTAATATTATCAGTTTTTAGTATGAAAATATTTGAGTCATTTAAAAAGGATAGATTTTGTTTAATTTCCTTTTCATCTACTAAGTTATTATTTTCAACAATTATTTTTCGAATATTGAATTTCGAGGCAAAATTGAAATTACTTTGTATATTGTAAGTGCTTAGCAATAAAAACAAAAATAAAGCAATTAAAAGTCTTTTGTTCATTTATTTGTATCAGCATCTAATAAAATTTTTTCGACTAATCTTGAAAAAGTTATACCGCAATAATTTGCTATTTCAGGTACTAATGAAAGATCGGTCATTCCTGGTTGAGTGTTGATTTCTAATAAATAAAATTTATTTTTAAAAAATTTAAAATCTGAACGTGTTACACCCCTACATTTAAGCGCAAGATGAGCTTTTTTAGCTAATTTTAATACCTCATTATATTTTTCTTTGTTCACTCTAGCGGGCATTACATGTTTTGTTTTTGCACTTTTTGTATATTTCGCTTTGTAATCGTAAAAAGATCTTTTTGGTATGAGCTCTATAGCTCCAATAGGAATTTTATTTATAACTGCTACTTGTATCTCTTGACCCGCAATATACTGTTCAAAAATTAGGTCATTATAAATTTGAAAAAGTTGTTTTGTTGTTTTAATCAAACCCTTTAAATTTTTAGTAATTTTAACACCAAGACTTGATCCTTCATTTACTGGCTTGATTACGACTGGAAAACTAATTTTTTTTCTTTTTAAAATAGTTTTAAAATTAATTTTTTCTACATCTAATTTATTTAAAGAAAAATATTTTGGAGTTAAAATCTTATTATTTAGAAAAATTTTTTTTGAGACAATCTTATTCATTGAATTATAAGAACTAATCACTCCAGAATGTGTATAAGGAATTTTTAAATATTCAAAAAAACTTTGCGCAATACCATCCTCACCACCTTTACCATGTAAGGCATTAAATATTACATCCGTTTTTCTTTTATCTATTAGAGTTAAACTTTTATACTTTGGGTCATGCGTCGATACAGTATAATTTCTCTTCTTCAATGCTCTTACACAGGCTCTACCGCTACTAAGACTTATCTCTCTCTCACCAGAAACCCCTCCTAGAACAACTAAAACTTTTTTAAATTTTTTTTTATTCACCTATAATTTTAATCTCTAACTCAAGATTTATCCCAGTTTTTTTTTCTACACTTTGCTTAACTTTATAAATTAATTTTTCGATATCAGCAGATCTTGCAGACCCATTGTTTACAAAAAAATTGCAGTGTTTATCAGAAATTTTTGCATCTCCCTCCTCAAATTTATCACAACCGGTTTCTTTAATTAATTTCCAAGCTTTTTTTTCTGAACTCAAATTTTTAAATGTGCTTCCACATGTTTTTATTTGACTTGGTTGAGATAGTTTTTTTTTCTCAATCATTTCTTGTTGTTTTTTTTCTATCAAGCTTTTTGATTTTATGACCCCCTTAAGCCTTACAGAAGTGATAATAAATTTATCGGCTAGGTTAGATCCTCTGTAAAAAAATTTTATATTATCGCATTTTATCTCTTTTTCTTTACATTCATTAATATCTATTACTTTAAGTGATACTAAAACTTTCGATATATCACTCTCATAACATCCACTATTCATTATTACAGCACCACCAATAGACCCTGGAATACATGAGAGGAATTCAAGATTGCCTACCTCATTCTCTTTAGCAAAATTTGAAATTTTTCTATCAAGAGTAGCTGCTCCTACATCTAAAATATCCTTTCCTATTAATTTTATATTTGAAAACTCTGGCCCAAGTTTAATTACCACTCCTCTGACACCTTTATCTCTGATTAAAGTGTTAGATCCAGCTCCAATAATAGTAATTTTTAATTTATTTTTTTTATTTTCCCTTAAAAATTCTAATAATTGATCAGAGTTTCTAGGTTTAAATAAAAAATCTGCAGGGCCACCTAAATTAAACCAGCTGTAATTTGAAAGTTTGGCATCTTTAGAAATATTATCACCAAATTTTTTTATCAATTTTTGATCTAAACTCATAAAACCTTTTTAAGATTAATCATATGTTTTGAAATAGCTCCTGCCCCCATTCCAATAATTATTTCGTCACTTGCCAAGTTTTTTTTGAAATATTTTTCCAATTCTTTTAAATTTTGAACAATTATAACTTGTGTTTTTGAAAAGTAAGAAATTAATTTTGCAAATTTAACTTGATTGTATTTTCCTTTTTTTTGCTCCCCAGCAGCATATATTGGGCAAAGTAAAACAAGGTCAGATTCAATAAACGACTTTGCGTATTCTTTTTGTAAAGATAATACTCTGGAATAACGGTGAGGTTCAAATACCGATATAATTTTCCTGTTTTTGTATACATTTTTAACTCCCTCCAAAATTGATCTTATTTCTGTGGGGTGGTGAGCATAATCATCGTAAAAATCATTATTGTTTTTTGTAAATATTTTTGTCATTCGTCTTTGAACGCCAGAGTATTTTTTCAAGGATTGTTTAATAGTATTTTGGTTCACTCCTAGATTTAAACAGACAGCTACCGCTGCAGCGGCATTTAAAATGTTATGTTTACCTAGAAGTTTTAATTGAATATTTTTAATAGTTCTCATTTTTTTTTGAATATCTTTATATTTTAAATCAAAAGCAGAGAAGTTAGTTTTATAACTCAAATTTAGAACTTGATAATTAGCATTCCTGCTTTCACCATAAGTAAGGATATTCTTATTTCTAACTCTATTAAATATTTTTCTAATATACTTATTATCGATACAAATTATTGATTTGCCAGTAGGAGGTGTTTTTTCTATAAATTTTAAAAAACAATTTTCTAAGTTTTTAAAATTTTTATAAAAATCAATATGTTCATAATCAATATTAGTTACAATAGAATAGTTAATGGGAAGCTTTAAAAAACTACCATCAGACTCGTCTGCTTCTAAAATGGCCCAGTCACCTTTGCCTAATTTTGCATTACTCTTTAATGAATTTATTACACCTCCATTAATTATAGTAGGATCTAATTTTTGATCAGATAGAATTTTTGACACTAAAGACGTTGTTGTTGTTTTACCATGCGAACCAGTAATGATAATATTTTTTTTTAGAGATACAACATCGGCCAAAACCTCCGCCCTTGAATAAATTGGTATTTTCTTTTTTCGTGCAAATTTAATTTCACTATTATTATTTTTTATTGCTGATGATTTAACAATTATTGTAGCTTTTTTTAAATTTTTTTTTGCGTGTCCATTAAAGACTTTAATTCCAGCTTTAACGCAGCTAAAAGTATTTTTATTTTTATTTTGATCACTTCCTTGAATTTTAAAACCCATATTTTTCATAATTTGAGCTAAACCGCTCATTCCAATGCCTCCAATCCCAATAAAATGGATAACTTCATTTTGACCTAAATTAATTTTTTTCATTTATTACTTGTTTTAATACCTCGTTGATATTTTTGTAAACATTTTTGTCAGAAAGTTGTCTTTGATTGTTTTTAATTTTATTTAATATTGAGCCATCATCATAAATTTCTTTTAGGAGATAAAATAGTCTTTCATTCAAATTTTTTTCCTCTAATAAAAACGAAAGCTTTTTTTTTTGATAAAAAATCGCATTTTTTAATTGGTGATTATCAGCTGAGGAAGGCAACGGAACTGAAATAAATGGAATTTTCGAATTGGTTAATTCTGCCAAGATAGATGCGCCAGACCTTGTAATTGCTAAATTAGCTTTAGAAAAATATTTCTTGAGATTATTTGTAAAAATGAAAGTCTCAAAATCAATATTTATTTTTTCATAAAATAATTTTAGCTTGTCTTCTTGTATTGGTAAACAATGCTGATAAATTTTTAAAGATATACCGTTATTTATGCATTTAAAAAATATATTTGGAAGCGTTTCTGCAAATATTTTAGCTGCCTGACTCCCTCCAAGAACAAGTATTTTTAATTGTCT
>CACECJ010000019.1 GCA_902557935.1 uncultured Pelagibacteraceae bacterium | reverse complement strand
GAATGGAATGCTCTAAATTTTCTTCCACAAAATGCCTCTACAGTTGGTTTAATAGACTTAAAAATATTAAATAAAGAGGACGAGGAAAAAAATTCATTTTTCGAAAAGTTAGAAAATAATAAGTTCAAACTAATATATCTTCTAGGCTCAGATAATATAGATATAAAAAAAAATAATGAATTTATTATTTATCAAGGAAGTCACGGAGATAGAGGTGCAGAAATTGCTGATTTAGTTCTACCAAGTGCTGCATTTACAGAGCAAAATGGTTTATATGAAAATCTTGAGGGTAGAGTGCAAGAGTGTAAAAAAGCCTCCTACCCAATTGGTGAGGCTTTAGAGGACTGGAAAATCTTTAATTTAATTTTAAAAAAATTAGAAAAAAACAATGAATTGTTCAACTTTAACTCATTAAGAAAAGAAGCGTTAAACTTAATTCCTAATTTTACTAATCTTAATGAATTACCTAGTTATAATGAATGTGTAATAGATAGTTCCTTACCTAATTTTGAAAGTGAAGTAATAAATATTAAAGAATTAGATTATTTTTTTACAAATGCTGTCTCAAGAGCCTCAAAAACTATGAGTGAATGTAGACAGATTAAACACAAATCAAAAAAAACAGGAACCGATGATTTATGATAGGTTATTTACAAATTTTAGGGCAAGAAATTTATAAAATTTTATTTTTATTAATTCCAATACTTGTATCTGTGGCTATGATTGTTTGGCTAGATAGAAGAGTGTGGGGTTTAGTACAAAAAAGAAGAGGGCCAAATGTAGTTGGGCCGTTTGGAATTTTTCAAACATTAGCTGATGCATTAAAATATATTTTCAAAGAAATTATTATACCCGCGAGCGCAAACAAAACAGTTTTTATACTTGCTCCAATTGTTACTATGACCTTAGCACTAGTTGCTTGGGCAGTGATACCAATGAGCAAAAATTTAGTTTTAGCAGATATTAATGTGGGAATTTTGTATTTATTTGCTATTTCTTCTCTTGGTGTTTATGGGATCATAATGGGAGGATGGGCCTCTAATTCAAAATATCCTTTTTTGGGAGCTATTAGATCTGCCGCTCAAATGGTTTCTTATGAAGTTTCGATAGGAATTATAATCATTAATGTTCTTTTGTGTGCAGGATCGTTAAATTTAAATGACATTGTAATCGCCCAAAAAAAATTATGGTATGTCATCCCTCTCTTTCCAATGTTTGTAATTTTTTTTATTTCAGCACTTGCAGAAACTAATAGACCACCATTCGATTTACCAGAGGCTGAGGCTGAGCTAGTTGCCGGTTATCAAACCGAATATTCAGGAATGATGTATGCCATGTTTTGGCTTGGAGAATATGCGAATATACTTTTAATGTGTGCGATGGGCTCCATACTTTTTCTTGGAGGTTGGTTACCAATAATGGATATTTATCCACTTAATATAATTCCAGCGCCTCTTTGGATGATTTTAAAAATTTTATTTTTATTTTTATTATTCGCACTGATTAAAGCGATTGTGCCAAGATACAGATACGATCAGTTAATGAGATTGGGATGGAAAGTATTTTTGCCATTTTCTTTAGTTTATCTAGTACTAACTGCAAGTTTTTTATTTTATTTTGACAAATTACCTAAGGTAAATATTTTATGAATTTAGGCAGGCTTCTAAAAACTATATTTCTCGTAGAGTTTATTTCAGGATTATACTTAGCAATAAAAGAATTATTTAGGAAATCGAAAACTATTAATTACCCTTTTGAAAAGGGTCCCATCAGCCCAAGAATGAGAGGAGAGCACGCTTTAAGAAGATATCCTAATGGAGAGGAAAGATGTATCGCATGTAAATTGTGTGAAGCTGTTTGCCCTGCTCAAGCAATTACGATTGAGTCTGCAGAGAGATCAGACGGGAGCAGAAAAACAACACGATATGACATAGATATGCTTAAGTGTATTTATTGTGGTTTGTGCCAAGAATCATGCCCGGTTGATGCCATAGTACAAGGACCAAACTTTGAATTTGCAACTGAAACCAGAGAAGAGCTTTATTACAATAAGAAGAAACTTTTGGAAAACGGTGATAGGTGGGAGTCAGTTCTGGCAAAAAATATAAAGTTAGATAAACCTTATAGATAGATGATAATACACTCTATTTTTTTTTACTTTTTTTCAATAATAGCAATTTTTTCATCTTTGATGGTAATAACTTCAAGAAGTACCATTAATTCAGTTTTTTTTTTAATTTTAGATTTCATATCAGTTGGTTGTCTATTCATTATGGTTGGTGCTGAATTTCTAGGAATGATACTTTTAATTGTGTATGTTGGAGCAGTTGCAGTTTTATTCTTATTTGTTGTAATGATGCTTAATGTGGCAGAACAAAAGCAATCATGGTTTATTGGTAAAAAATCAACCCATATTCCTACAGGTTTAATAGTAAGTGTATTAATCTTACTTGAACTGTTGGTTGT
Source organism: uncultured Pelagibacteraceae bacterium (assembly GCA_902557935.1). Lineage (GTDB taxonomy): Bacteria > Pseudomonadota > Alphaproteobacteria > Pelagibacterales > Pelagibacteraceae > Pelagilacustribacter. The sequence goes on along the minus strand of CACECJ010000019.1, from coordinate 2,722 downwards.
GGTAGGTGGATGGAAGTATAAAAAAGATGTAATGTCTAGTAGCAATTTAATCTTGTCGGAAACCTCAAATACTCATCAATTGGGTTTAGTTATGTACACTGATTATATTTTATATTTTCAATTGGCTGGAATAGTACTTCTCTTAGCAATGATTGGAGCTATTCTTCTAACTTTTAGAGAAAGAGTAGGAGTAAAAAAACAAAGTTATATTAATCAAATCTCCAGAAATCCAGAAACTGCAGTAAAATTAATGGAAGTTAAATCTAATCAAGGAGTCAAGATAGATGATTGAAATTGGATTAGGGCACTATTTATCTTTGGGGGCTATAATTTTTTTCTTGGGAGTAATTGGAATTTTTTTAAATAGAAAAAACGTAATAGTTATATTAATGTCTATTGAGCTAATTTTATTGGCAGTTAATATAAATTTAATTTCTTTTTCAATTTTTTCTGGAGATATTGTTGGTCAAATCTTCACAATGCTTATTTTAACAGTTGCTGCTGCCGAAGCAGCAATAGGCCTTGCTATTATTGTAGTTTATTACAGAAACAGAGGGTCAATTAGAGTTGAGGATATTCACGGCATGAAAGGCTAAATGGAATACGCAATAATTTTTTTACCATTAATTGGTTGCTTAATAGGTTATTTAGGAAGATCTTTATCCAATTATTTTGCAGAAATTTCTACAAGTTTATTTGTAGGTATCTCAGCTTTACTTTCAATTCTTGTTTTTTGGAATGGAATTCAAAACGATGTTTACGGAAACTATATAATTTTTGAATGGATAAGTTCTGGAGGTTTTACCGCTAACTGGTCAATTAATATAGATCCATTAAGTTCTGTTATGTTAGTAGTTGTTACATTTGTGTCCGCTTTGGTACATGTTTATTCGATTGGCTACATGAGTCACGATCCTCATAAGCCAAGGTTTATGTCATATCTGTCATTATTTACATTCTCAATGTTAGCTTTAGTCGTTTCAGATAATTTTTTACAACTTTTTTTTGGGTGGGAGGGAGTTGGTTTGTGTTCATATTTATTGATTGGTTTCTGGTATAAAAAAGAAACCGCTAATAATGCTGCAATTAAAGCATTTATAGTTAATAGAATTGGAGATTTTGGCCTCGCGATTGCAATATTTTTAATTTTTTTCTATTTTGGTACTATAAATTTTGAAGAAGTTTTCCAGCAAACAAGCCAGTTCACGGCAAATAAAATTCAATTCTTTGGTTTAGAATTAAACTTAATCACTTTAATATGCATTTTTCTTTTTGTTGGAGCTATGGGAAAGTCCGCACAATTTTTACTTCATACTTGGCTTCCAGATGCAATGGAGGGACCAACACCAGTTTCAGCATTAATTCATGCTGCAACAATGGTAACAGCAGGGGTATTTCTTGTTGTTAGATGTTCACCAATGTTTGAATACTCTCAGGTTGCTTTAAACTTAGTAACCGTAGTAGGAATGACAACAGCAGTTTTTGCTGCTTCTGTTGCACTAGTGCAAAATGACATTAAAAAAATAGTAGCTTATTCAACATGTAGTCAATTAGGCTACATGTTTTTTGCTTCAGGCGTTGGAGCTTATCATGTCGCAATGTTTCATTTGTTCACTCACGCTTTTTTTAAAGCATTATTATTCTTGGGTGCAGGTTCAGTAATACATGCGTTTAAAGATGAACAAGATATAAGAAATATGGGCGGCGTTCGAAAAAAACTTCCTTACACTTATATATTAATGCTTCTAGGGACTTTAGCACTTACAGGATTTCCATTTCTATCTGGCTTTTATTCAAAAGACGCAATTATTGAATTCGCATATCTTAAGAACTCTACTTTAGGAAATTATGCGGCAACAATTGGGATAATCACAGCATTTTTAACATCAATTTATTCTTGGAGGTTATTTTTAAAAACATTTCATGGACCTTATAACAATAAAAAAATTCCAATAATCGAAACTCATGAATCGCCATTATTGATGCTAATTCCTTTAGTATTTTTAGGAATAGGTGCAATATTTTCTGGATACGTTTTTAAAAGCACTTTTATAGGACCTCATAGCGATGAATTTTGGCAAAATTCTATATTTTTTTTGAACGAAATTAAACATAATGCAATACCACTTTGGTTTTTACTGGTTACTCCAATTCTAGTGTTAATAGCTATACCCATATCTATTTATTTGTACATTGTGAATACAAAAATTTTAGAAGATATTAAAAATACTAATACGCCTTTGTATAATTTCTTATTGAATAAGTGGTATATCGATGAATTTTATGAAAAGGTTTTTGTAAATCCAGCAAAAAAAATAGGCTCTTTTTTTTGGAAAAAGGGAGATATAGGAATAATAGATAAGTTTGGCCCAGATGGTATCTCAAAAATAGTAAAAATTATTTCCAATAAAACAGGACGTCTTCAAACAGGATTTATTTATGATTATGCCATTTCATTACATTGTTATTGTAATTTGCCTCAATAGCTGCCCCGACTAATCTTGATACCCCAATTCCATAGGAGCCCATTTTTACAGATGTTTTCTTTCCATTTTTATCATCAATCAAACAATTCATTGAATTAGAGTATTTATCACTAAAATAAAAAATATGACCAACTTCAATGCCTTTTGTTATCATCTGATTTTCTTTTTTTACTATTTTATTAAATTCTTCTTTATTAACTTTTTCATCTGTAACTGCATATATCTTATTAAATTCT
>CACECJ010000018.1 GCA_902557935.1 uncultured Pelagibacteraceae bacterium | reverse complement strand
TTTTTATAAGCAAAAGTGAACTTAAAAGTGCTATTACAGGAATATATAGTGGCAACACTACTCTTCGATTTAAAACAGGAATAATTTCTTTTAATGTATCACTCTTGCAAATATCATAATCGAAACTTTTTTCAAAAAAACATCCAAATAGTTTTAACGTAGAAGTTTCTTGTAATTTTGGTTTTTTAATTACAGAGGTAGATAAATTACTTAAATCTATATTTAGTTGCTCAAAATTTATTATTTCATTTTCTGAATTCTCTTTTTTAGATGAAATTATTTGACCATTAAATAGAAAAATTTTCTTTCGATCAACCAAACCATTTTCTGCTATAATAGTTGTATTATTCGTTTTAGTAATATTAGAGGATAAATTCCTTAAATTATTACCTTTATCATGCATAAAAATATTTTGCACTTCATTGTTGACTTTCTTTTCAACTATTAATGTGAATCCTTTATAAAGATCACTGAATTGCTGAGTTTTAACAGTTGGCAAAAAAGAATTAAATTGTTCTTTGCTTAGTAATAATCTTGATTTATTTAGTGAATATGGTGTGAGAAAAGTTGATAAAAATAAATATATTAAAAAGACTACTATTGAAGTTAAAAAGAATAAATTAACAATATAGATTTTTTTTACTCCTGAAGTCCATAAGATAACAAATTCACTATCTTGAATGTGTTTAATTATAAAAATTGTTAAGGCCAATAAAAACGAGAGAGGTATAAATTTAGGAGCTAATCCAAAAAGATTTAAAAATGAATATTTGAAGTAAATACTTACAGGATAGCCATTATCCACTATTAATTCTAAAAAGTTTACCGCTCTAACAGTCAATGCTATTAGAGATAATCCAAATAGTATCACCAGAAATGTTTTAAGTATCTCTATAAAAAAATTTTGATAAATTTTGTTTTGAAGCATCGCTTTAAGGTATATAAATAAAGCAAGCTTTAATAAATTTCAATCTATGGTTTAACTAAGACCAAATTTCCATTGAAATTTAGCATATTTGGTCATATATACCACTCAACTCTATAGATTTATAACGAATTATGTCAGTAAAATTAAATTTTTTGAATAAAGCAAGCAATAAGCCTTCATCTAATCTTATATTATTTGTAGATGAAAGTTTGAAACCAACAAATTTAAAAAAATACTTGCCTGACTCAGAGTTTTCTTACATTGAAGACTTAGTAAAAACTGCAGACTCCAAAAAGAGTTTATTAAAATTTGATATTAGTTCGAAAAAAAAAATTGTTATAGTAATTGTAAAGAAAATTCTTAAAGATTTTGATATCGAAAATTTAGGAGCAGAACTTTATAAAAAAGTTAATAATGGAAAGAGTAGTGAATTTAATTTAATTTCAGATAGTTTTAATGGTAAAAATAGTAATTTCATAGGTCATTTATTACATGGTTTAAAATTGAAATCTTACGAATTTAATAAATATAAAACCAAAAAGGAATCAAGGATTATATCAATCAATGTAATTGGAAATAAAAATAAAACAAATAGCAATCAACAATTAAAATTTAAAGCTTTAGAGGAAGGAACTTTTTACGCTAGAGACTTAGTTTCAGAACCAGGAAACATTCTTCATCCTGATGAATACGCAAAAAGAATAAGTTCTCTGAAAAAATTTGGATTAAAAATTACTGTATGCGATGATAAAAAATTAAAGTCATTGGGTATGAACGCGTTATTAGGAGTTGGCCAAGGAAGCATCAGAGGTTCATATCTTGTAATTATGGAATGGAAAGGCTTGAAGAATGACTCCAAACCTTTAGCATTTGTGGGTAAAGGAGTTTGTTTCGATACAGGTGGTTACTCTCTTAAACCAGCAAAATTTATGGAAGACATGACATACGATATGGCTGGTTCGGCTGCAGTAGTAGGACTTATGAAAAATCTTGCGTTGAGAAAAGCAAAAGTTAATGCTGTCGGTGTAGTTGGATTAGTTGAAAATATGGTGAGCGGAAATGCCCAAAGACCTGGAGATATTGTCAAATCTTATAGTGGGAAAACAGTTGAGGTATTAAATACAGATGCAGAGGGAAGACTAGTTTTAGCAGATGCACTTACTTACACAGAAAAAATATTTAAGCCAAAATTTATTATAGACTTAGCTACCTTAACTGGTGCAATTATAGTCTCATTAGGATCAGAATATGCAGGGCTTTTTTCAAATGATGATAAATTATCTCAACAAATCTTTAAATCTGGAGAAAAGGTTGAGGAAAAAGTCTGGAGAATGCCACTTCATAAAAATTATGATAAATTAATGAATTCTAAAAACGCAGATATGCAAAACATAAACTATGTTGGCGGTGCAGGCTCAACTACTGCAGCACAATTTTTACAAAGATTTATTATAAATAAAACTCCGTGGGCTCATTTAGATATAGCAGGTATGGCTTTTTCAAAATACGGGGGCGCTTTAAATTCAGGCGGCGCTACTGGATTTGGTGTGAGACTATTAAATCAATTAATTGAAGATTATTATGAGTAGTATAGAACAAACTTTGTCTATTATAAAGCCAGATGCAGTTGAGAGAAATTTAACAGATAAAATTAAAACAATTTTTACTGAAAACAATCTTAAGATAAAAGAGACTAAAAAATTACATATCACTAAGGATGAGGCTTCAGAATTTTACAAAGTTCACCAGTCAAAACCTTTTTATAACGATCTATGTGGGTACCTATCGTCTGGACCAATTGTTGTCTTAATATTAGAGGGTGATAATGCAGTAAAAATTAATAGAAAATTAATGGGCGCAACTGACCCTAAAAAAGCTGAAGAAAATACAATTAGAAAATTGTATGGCATTTCTATTGATAAAAATTCAGTGCATGGATCTGACTCTTTGGAAAATGCAAAAAAAGAAATAGATTTTTTTTTTAAAAGTTAAACATACCTGTACAACTTTACAATAGCCTCAGGAAAAGCTTTATGTTCCATGATTTGAGTTTTTGTTTGAAGGTTTTCTAATTCATCACTTTTACTTATAAAAAAAGTCTTTTTGATTATAATCTTTCCACTATCCAATTTTTCATTGACATGATGAACTGTGCAACCTGTTTTTTTTTCTTTATATTTTAGCACTTTAGAGAATGTATTTAACCCTTTATATTTTGGGAGTAGTGAGGGATGAATATTTAGTATAGGTTTTTTAAAATCCTGAATAAATTTTTTAGAAATAATTTTCATATAACCAGCTAAACAAATAAGCTTAATATTATATCTTTTTAAATTATAAAAAATTTTTTTTTCAAAATATCTATTTTTTGAATTAATTATAACTATCGGTATAGAATTTCTTTTTGCATAAATAATTCCTTTTGCATTTGCTTTATTTGAAACTACAAGACTTATCTTAATCGGGAATACATATTCTCTAGATTTTTTTATAAGGTTTCTTAGGTTAGAGCCTTTGCCTGATATAAACACACACGTATTTCTTTTTACCATTTCAATTTATTTATCACTTTTATCTTTTTTGAATTTTTTTTGATTTTTCCAATTTGATAGGGCTTAAATTTGTTTGAGAAAGCTTTGCTTATAAATCTTACTTTTTCTTTTGGTACAATAATACAAAAACCAACACCACAATTAAATGTTTTTAACATTTCCTTGTCAGATATGCCACTTTTTTTAATCCATTTAAAAATTTTTAAAATTTTAATTCTAGATAGGTCTATTTCTACAGACAGATTATCTGGAATAGATCTCATTAAATTTTCAATTAATCCTCCCCCGGTTATATGTGCTGCTGAGTGTATATAATTTTTATTAATTAATTTTAAAATTTCTTTTGAATATATTTTAGTCGGTTGTAAAAGATTTTTTTTTAATAAGGTATTTATTTTCCTTCCTTTCAAAATAGATCTTACCAAAGAATATCCATTTGAATGAATACCATTTGAGGGAATTGCAAAAATTCTATCACCGTTTTTTACATTTTTTTTATTAAGTAATTTCTTTTTTGAAACTATACCTACACTAAAGCCAGCTAAATCAAATTTTGACTCAGAATATACACCGGGCATTTCAGCTGTCTCACCACCTATGAGTTCACATTCAGCTAAATTACATCCAGCAAGAATCCCTTTTAAAATTTTCTTAGACTTATTGAGATTAAATTTTCCAAAAGCAATATAATCTAAAAAAAATAGAGGTTTTGCACCCTGAACAATCAAATCATTAATGCACATTGCAACAAGATCAATTCCTATAGTGTCAAATTTATTAAACTGATTTGCTAATTCAACCTTGGTGCCAACCCCGTCAGTACAAGAAACTATAATTGGATCCTTAATTTTAGATTTGCTAATATCATATAAAGATCCAAAACCACCAATATTTCCTTTGTTAAAAGAGTTTTTCCTTTTTTTGACACCTTTTTTACTTAAACTAGATATATGTTTTACAAATTTGTTGGTTAATGAAATATTTACACCACTTTTTTTGTAAGTATTTTTAATTTTTTTCATTACTAAAAATGTTATTTATTTTTATGAAAAATTTAAGATATATATTATTCATTTTAGTTATTTTTTTTAAAACTGGAAATGTTTTATCAGATAATAACTTATTTAATGTTAATAATATCGAGGTTGTAAAAAATTCATCAAGCAATAATGATATTTTGGCAAATAAAGCTATTAAAAAAGGTTTTAAAAAGCTAATCAATAGAATTTTGTTAAAGAAGGATTTTGAGGAATTTAACAAACTTAAATTCAACGAGATTAAAGAATTAGTATTATATTACCAAATTGCCAAAGAAGGAATAAATGAAAAAAATGAAACCGTTAAAAAATATAATGTGATTTTTGATAAAGAAAAACTTCACACTTTATTTCATAAAAAGGGAATAGCTTATTCTGATATTCTCAAAAATGATTTATTTATTCTTCCGATACTTATTGAAAATAACGAAGTAAATATTTACTCAAAAAACTTTTTCTATGATAATTGGAATGTTGGAGATAAGTCAGAATTAATTGAATTTATCCTTCCGCAAGAGAATATTGAAATAATACAAAGAATTAATTTAGATTTTAATTCTATCCTCGATGTTGATATTAGAACTATTTTTGAAGAATATTCCAAGAAAAATTTAGCTTTAATTTTAATAGAAAAAAATAATCAGTCTGATGCAAAAATTTTTTTAAAAACGTATATATCACAGAAAAATATTAATAGGAATATCATAATAAAAAGATTAGACCTTAA
>CACECJ010000017.1 GCA_902557935.1 uncultured Pelagibacteraceae bacterium | reverse complement strand
TTGATGAAACAATCTTATTTTTGGATAGAAATTCTATAAAATTTATTCCATTTTTGATTTCTTTAGATTTAACTTTTATTTCGGGCAAATTAGATCCTAAACCTCTGTTCTCAAAGGTTTCTCTTGCTGTTTGCTCTGAATTCTTTGATGCTTTTTCTCCATGAAGAATCCTTGTGGCCTCATTTGCTAAAATTACTTTTAGTTTATTTATATCAGTTTCATGATTATTAAGACGTTCTATTTCTTCCACTTCTAATTCAGTAAAAAAATATAAAAACTTTCTTACATCACGATCATCTGTATTCCTCCAGAATTGCCAATAATCATAAGCTGAAAATAAATCTTCATTTAACCAAATGGCCCCTTTTTCAGTTTTACCCATTTTCGCTCCTGATGCTAAAGTTATTAAAGGGGACGTTAAACCAAAAGACTCTTTTTGCAATATTCTTCGTATTAATTCTACACCATTAACTATATTACCCCATTGATCAGATCCGCCAATTTGTAAAATACATTTTTTATTTTTAAATAGTTGAAAAAAATCATATGCTTGTAAAATCATATAATTGAATTCCATATAACTTAATGATTGTTCTCGCTCTAGCCTTAATTTAACACTTTCAAATGTAAGCATTTTATTAATTGTAAAATGACTTCCTATATCTCTTAGAAATTTAATATAGTTTAATTTTGTAAGCCAATCACTATTGTTTACATAAATTGGCTTAGTATTTTTATTTGAGGTATCTAGTATCTTGTTAAAAACTTTTTTTATGCTTTTAATATTTTTTTTAATTTCATTCTCATCTAATATTTTTCTAGTGGCATCTTTTCCAGAAGGATCACCGATTAAAGTAGTTCCTCCACCTAAAAGCACAATGGGTTTATGACCGTGTTTTTGCATAAGTTTCAAAATCATTATTTGCAGAAGACTTCCTACGTGGAGACTTGTGGCTGTACAGTCGAAACCAATATAGGCAGAAATTGGTTTTTTATTACAAATTTGATTAAGTTTCTCAAAATCTGTACATTGGCTTAAATATCCACGGGACTGCATTTCAACTAAAAAGTTATTTTTCATAGCACAAATTATTTAAACTACTATTATACGAAATTAGTTATAAATAAATAAAAATATGCAAAAAAAATATACATCTTTAGGGTTGATGAGCGGAACATCTGGAGATGGTGTAGATGCATCTTTAATAAATTCTAACGGCATTGATCATTTTGATGTAGTTAAAGATAAGTATTTTGAATATGATTCTCACATTTTTAAAGAATTCCATTCAATTAAAGAAAAAATTAATAATCTAAATGACTTTAATAAATATGAAAAAGAACTTCAAAAACTAGAGAGAGATATTACTTTTTTTAATGCTAAAATAATTAAAGAGTTAAATATAAAAGAAACTAATTTGCTAGTAGGTTTCCATGGACAAACGGTGTACCATAATCCCGAGCTAAAGATATCAAAACAACTTGGAGACGGTAGACTATTACATCAGTTAACAAAAAAAAAAGTTGTTTTTAACTTTAGAGAAAAAGATATTTTAAATGGTGGTGAGGGAGCACCCTTGACACCAATATTTCATCAATTAATAACTTTACAAAAAAAAATTGAATTACCTATTTGTATTCTTAATATTGGGGGTATTTCAAATATCACAATTATTAAAAAAAACATTGGCACTTCTGGCATTTTTAGTAAGGATATTGGACCTGGTAATTGTTTAATAGATTTTTGGGTCAGAAAAAATTCTAATAAGAAATTTGATCAAGATGGTATACTTGCTTCAAATGGTAAAACCAATGAGGTAATTTTAGAACAAGCATTAGACCTTTATAATAATAGACTAAATAAAAAAAAGTCCTCATTCGATACTAATGATTTTGATATTTCGTTTTCAAGAGGCCTGTCACTTGAGGATGGGACAGCTACATTGACTGATTTTTCCGCAAGTATTATAGCAGAGGTCCTTTCATCAATACTACATAAAGAAAAAAAAATTAAGGATATTTTAATTTGCGGGGGTGGAAGGAAAAATAAGATTTTACTTAAAAGGATCCAGCAAAATCTCAATCCAAAAGTTAAAATTAAATTATTGGATGAGTATGATTTGGACGGAGATTTTATCGAGTCCCAAGCATTTGCTTTTCTTGCCATCAGAACTTTAAAAAAATTGCCTATAACTTTTCCAAGTACAACTAATTGTAAAAGCCCTACTATTGGAGGTGACGTTGTTGGAAATTAAATTAAAGCAGTTTTTTCTTTTAGGTACTTTTCAATTTCTATAGATAATTCTTTTTCTTTATTTTTAAAAAAATGATTTGAGTTTTTAATTTTTGAAAATATTACTTCTACACCTTTTTGACTTTTTATTCTTTTATCAAGCTCAATAACACTTTCCTTTGTAACTAATTCGTCATTTTCACTATAAATAACCTGACCTGATGTAGGGCAAGGTGCAAGAAAAGAAAAATCATAAACATTTGGTTGAGGGGAAACAGCAATAAAATTGTTAACTTCTGGTCTTCTCATAATTAATTGCATACATATTAGCGATCCAAATGAAAAACCAGATACCCAACACTGACTATAATCTAAGTTCTGCCTCTCAATCCAATCCAGTGCAGCCGCTGCATCAGATAATTCTCCTTGACCATTATCAAACACACCATCACTTTTTCCCACACCTCTAAAATTTACTTTAATTACAGAAAATCCGTTATTTAAAAAAATATTATACATTAGTTGAACTACTCTATTATTCATTGTTCCTCCATATTGAGGATGCGGGTGTAAAACTATTGCTACTGGTGAACCAAATTTTGGATTTTTATAATATTTAGCTTCAAGTCTTCCAGCGGGACCAGGTATAAAAATTTCTAAACTTTTAGGTTTCATAATTGATAATGATTATTATTAAAAAACAAAGTACAGATTTATAGCACGTTTTTATGCGACAAATATTTTTTTTTAATCCTGACTAAATTAGTAGGATTTATCACAAAACTATTGTATTACAATGTTTAATTATGAAACTTACTAATAAAGGAAGATATGCAGTTATGGCTATGGCAGACTTAGCTACTAATGCAAAGGATGGACCTATCAGTCTTGCAGAAATATCATTGAGACAAAATATTTCATTGGCTTACTTAGAACAAATTTTTTTAAAGTTAAAAAGCAATAAGCTCGTAAGGAGTTCAAGAGGTGCAGCCGGCGGTTATATTCTTGAAAAGCCAGCTACAGAAATTAAGTTATCTAATATTATTTATGCTGTTAATGAGGAAGTTAAAACTTTGAATTGTAAAAAAAATTCAAAAAGAGGATGTAACAACAAATCAACAAAATGTATCACTCACAATTTGTGGGACCAATTAGATCAACATATAAATGGTTTTTTTGAAAAAATAAAATTACAAGACGTTACTAAAACTAATTAAATATGGTTTTGAAAAGAGAAGAGTTAAAAACCCAGGAATATAAGTACGGTTTTACAACTGAAATCGAAAACTTTAAGGCTCCAAAAGGTCTTTCAGAAAAAACTATAAGATTTATTTCTAAAATCAAAAAAGAACCCAAGTGGATGCTAGATTGGTGATTAAAGGCTTTTAACAGACTAAAGGTGCTAAAAGAGCCAGATTGGCAAAAACCCAAATATCCAAAAATTAATTACCAAGATTTGTATTATTACTCAGCACCTAAAAGTATGAAAGAAAAACCGAAAAGCTTAGATGAAGTCGATCCAAAACTTATCGACACATATAATAAATTGGGTATTCCTTTAAATGAGCAAAAAAGATTAAGCGGAGTGGCAGTAGACGCAGTATTTGACTCAGTTTCGGTAGCAACAACTTTTAAAGGAGAACTTGATAAGAAAGGAATAATTTTTTGTCCAATTTCTGAGGCAATACGAAAACATCCGGAGCTAGTAAAAAAATATCTTGGATCTGTGATACCTATAAGCGATCATTATTTTGCTACACTCAATTCTGCAGTATTTACTGATGGGTCTTTTGTCTATATTCCGCCGAATACAAGATGTCCAATGGAACTTTCTACTTACTTTAGAATCAACGCGTCTGAAACAGGTCAATTCGAAAGAACATTAATTATTGCAGACAAAGGTAGTTACGTGAGTTACCTAGAGGGTTGCACAGCACCTATGAGAGATGAAAATCAACTGCACGCAGCTAATGTGGAATTAGTAGCTTTAGATGATGCAGAAATTAAATATTCGACAGTTCAAAACTGGTACCCTGGTGACAAAGATGGTATTGGCGGTATTTATAATTTTGTGACTAAGAGAGGAGCATGCAGAGGTAAAAATTCTAAAATATCATGGACACAAGTCGAAACAGGATCTGCGATAACTTGGAAATATCCTAGTTGTATTTTACAAGGAGATAATTCTGTAGGTGAATTTTATTCAATTGCTATCACTAACAACCATCAAAAAGCAGACACTGGTACTAAAATGATTCACTTAGGTAAAAATACAAAAAGCAAGATTATTTCAAAAGGGATTTCTGCAGGTTTAGCAGATAACACATACAGAGGACTTGTTGACATTGGTGTTAAAGCTAAAAATTCCAGAAATTATACGCAATGTGATTCATTATTAATGGGTAACAAATGTGGAGCGCATACAGTACCCTATATTAAAAATAAAAATTCTTCTTCAACAGTAGAGCATGAGGCAACAACATCTAAAATTAATGAGGATCAATTATTTTATTGCAATCAGAGAGGTCTTAATCAAGAAGAAGCAGTTAGTCTAATTGTAAATGGTTTTTGTAAAGAAGTTTTACAACAACTTCCTATGGAATTTGCGGTTGAGGCACAAAAATTGGTTTCTATTAGTTTAGAGGGGAGCGTTGGTTAATGCTTCAATTACAAAACCTAAAAGCTTCAGTAAATAATAAGTCCATCTTAAATGGATTAAATTTAGAAATTAAGCCCGGAGAAGTGCACGCAATAATGGGCCCAAATGGATCAGGAAAAAGTACTTTAGCAAACATTCTTTCTGGAAAAAATGGCTATGAGGTGACTGGCAATCTACAATACGAGGGTAAAAATTTACAAGATATCCCTATAGAAGAGAGAGCACAAAAAGGTATCTTCTTAGCGTTTCAATATCCTTTAGAAATTCCAGGCGTTAATACAACAAATTTTCTTAAAACTTCATTAAACACAATTAGGAAAGCTAAAGGTGAAAAAGAATTAGATACATTATCTCTTATAAAATTAATCAAAGAGAAAGCTTCTGAATTAAATAT
>CACECJ010000016.1 GCA_902557935.1 uncultured Pelagibacteraceae bacterium | reverse complement strand
AGTAGTTCAACCTAATAGTTTTAAAATTGAAGAAAATTTTATTTCAGAATTAAAAAATCAGTTTTCAGATATAAGTTTAAGTAAATCTTTTTTTGGAGAAGGCATTGTCATGAGCAAAGATAATGCTAAAGGGGTGATTTTAAAAGGTGTTAACAAAAATGAGCAAAATATAATTGAATTTTTTAATAGTTTTGTTTCATCCGGGGATATTAATAATTTTGGTCCAAATAAAGTATTTATAGGTTCAGAAATGGCATTTAATTTAAATTTAAAAGTAGGTGATAATTTAAATTTGATGTCATCGGCCTTTGTTTCAACTCCTTTGGGTAGTCTTCCCAAACAAGAGAATTTTAAGGTAGCTGGAATATTTAGTACGGGCTTTTTAGAATTCGATCAAAATTTCGTTTATTTAAATATTGATGATGCATTATCTATTTTCAATATGGAGCCTGAGGATCAGAATATAGAAATCTATATAAATGACCCATTGCAAGCTAATTTTTATAAGGAAAAAATTCAGAAAATTAATCAAAATTATTTTATCTATACATGGTCCGATTTAAATAAATCTCTTTTCAGTGCTTTGAAAGTTGAACGAAATGTGATGTTTATTATTTTATCTTTAATAGTAGTGGTTGCAGCATTTAATATTATATCAGGTTTAACTATACTAATTAAGAATAAAACTAAAGAAATTGCTATATTAAAAACTTTGGGTTTGAGCAACAATTCAATAAAAAAGAGTTTTTTTCTAACAGGATTAACAATCGGTTTTTTTGCATCAATAAGCGGAATTCTTCTGGGAATAATATTCTCTTTAAATGTTGAAAGGTTAAGAACTTTTTTATCTTCGGTATTTAACTTGGAAATATTTCCTTCTGATATTTATTTTTTGGAAAAGCTACCAAGTGAAATTAATTTCAATTCGATATTTATTATTTTTATAATTTCAATAACAATTTCGGCTATTGCTTCTTACTTGCCAGCAACGAAAATTTCAAAAATGAATACCTTTAGAGCATTGAGATATGAGTAAAATTTTATTGGAAACAAAAAATTTAAAAAAAAGCTTCAACCATAGTAATGGTTCTATAATTCTTTTTGATAATTTGAATTTAAAAATTAGAGAAGGTGACTTAGTAGCTTTAGTTGGCCCATCAGGTTCTGGTAAATCTTCTTTGCTTCATTTATTAGCATTACTTGATGACCCAAATAAAGGACAAATAATAATAAATAATAAAAATACTCATGATTTCAAGGTGTTTGAAAAAGATGAATTAAGAAGAGAGAATATTTCCATTATTTTTCAAGATAATAATTTATTAACAGACTTCACAGCAATTGAAAATGTTATGATGCCATTAATCATTAAAGGTGAAAATAAAAAATCAATCTTTAAAAAAGCTGAAAACATTTTAAAAGAAGTCAAAATTTTAAACAGATCTGAACATTTTCCTAACCAACTATCAGGTGGTGAGCAACAAAGAGTTGCTATAGCTAGGGCATTGATATCGGGAACAAGAATAATTTTAGCAGATGAGCCTACTGGAAATCTGGATCATAAAACATCTAAAGAAATATTTTCGCTTTTTTTAAAATTAAAAAAATTAAAGAAAACAATTATCTTTGCAACCCATAATAGAGAACTTGCCAACAGGGCCGATTACAAGTTGTATATTTCTGAAGGTAATATAAAACGTGCTAATGCACGCAAATGAGAAATTTTTCAATAATATAAAAGTTCATACACAATATTCAATTTGCGAAGGAGCAATAAAAATTGATGAATTGGCCAATTTTTGCAAATTAAATAAGATAAAATCTCTTGGTCTAGCAGATAGCTTCAATTTATGCGGTGCATTAGAATTTTCAGAAAAATTATCTAAAGTAGGAACCCAACCAATCATTGGAACACAAATTAATCTCAAAGAACAAAATATTTTAGGTAAAATTACACTTTATGCTCAATCAGAAACTGGATACAAAAATTTAACTAAATTATCCTCTTTAAGTTATTTAAAAAAGAAAGAAACAGATGATCCATCTTGTGGAATAAAAGACTTAATCTCCAATAACAGTGATATCATTTTACTTGCTGGTAATTATAGAGATTTTTTTGGAAAATTATTTCAGGCAAACAAAGATAAAATTTTTGATGATTTAATTAATTTGTTAAAAAAAAATTTTAAAGACAGGCTATATTTCGAAATTCAAAGGCATAACGAAACTGATGAAAAAAATTATGAAGACTATCTTTTAAATAAATCAAAATCTTTAGATATTCCTTTAATAGCTACCCAAGAAGTTTTTTATATTAATAAAGATATGTACGAAGCTCATGATGCTTTAAGGTGTATAGGTGAAAAGAATTTCGTAGATGACAAAAACAGATTTAAATTAAGTAACCAACATTATCTAAAAACTCAAGAAGATTTGAGGGACTTATATTCAGATATACCTGAAGCCTTAGAAAACAATTACAATTTTCATCTTAGATTTAATTTTAAGCTTAAAAAGTCGAAACCAATACTGCCGTCAATATCAAATAATGAAAGAAATTCTCCTGAAGACGAGTTATTGTATCAGGCAAGAGAAGGGCTAGAAAATCGATTTAAAAATTTTATATCAAAAAAAAATAATTTTAAGTCTTATGATAAAGTAAAAGATATTTACGAAGATAGATTAAAACACGAAATTAATATTATTAATTCTATGAACTATGCAAGTTATTTTCTAATTGTTTCTGATTACATAAGATGGGCAAAGAAAAATTTTATACCAGTAGGCCCTGGAAGAGGCTCTGGCGCGGGATCACTTGTGGCATATAGTTTAGATATTACTGATCTCGACCCAATAGAATACGACCTGATTTTTGAAAGATTCCTAAACCCTGACAGAATATCTATGCCAGATTTTGATATCGATTTTTGTGAAGAAAAAAGAGATCAAGTTTTTGAGTACTTAAAAAAAAAATATAAAGATGGGGTTGCGCATATAATCACATTTGGAAAACTTAAGGCAAGGATGGCTTTAAGAGATGTTGGTAGAGTCCTTGGACTGCCTTACGGTCATGTTGATAGATTATGCAAAATGGTTCCGTTTGATCCATCCAGACCATTAACTTTGCAAGAGTCAATTGATAGAGAACCCAGATTTAAGGAAGAAATTAATAATAACCTTAAAGTAAAAAAACTTCTTGAATTATCTCTAAAATTAGAGGGTTTAAATAGAAATATGGCTACCCATGCTGCTGGTGTTGTGATAGCGGGAGATAAACTTGCAGAACAAATTCCCCTTTACATTGATCAAAGCTCTAATTTGACATTACCTTCAACACAATACGACATGTATTCATCTGAAAATGCAGGCTTAGTAAAATTTGATTTATTAGGACTTAAAACTTTAACTGTGATTGATAAAACTTTAAAAAGATTAAAGAGTAAAAATATAAATTTAGACATAACAAAAATAAGTCAAAACGATGAAAAAGTTTTTTCTTTACTTTCAACGGGAGAAACAACTGGTTTATTTCAATTAGAAAGTGCCGGGATGAGAGAAGCGATTAAACAAATGAAACCAAACAGATTTGATGATATTATAGCATTAGTTGCTTTATATCGTCCTGGGCCAATGAGTAATATTCCTATTTATAATGCTTGTAAACATGGTATTAAAGAACCTGATTATATTCATCCAACACTTAAGGAAATTTTAAAACCCACTTACGGGATTATAATTTATCAAGAACAAGTTATGCAAATAGCCCAAACGCTTGCTGGCTTTACGGCAGCTGAGGCAGATATTTTAAGAAGAGCGATGGGGAAAAAAAAGAAAGCAGAATTAGACAAACAAAAAGAGAGATTTATTAACGGAGCTGTTAGAAAAGGTATTTTAAAAGATGTCGCAAATTTTGTTTTTACAAAAATCGAACCTTTTGCTCAATATGGTTTTAATAAAAGTCATGCTGCAGCTTATGCGCTGATTGCTTATCAAACAGCATTTTTAAAAACTTATTATAAAGAAGACTTTATTGCGGCAACAATGTCTACAGAATTAACTAACACCTCCAAGTTAAGAGAGTTTGTTGAAGAATTAAAAAGGTTAAATGTAGAAATCATAAATCCTTCAATTAATAATTGTTATGCTGAATTTAAAGCTATTGATGGTAAAATTTATTATGGGTTAGGAGCAATAAAAAATGTGGGCTTTGAGGCGATATCAAATATTGTTAAAGAAAGAGAAAATCATGGAAAATTTAAATCTTTTTTTGATTTTATTAGCAGAGTTCATTCGAAGGATGTTAATAAACTTCAACTTGAAGGCCTTACTAAAGCAGGGGCTTTCGATGAATTTGAAAATGAAAGGAGTAAAATTTTTGTATCAATACCAAAGATTATCTCAACAATTAAAAATATTAATGACGATAAAATAAGTAATCAATCTAATCTTTTTGAACATGATGATTCATCTAAAAAAGCATTTGAATTTTTATCCTCAAAAATTTGGAGCCAAAAAGAATTGTTGACTGAAGAGTTTAAGTCGGTAGGTTTTTATATATCCAATCATCCTTTAAACGAATACTCAGATTTTTTTAAAGAATTAAAGATCGTTTCTTTTGAAACATTTCGTGATCATGAAATGAACGAGGGTTTAGTTGCAGGAACAATTATGTCAATTCAAGAAAAGAAAAGTGCAAAAGGGACGCCCTACGCAATTATTAAATTCAGTGATCAACAAGGTGAATTTGAACTATTTTTATTTTCAGATATGTTAGTTAATAATAGAGATAAACTAATAGAGTCCGAGTCTTTCATACTTACACTGCAAAAAGATAAGATTTCTAATGAAAGCGTTAAAAAAAGAATAAACATAAAAAAGATACTTAGTGTAAATCAAGTTATTAGCAAACCATATACAAAAGTAACGATTGAGCTTAAAGAAAATTATAAAATTAATGAAATAAAAGAAATATTATCTAAAGGGGGAGATACCGAGATTAACTTGGTTGTTAAATCTAAAGATAAATTAGCAAGATATTTATTACAAAATAATCGTGAATTTGACTTTAATCATTTAAAAGCTCTAAAAGCTAAGAAATACGTAACAAAAATAACAGTTTAGAGTATTGATTTTTTAGTTTGTTTGTATATATCAGTGAATGATTTCGCACACAGTTGCAAGGGCAGTGCCCTACCGGTCCACTAAAAATGGAATAACTGTGGTGGATTAACCGGAAAATATGAACGTACCAAAAGTAGATATAAAACAATTATTAGAGGCAGGTGTTCACCTAGGCCACAAAACTTTAAGATGGAATCCGAAAATGAAGAAATTCATTTTTGGTGAAAAAAACTCAATTCACATAATAGATTTAACACAAACGGTTGATTTTATAAAAAATGCTTTGATAAAGGTTCATAAAGTAATTTCAAGCGGAGGAAAATTACTTATAGTTTCAACAAAAAAGCAGGCCTCAGAACAAGTGAGTGATTTAGCACAACAAACAGGTCAGTATTATGTTAATTATAGA
>CACECJ010000015.1 GCA_902557935.1 uncultured Pelagibacteraceae bacterium | reverse complement strand
AGTTATAGCTATAAAGCCTGAAAAAATTAGAGAAATTTTAGTCGATAATGATTTCTTACAGCAGAATTTTGAAAAGATTATTGAAAATAAATTTTTCACTAATCAAAATTTTAGAAAAATAAAGAAACAATTACTTTTTGATATTGCAAATGCAAGAATTCAAGAAATCTTTGAAATAATATTATTTAAAAATATTAACATTTCAAATATAAAGCAAAAAATCTTTTTAAATTTACACGACGAAATTTTGCTTAATTTTTTTAAAGATTTTAATAATAATCACGTAAATAATACTAGCACCGAGCTTAAATTTATTAATGAATTGTCTTTTGAAAATATATTTACAGAGGCTAATAGCATTGTTCAATATGGGTGGAAAAAAGAGGCAATTCCGTTTATTCAAGAAAAAAAGTCAATTATTGCTAGATTATTTAACCTTTTTTTCAAGTAATTAATTATTGTTATTTTCGGAAACATTAGTTGTTTTAAATGCCTCGCAACAATTATGTATAAAATTTCGATGTTAAAAATTTACCAACAAACAATTAGTAAGCCTATAACACTTACAGGCGTAGGACTACATTCAGGGCTAGAGTCTCAAATTGTGATCAAACCTGGTAAAGAGGATCAAGGTATAGTTTTTATCAGAAATGATCTTAAGAATAATAATATTGTAAAAGCTGACTATAGAAACGTTTCTAATGCAAAACTTTGTACCACTTTACAAAATGAACATGGAGTAAAAGTATCAACTGTTGAACATCTTTTAGCAGCTATGTACATTTACGGGATAGATAATGCAGTTATAGAAATCAATGCTGAGGAAGTTCCAATAATGGATGGCTCTGCAAAAAATTTCTTAGAAGAATTAGAAAATTCAGAGATCAAAGTTTTAAATAAAAAAAGAAAGTATTTAAAAATCATAAAAAAAATAACTTTAGAAGAAAATGGAAAAAATATTTCAATAGAGCCTAACAATTTTACTTTTGAAGTAAATTTTAAATTAAACTATGATAACAAATTAATAGGCAAACAAGAAAACACAATAAATTTTACAAAAGAAAACTTACAAGAAGTTTTTACTGCTAGAACTTTTTGTTTATACGAAGACATAGAAAAAATAAAAAAGATTGGACTCGCTAAAGGTGGTTCATTGAACAATGCCGTAGTAGTCGATAAAGATAAGGTTCTTAATAAAGAGGGACTTAGATGTGATAAGGAATTCGTTAATCACAAAATCTTAGATTTAGCTGGTGACTTTATGTTATCTGGATACAGAGTTTTAGGTAAAGTTTCTTGTTATCAAGGTGGTCACGAGTTAACAAACACTTTTCTTAGAAAATTTTTAAAACTAAGTGATAAGTATACTATATCAGAAATAAACGATGTTTTGCTTACAAACAAATCTGATAAGACTTTTCACCAAAAAATTGCTATAAGCGCATAATCTACAAAAGTTACCCATATAAATTTCTAATTTAAAATGATAAATTATTTTAATGAAGAATTTTTTAAAAATATTCTTATTATGTTTAACTCTCGCCTCTTGCGGTAATAAAGATACTAAAATTCAAGTTTCTGATCAAAAAAACCCATACTTAATTTATGATGAAGGACTTAAAGCATTTGAAAACAATGATTATTTTTTTGCTTCAAAAAAATTTTCTGAAGCAGAATTAAATTTTGAAAAAATTGAGCTAGCTGCCAAATCTGCAATAATGACAAGTTACTGTCTATATAATATTAACTTTTATAATGAAGCTTTAGAAGTAATAGAGAGATATGAGTCAACATATCCTTCTAATAAAAACATGATTTATGCTCAATACTTAAAAGCAATAATATACTACGAGCAAATTAGTGATGAGAAGCGAGATTTAAAACCATTATTACTTGCTAAAAAACAAATAGAATTTTTTTTGAGTAAATATCCTAATACTGATTACGCAATTGATTTAGGCTTTAAAAAAGATTTGATACAAAATCAATTAGCTGCAAAAGAATTATTTGTAGCTAAATTTTATATTTCAACGCAAAAATGGATACCTGCAATTAACAGATTAAAAATTATATTGGACAAGTATAGCGAAACTATATTTATCGAGGAAGCTTTACATAGATTAGTAGAAATTCACTACTATTTGGGTTTAAAAGATGAGGCAAAAAAATACGCAAGTATATTAGGTTATAATTATAATTCTAGCGAGTGGTTTGAAAAGTCTTATAAAATATTTGAGAAAAATTATAAAATAGTAAAGAATAAAAAAATTAAACAAGATGATAATTTTATAAAAAAAATAATAAAAATAATCAAATAACGAGATGACAAACAAATCTATTGTTACAAGTGAGTATAAAAAAAAGATTAAAATTTTAAAAAAACACAACACCTCCTATTTCTCTGATGACAATCCAAAAATTACAGATGCTGAATATGATAAATTGAAACTTGAAATATCTTATTTAGAGGCAAAACATCCGTATTTAAAAAGGATTTTTCAAAAATCAAACGTGGTAGGAGCACCACCTTCAAATCAATTTAAGAAGATAAAACACCTAAGTCCAATGCTTTCATTGTCTAACGCATTTAATAAAGAAGATGTAGAAGATTTTTTGAAAAAGACCAATAACTTTCTTAATTTAAATGAGAAGAATATAGAAATTTTCACTGAGCCTAAAATAGATGGAATTTCTGCCACCCTAATATATGAGAAAGGGGTTTTGGTTAAAGGTTTATCCAGGGGTGATGGAATTACAGGAGAAGATATATTAGAAAATTTGAAAACTATTAAAGAAATTCCAAAAAAAATTAACTCTAGTAACATTCCTAATTTACTTGAAATAAGATGTGAAATTTACATAGGTAAAAAAGATTTTTTTAAGATCCAGGATAATTTTGCAAATCCTAGAAATGCAGCAGGTGGTTCATTACGTCAAAAAGATCCTAATGAGACTGCAAAAATTCCTTTAAAATATTTTGCTTACGGCTTTGGCTCCGTCGAGCCAATGAATTTTAAAAAACAATCAGAATTTTTAAAAAAAATTTCTGAGTGGGGTTTTTCAACAAATTCAATTTCAGAATTGGTTAAAGGAGTAGATGAACTAGAACTTCAACATAAAAAAATAGATAGTCTTAGATCATCTTTAGACTATGATATAGATGGTCTAGTACTTAAAATTAATGATCTGAATTTGCAAAAAAGGTTAGGTAATACATCCAATTCTCCAAGATGGGCTGTAGCTTACAAATTTTCAGCTGAGAAAGCTTTTACAAAAATAAAAGATATAGTAATTCAAGTAGGAAGAACTGGAGCGATAACACCAGTTGCTAAAGTAGACCCTGTTAATGTAGGCGGAGTGGTTGTATCAAATGCAACACTACATAACGAAGATGAAATTCAGAGAAAAGATATAAGAATTGGTGATACTATTTCAATACAAAGAGCAGGTGATGTTATCCCACAAGTAGTATCAGTTGATATCTCTAAAAGAAATAAAAAAAGCTTTAAATTTATTTTCCCAACGAAATGTTTATGCGGCGCCCTTACAAAAAAGGAATATAGCAAAACTACAAAAAAATTAGACTCAGTTAGAAGATGCATAAAGGGTTTTGAATGTAAATATATTGCCAAAGAAAGACTAAAACACATTGTATCCAAAGAGGCTTTAAATATTGATGGTTTGGGCAAAAAAGTTATAGAAAAGTTTTGGAATATGAAAATAATCTCTGAACCTGCAGATATATTTAAATTAAATTATAATGATATTAAAAAACTTGATGGATGGGGAGAGCTCTCAATTAAAAATTTGCAAAAGGCAATTAATAATGCAAAGAAAATAAATTTATCAAAGTTCATTTTTAGTATCGGAGTTAGACATATTGGTCAAGAGAATGCTAAAATTCTTGCAGGTTTTTTTCTTTCAATTAAAAATTTTAATAATCTTTTAAAAAAAGAAAAAAGAAAAGAATTGTTAGAGAGTTTGTCTGAATTAGATGGAATAGGGGAAACACAAGTTCAATCAATTGAAAGTTTTTTTTCTAAAGAAATAAATAAAAAAATTACACAGAACTTAATCAACCAGCTAGAAATACAAAATTACGTCTCACAAAATAAAGATGGAAAGTTCTCAAATAAAAAATTGATGTTCACGGGTGGCTTTAATAATATGAGCAGATCTGAAGCAAAGTCTATCGCTGAAAGAAATGGTGGGAAAGTACTTGGATCCATATCAAAAAAGCTTGACTACCTAATTGTTGGAGACTCTAAGCCTACGAAAAGAAAAATTGACCAAGCTAAATCCTTGAAAATTAAAATTGTTACTGAAAAAGATTGGAATAAAATTTTAAATAGCTGAACATGCTTTTTTAAGTTCTAAATATTCCATTTTATTCATAAACTTGCTTAATTTAAAAAATATTTTTTTATGGTAACTGTTTAACCAATTTCTCTCTTTTTTATTTAAAAGTCCAAACTCAATAAGTTCCTTATCTATTGGTGTCATTGTAAGATTTTCAAAAAAAATTTTTTGTTTTTTCTTTTTTACAAATAATAAATTTTCAATTCTTATTCCAAAATTATTTTTTTCGTAATAACCAGGTTCATTAGAAACAACCATACCCTCCTTGAAGTTTATTAAATTATTTTTTGAAATTCCATTCGGACCCTCATGAACATTTAGAAAATATCCAACTCCATGCCCAGTTCCATGGGCATAATCTAAATTGATTTTTTTTAAATACTTTCGAGCACTTTTATCTATTATTGATCCAGTTGTATTTTTTTTTAAATTATAATTGGCGACTGCAATATGCCCCTTTAAAACTCTTGTGAAAATATTTTTAATTCTTGCACTTGTATTTTTTAAAGAAATCGTTCTTGTTACATCAGTGGTACCAAAGTTATATTGTCCACCGGAGTCAACTAAATAAATATCACCTTTTGTTAGGGTACGATTAGTTTTTTTGTTGGCTTTATAATGAACAATTGCACCATTAGGGCCTGTTCCGGAAATTGTGGGAAAACTTGAAAATTTAAAATTTTTATTTTTTTTTCTAAAGTTAAACAACTTTTTAGCTCCACTGATTTCAGTAATATTTTTTTTTAAAAAGTTTTTTTTTAACCAAAATAGATATTTTGTTAAAGCTACTCCGTCATAAATATGTGATTTTTGAATGTGTCTAATTTCTTTTTTAGATTTTATTGATTTAAAATCATAAATAGAATCTTGAAAATCTATTATTTTATTATTTTTTGAAATTACTTTTTCAAAAAAAATTGAACAAGTGCTACTATCAATCAAAAATTTTTTACCATTAATTCCCGAAAGAACTTTGCTGGTTTTATCTATTTCTAAAAATTTAACATCTCTCATATTTCTTTTGAGTGTTAGAGGTATTTTATCTAAATTACAGAATAAAATTATTTTTTTGTCTTTATTAATTAAAATATAACTTGTCGGTATCGGGGAATATTCAGCATCATTACCCCTAATATTCAAAAGCCAAGCATTGTTTTCTGATGCACTTATAAATTGGAAATCTGCACCCTTCTTCTTTATATGTGAAACAACCTTATTGATTTTAAATTTATAATAATTTCCAACTGACTTTTTAGGCAAACTATAAAAATTTCCTTTATTTTTTTTTATTTTTCTTTTCCAAATCTTATCGATCAAATTATCTTTTATAGGAACCAATTTACATTTGCTTTTAGAAAAAAAAGTATTTAAAAATTTGCTTGAAACAAGTTTTGGGTCATAACCAACTAAAAAATTTTTATTTTTTAAAAAATTATATGGCATTTTTTGTGGAAATGTTAGAACTATAAATGATTTTCCACATTGGTTTTTTGCCTGTAACGTGTACCTTCCATCTACAAATAGATAATTTTTTGTTTTAAGAATTAATGCAAAACCGAATGATCCTGAAAAGTTAGAAATATATTTCAATCTATCAGACTGATCAGGAATATACTCTCCAAAAAATTCATCATTTTTGGTAACTAAGTAACCATCAATTAATTTTTTTTTAATAATTTGTCTTAATTTTTTTATTTTTTCCATTTTAATAATTTATTTTTTTTATATCTATCCCATCCTGGACTTCTATATTCATTTTCAAACTCTATTGAATTATCTTGATTAAATTCAAAATCCTCGTTTTCTGAAATACCTAATTCATTTTTTTCAACACTTTCGTCTGGTATCTCATTTATAAATCTTGATGGTAAAGCATCCATCCAATCACCATGGTAAGCTCTTTTCATAGCAAATGATAAATAAGCCTCCTTTTTAGCTCTAGTAATCCCAACATATGCTAGTCTTCTCTCCTCCTCTAAAGCAAAGTCACCTTTTTCCTCTAAAGATTTTTGATGAGGGAATAGCCCTTCTTCCCAACCAGGTAAAAATACAACATCAAATTCTAAACCTTTAGCAGCATGCATGGTCATTAAATTTATTTTAGCACCCTCCCATTCTTGATCTACCGAGGTAGCAAGAGCCACATGTTCTAAAAAATTTTGTAAATTATCATAATCTTGCATTGCTCTTAACAATTCTTTTAAATTTTCTAATCTATTTTCATTTTCTAAATCTTTTTTATTTTTAAGCATTGACGAATATCCCGATTCATCGAGTACCAATTTTAGTAAATCGTAATGTTTTATATTGAGAGAGTCTTTTCTCCACTTATGGATCATTTTTACTAACTGATTAAGAGCATTTTTAATTTTAGGCTTGAAACGATCTTGTTCTAAAATTTTAATGATTGAGTCCTCCATACATATTTTGTTTAAATTGCTGAAAGTATAAATTTGCTTAAGAGTACTTTCTCCTATACCTCTTTTTGGAACTCCTATTACTCTTTCCAATGCGAGATCATCAAATTTCTGATTAATAATTCTTAAATATGAGATTGCATCCTTAATTTCAGATCTTTCGTAAAATTTTATCCCTCCAAGCACTCTATAACCAATTCCAACTTGCAAAAATCTTTCTTCAAATTCTCTAGTTTGGTAAATTGCTCTTACTAATATTGAAACGTCATTTAAAGAATATTTTTTTTTTATTTTTTGCTCAATAATATCACTAATACCTTGTGCTTCTTCTTTACCTGTTCTGTAACAGTTTAACTTTACTAATTCGCCCTGGCTTGCGGAAGACCATAATTTCTTACCTACTCTATTAGAGTTATTCGAAATCAAATTTGATGCTGCTTCTAATATATTTTTGGTTGATCTATAGTTTTGTTCTAATTTAAAAACTTTACAATCGTTATAAATTTGATCAAATGTAAGAAAATTTTTTATTTCTGCCCCTCTCCAACTGTAAATTGATTGATCATCGTCACCAACGCAACAAATATTTTGACTTTTGTTTACCA
>CACECJ010000014.1 GCA_902557935.1 uncultured Pelagibacteraceae bacterium | reverse complement strand
GAATTAAATCAAACCCTTAGACGGGGAGCTTGGTGAGGCCAAATAATTTTTTTTCATTCTTACTGCAAGAAAAGAATTACGTCCTGCTATAACTGCATCTTTAAAAGCCTTTGCCATCAAAATTGGGTTTTTCGATTTTGCAATGGCACTATTAACTAAGACGCCGTCACATCCCATTTCCATAGCTATAGCAGCCTCAGAGGCTGTTCCAAGACCTGCATCAATTATTACTGGCACTTTTGATTGTTTAATTATTAATGATATGTTTGTTTTATTTTGAATACCAAGACCTGATCCTATTGGAGAGGCAAGCGGCATAATTGCTGTAGCACCGCTTTCTTCCAAAATTTTTGCGAGCAAGGGATCGTCAGTGCAGTAAACCATAACTTGAAAACCCTCTTTAACTAAAATTTTTGTAGATTTTATAGTTTCAATCATGTTGGGAAATAATGTTTTTTTATCTCCCAACACCTCTAATTTAACTAGCTTCCATCCCCCCATCTCCCTTGCAAGTCTTAAAGTCCTAAGGGCCTGATCAGAATTAAAGCATCCAGCTGTGTTGGGTAAAAATGTAATTTTTTTTGGATTTAAATAATCAGTCAATATAGGTTTTTTTTTATCATAAATATTAACTCTTCGAACAGCTACTGTAACTAAATCTGCTCCTGAAGCTTCAATTGCTTTAGCTGTTTCTATAAAATTCTTATATTTACCCGTGCCAACTATAAGCCTAGACTTAAAAATTTTATTATGGACTTTAAAGTTATCTTTTTTTCTCAAATTAACCGCCTCCAATAAAATGAACGATTTCTATCTTATCGTTATTTTTCAAATATTTTTTTTTATAATTAATTTTTTGAATGATTGTACCATTATATTCAACGGCTACCTTTTTGTTGTTTAACTTATATTTTTTCAGTAAATCTAAGATAGATGCTTTAGAACCCATTGAAATTTTTTTGCCATTTAATAGAATTTTTGCCATAATTCAGTTAATCAATTTTATTAAAACTACTGATGCAAAAAATTATAATTCTTAATGGACCAAATCTCAACCTTTTAGGTGAAAGAGAAAAAAATCAATATGGGAGTTTTACATTGAAAGATATTGAACAACAATGTCGAAACCATGCAGACCAAAATGAATTAGATTTATCATTTTATCAATCAAATATAGAGGGTGAGCTTGTTGAAAAAATTCAAAAATCAAGAAATGATCATAATGGTTTAATAATTAATGCTGGAGGTTATACCCATACGTCTGTTGCAATACATGATGCATTAAAAATTATCAAGATTCCTATTATTGAATTGCATATAACTAATATTTATAATAGAGAGGAATTTAGACATAAATCACTTATTAGCAAAGTCGCAAAAGGTGTAATTTGTGGCTTTGGATCAAATGGTTACTTAATGGCTTTAGATGCAATGAAAGGGTATTTAAAAGATGAAAATTGATAAAAAACTTATTAAAGAACTTGTAGAGAATTTAAAAGAATTTAACCTTTCAGAATTAGAATATCAAGACGGTCAAACTAGGATTAAAGTGTCAAAATCATTTAAAAATTTAGAAACATCAAAAACTAGTGCTGTAGTATCACCAACTAAATCTGTTTTGAAAGACACAGGTGAAAGTGGTATTAGAGTAAAATCGCCTATTATTGGTACAGCGTATCTAGCTCCTGAGCCAGGCGCAAAACAATTTGTAAAAGTTGGAGATAAAATAAAAAAAGGTCAAACAGTTATGATTGTTGAAGCAATGAAAACAATGAATCATGTACCATCAACAGAAAATGGAACAGTTGAAAAAATTCTAGTAGAAGATGGTCAACCAGTAGAATTTGGGCAAACACTAGTTCTTCTAAAGTAATAATGTTTAAAAAAGTTTTAATAGCTAATAGGGGTGAAATAGCTGTTAGAGTCATTAGGGCTTGTAAAGAATGGGGAATAAACACTGTTGCAGTTCATTCAAATGTTGATTCAGACTCAATGCATGTAAGATTAGCTGATGAAAGTGTATGTATTGGATCACACCAGCCTCAAAATAGTTACTTGAACATCTCATCAATTATGTCAGCGGTGGATTTAACTGGAGCTGAAGCAATCCATCCAGGCTATGGTTTTTTATCTGAAAACGCAAAATTTTCAGAAATAGTTAATAAGCATGGTGTAAAATTTATTGGTCCTAGTGCTGATATTATTTCAAAAATGGGAGATAAAATTGAAGCTAAAAAAATAGCAAAAAAATACGGTCTTCCAGTGATTGAAGGATCTGAAGGGGGGGTAAAATCTATAGATGAAGCTAAATCAATATGTAAAAAAATTGGATATCCCATTCTAATTAAAGCTGCCGGAGGTGGAGGTGGCAAAGGAATGAAAATAGTTGAAACTGAAAATGATTTAGAAAATTTATTTTTGCTGGCTAAGTCTGAAGCTAAAAAGTTTTTTGGTAATGACGAACTTTACATAGAAAAATATTTCAAAAATCCTAGGCATATTGAAGTTCAAATAATGTCAGGTAAAAATAGAACTGTTCATCTAGGAGAACGAGACTGTTCTGTGCAGAGAAGGCATCAAAAATTAATTGAAGAAACCCCAAGCCCAGTATTAAAAGATAATGAGAGACAAGAACTATTAGAAAAAACTGTCAAAATGGTTGAGAAAATTAACTATGAGGGAGCTGGTACAGTAGAATTTATTTATGAGAACGGTAAGTTTTATTTTTTAGAGATGAACACTAGAGTCCAAGTAGAGCACCCTGTCACTGAGGTTCAAACAGGTATAGATATTGTTAAAGAACAATTATGGATTGCTTTCACCGGAGATACTGCTCTTAAACAAAGCGATATCAAACCAAGAGGTCACTCAATAGAATGTAGAATAAATGCAGAAAATCCTGCGTTAGATTTTCAGCCTAGTCCAGGAATAATTAGTGTTTGTCACCAACCCTCTGGTTTTAGGACAAGAGTTGACGGCTATATATTTCAAGGATGTAAAATTACACCTTATTACGATAGCTTAATTGCTAAAGTAATTTGTAAAGGAAGAAATAGAACAGAGGCAATTCAAAGAACTTTGAGATCATTAGATGAATTCGTATTAGAAGGAATTACTACAACCGTAGATCTACATAAAAAAATCTTGAATCACGAAAAATTTATTAATTCGAATTTTGACACTAATTGGTTAGGTAAAGAAAAATTTTATTAAACATTGAAACAATTTACCAATTGCAAGTCATAAATTGCATGATCGAATGGGGCTACAGATTGATCGGATGAAAAAGTCCAGCCATTAAAAATAAATACTTTTTCATTATCATTTTTTGTCAAATCTTTTACTTGCATATACGCAACGTTATCAATAGAGTTGTTTATACTTAACTTAGCACATTTAAGAATTTTGATCTCTAAAGGACCAAATTTTTTTACTTCGTTAATATTAATTATCATCTTGGATGATTTCGCTGTAATTTTATCTAAACCAATTATAGTTGCATGCGGTAGATTATTTTTCAGACCTGTTATCTTTTTTTCTTTTAAATATTGATTTAAAGTTTGCTTCTCATTTTTTTCTTCAATCTCTTCGAAACTAGGTTTTATCTTATTTAAATTTATCAAAGGTGAGGAGGTAATTTGATCTTGCGCAATAGATTTGCTGGATAAAATTAAAATTGCTAAAAAAAATATAAATTTATTTCCAAGTTTCATATTTTTTTATGTTACTGCCTTTTTTTATCTTATTTGGTTTGTATCTTTCATTAGTGCCTGTTTTATTTTCGGAATGACTTTTTTGCCATTCGTGCCTCGGCTCATTTTTATCTGGAATTTTGTCAATAGTATGATGCATCCATAAATACCACTCAGAAGTAATCTTTGTTGCCTCAACATCGTTGGAGTATATCACCCACCTTTCATTTTTTTTATTTTTATAGTATCTGTTGCCGAAATTATCTTTGCCAACGTATTTACCTGAGAACAATGTTTTCAAGAGTGTTCCAAAAGTTTGCCTGTTCCACCAGGTAAATATAATTTTCAAATTAAACATAAATTTTTAAATCCACACAATTCAAAATTGTATTATTAATAGATAGACACTATAAATAAATATATATACTTTAACTTTAAGAGATTCCAATAATTTATGAAAAAATTTATCGTTGAAACTTACTATACCTGCACTTTTAAAACAGTACATTCTTTAGATGAATTAAATGATAGGGAACTATCTAAAATTGATCAAAGAACTGATGGAAATGTAGAATTGATAGATGTGAAACTAAATAATAGAAAAACAAAGAAACTTGGAGACAAAAAAGACGAAAAAAAAGAATTATCCAAGACAGATGATTCTCTTTCAAAAAATATTGTAAATAAAATAATTAAAACAAATAACATTGAAATAAATTCTAACCCGGGTCAACTAAAGATTAATAATAAATCAAGATTTAAGATGCCAGATAGAAGAAAAGGTTATATTCAAAAAGCTCAAATAGGAGATCATAAAGTCTACTTACATACTGGTGAGTATGATGATGGTAAAATTGGGGAAATATTTATAGATACTAATAAAGAGGGAGAATTAGTAAAAGCTATGATGAATAACTTTGCTATCGCAATTTCTTTAGGATTACAATACGGGGTGCCTTTAGAGGAATATGTTGATGCATTTATTGATACAAAATTTGA
Source organism: uncultured Pelagibacteraceae bacterium (assembly GCA_902557935.1). Taxonomy (GTDB): domain Bacteria; phylum Pseudomonadota; class Alphaproteobacteria; order Pelagibacterales; family Pelagibacteraceae; genus Pelagilacustribacter. The sequence goes on along the minus strand of CACECJ010000014.1, from coordinate 2,698 downwards.
ACCATCAGGAAAAGTTCTCGGAAATGATAGAATTTTGAGTGCCTCTTCAATATTAGATTATGTTTTTAGAGAATTGGCTATATCATATCTTGGTAAAGAAGAGTTAGCTCATACACCTTCTATTGCTGTTTCAAAAAATATGAATGATAATGAGACAAATGATAAATTTTTAAAAATTGTTAAGAATATTACTTCAAAAGGTTTTGTTAGAAGTAATTTAGAAGAAAAATTAGTTGATTTATCTGACGTAAGAATTAATCTGAAGACGAAAAATTAATCCTTTTTTTTTAAATTAATATTTATTCCAATTTCTTTTAGTTGATCTTTATCTATCTCTGAGGGTGCTTGCATCATTAAGTCCTGAGCGTTCTGATTCATAGGAAACAGTGTAACTTCTCTGATATTTTTTTTGTTAGCTAATAACATAACTATTCTATCTATACCTGGAGCTATACCCCCATGAGGTGGTGCTCCGTAACTCAAAGCATTAATCATTCCACTAAATTTATTTTTAACCACATCTTTATTATAACCAGCTATAGCAAAAAGTTTATACATTAATTCCGGTATATGATTTCTAATTGCTCCTGAAGACAACTCAACTCCGTTACAAACAATATCATATTGATAAGCCTTTATATTTAAAGGATTTTTAAAATTTAATTTTTCTATTTCTCCTTGAGGCATAGAAAAAGGATTATGACTAAACTTTATTTTATTAGTTTTTTTATCTAATTCAAACATCGGATAATCTATGATCCAGCAAAAAGCAAAACTTTCTTTATCAATTAAATTTAATTCATCTGCTATTTTATTTCTTGCTAAAGAAAGAATACTTCTTACCTCTTCTTCAGTTCCACAGGATAAAAAAATACTATCTCCGATAGAAGCATTACAAATTTTCATGATTTCTTTTAATGAATCCTCACTAAAAAATTTTCCAACTGGTCCTTTACCAATAATTTTATTATCTTTTTCAATAGTAAAATACGCTAAACCAGAGGCGCCCTGTTCCTTAGCCCATTTATCAATCTTATCAAAAAAACTCCTTGGTTGTTTTTTTGTGTTCTTTGTAATTATCGATTTTACTTTTGCACCGCTCTTCACTAATTTTTTAAAAATATCAAAACTAACATCAGATCTTAAAAAAATTGAGGTAATATCGTTTATTATCAGTGGATTTCTTAGATCAGGTTTATCAGTTCCATATTTTTGAATAGCTTCATTAAACGGTATTCTCGGAAATTTATCATTTAATATTTTTTTTTTTGAAAAATTTTTAAACAGTTTAATCATTAATTTTTCAACAACATCAAAAACATCTTCTTGTTCAACAAAAGACATTTCTAAATCAAGTTGATAAAATTCTCCCGGGCTTCTATCTGCTCTAGCATCCTCATCTCTAAAACAAGGAGCTATTTGAAAATATTTATCAAAACCTGAAACCATTATGAGTTGCTTAAATTGTTGTGGCGCTTGAGGAAGGGCGTAAAATTTACCGGGGTTCAATCGACTTGGAACTAAAAAATCTCTTGCACCTTCAGGACTTGATGAAGTGAGAATGGGAGTTTGAAATTCTAAAAATCCTAATTTCAACATTTCAGATCTAATAAAAGAAATTACATTTGATCTCAAAATAATATTTTTGTGCATCTCATCTCTTCTAAGATCTAAAAACCTATATTTTAATCTTAGATCTTCTGGATAATCTTGTTCTCCAAAAACTGGCATTGGAAGTTCATTTGAAAATGATAAAACTTCTAAATTATGAATACTAACTTCAATTTTACCTGTCTCAATTTCCAAATTTTCATTTTCTTTAATTCTTTTGATTACTTTTCCTGAGATTTTTAAAACTGACTCAGGTTTTAACTTCTCAAGAAGTTCAAAAAATCTATTGTTGTTTTCAATTACACATTGAGTGATACCAAAATGATCTCTTAGATCAATAAATAATAAGTTTCCATGATCTCTTTTTCTGTGAAGCCATCCACTCAATATAATTGTTTTTCCAATATCTGTATCTCTTAACTCAGAGCAGTTATGTGTTCTGTACTTATTCATTTATATTTTTTTAATACTTTTTTTATTAAATTAATACTTATTGATTTTCCAGATGATAATGATAATTCATCAACATCCCTTAAAAATTTAAGCAGTTTATCATAAGATCTATCAATATTTTTTAGTATAAAATTAGATATCTTTGGATCTAAATTAACTTGTTTGTCAGAAAAAGATTTTGTTATGATCACTTGCAACAAATCGTCTGTAGGGAGTTCAATCCCTATAAAAACAAAACTGTTCATTCTTGATACTAAGTCTTGTAGTTTAATTTTATTAGTATTAACAGGTTTTTCACTATTTATTAAAATATAATTTTCAAGTTGTTTTGAATGATTAAGCAATGAATAAAATGTATTTGGGTCAATATTATTTTTATAATTATCTATAATTAAGCATTCTAAATTTTCAAGACTAGATATAATTTTATTATCAATTTTGTTTGCGTCTAGAATCTTTATTTTTTCAATTCTTTTTTCCAATATCTTTGATAAATGTGTTTTGCCAGAACCTTTTGTGCCAAATAAATTTACCCACTTTCCTGGCCAATTAGGCCAACTTTCAATTAATTTATAAGCAGAAAAATTATTTTCTGATACAAAGAAATCTTGCTCATAATATTTTGTTGTAAAAG
>CACECJ010000013.1 GCA_902557935.1 uncultured Pelagibacteraceae bacterium | reverse complement strand
ATTGGTGAAGGAGCGCTCTCACCTCTCATGCATCTATCGACTGCCTCCACTGCAAGTTTGCCAGCGTGCGCTGGTGCAAAAGCTTTCCAACTAGATATTTCTCCTTTTCGAGATTGTCTTGTTGAGACTGTAATATGTAATGCTTGTTGAACAGATTGATAAATCAAATCTGTTTTTAAATTTAATAAACTACCTAGACCAGCTGCAACACTTGGGCCTAAGTGAGCTATATGGTCAATTTTATGTTCATGTAAGCAAATACCTTTTACTAAGTTTACTTGCACTTCATAACCGGTAAGTATTCCCCTTATTAAGTCTTTACCATTACATGACTTTTGTTGTGCAACTGCTAAAATAGCAGGAATATTATCACCTGGATGACTGTAATCCGCTGCTAAAAAAGTATCGTGATAATCTAGTTCTCTTACAGCTGTTCCATTTGCCCATGCAGCCCACTCGCAATCTACTTTAATTTTTGGATTTAAACCAAAAACTGTAGCACCTTTTTTTCTAGAATGCGCTAGAGCCATTGCTCTTGCTGATATAACTGGCGCTCTATTAAAAGAGGCAATAGCTACTGCTGCATTATCAATAATTCTATTTATTACCATATCAACTGCATCTTTATCTAATTCTGCTTTATCTGATGCAATCTCAGCAATTTTCCAAGCTAATTGATCTTCTTTTTTTAGATTTGATTTTGACGGGTGAACTTTTACTTTTATGTCTCTCATTTAGTTAGCAAGCATGTTTCTTAAAACATACTGTAAAATTCCTCCATTTTTGTAATACTCCACTTCATTAGCAGTATCAATTCTACAAAGCATCGGAATTTTTTTGCTAGTTCCGTCTTGATATTTAATTTCACAAGTCACCTCTTGTCTTGGCTTGACACCTTTTTCAATATCTACAACTGAAACTAGCTCTGCTCCTGTAATTTTCAATTTTTTTCGATCATAACCCTCTTTAAACTGTAAGGGTAAAACACCCATTCCAATTAAATTTGATCTATGTATTCTCTCAAAACTTTCTGCTAAAACAGCTTTAATACCTAAAAGTTTAGTTCCTTTTGCTGCCCAGTCCCTAGACGAACCTGTTCCATATTCTTTACCAGCAATTACAACTAAATCATTTTTTCTTTTTTTGTATTCCATTGCAGCTTCATAAACACTCATTACTTTTCCGTCTGGCTGCAACGTTGTAAATCCACCCTCGGTACCAGGAGCCATTTCATTTCTAATTTTAATATTTCCAAAAGTTCCTCTCATCATTACTTCATGATTTCCTCTTCTTGCACCATAAGAGTTAAAATCTTTTTGTTGTATTTGATGCTTCATAAAATAATCGCCAGTTGGACTTTCTTTTTTAATACTTCCTGCTGGTGAAATATGGTCTGTAGTTACTGTGTCAGCTAATAATAAAAGAATTCTTGCGTCATTAATTGGTTTAAATCCCTCTGGTTGGTCGGGTAAATCATCAAAAAATGGTGGTCTTTTTACATATGTAGAATTAGCTTCCCAGTTATAAATATCACTATCAGTTGTGTTGATAGCTTGCCATTCTTTAGGTCCCTTTGAGACATTTGAATATCTTTTTTTAAACATATCTGCGTTTAATGAACTTAACATTAAATTTTCAATTTCTTTATTACTTGGCCAAATATCTTTTAAGAAAACATCTTTGCCATTTTTATCTTTACCAAGTGGTGATTTGTACATATCGAAATTCATATTACCTGCTAGAGCATAAGCAACTACAAGTGGAGGTGAAGCTAAGTAATTCGCTTTTACATCTGGATTAATTCTTCCTTCAAAGTTTCTATTTCCAGATAGAACTGAAACAGCGTAAAGATCGTTTTTATTTATTGCATCTGATATATTTTGATTTAAAGGTCCAGAGTTACCAATACAAGTTGTGCAGCCATAACCAACTAAATTAAAACCAAGTTCATCTAAATATTTGTTTAAACCTGCTTTTTCTAAATAGTCAGTAACAACTTGTGATCCTGGTGCTAGTGAAGTTTTTACCCAAGGTTTAACTTTTAGACCCTTTTCATGTGCTTTCTTCGCTAAAAGACCTGCGCCAATCATCACGCTTGGATTCGAAGTATTTGTGCAAGATGTTATTGCAGCAATTACAATATCACCATCTATTATATTAAAGTCATTTCCTTCAACTTTAGCTTCAATAGGCTTATCTCTTTTTGCATTTTCTTTATAAACTTTTGCAAACGCAGTCGAGGCTTCTGTTAATAAAACTTTATCCTGGGGTCGTCTAGGTCCAGAAATACTTGTTACTACACTGCTAACATCTAATGAAAGAGTATCAGTAAACACAACATCATTACTTGCCCAAAGACCTTGTTCTTTAGAATATTTCTCGACCAAAACTATTGTTTCTTGGTCTCTTCCAGATAATTTTAAATATTTAAGAGTTTCATCATCAACTGGGAAGAAACCACATGTAGCTCCATATTCAGGAGCCATGTTTGCTATTGTTGCTCTATCAGCTAAAGTTAAATTTTTTAAACCATCTCCGTAAAATTCAACAAATTTACCCACTACACCTTTTTTTCTTAGCATTTCAACAATAATTAAAACTAAGTCTGTTGCAGTTGTTCCTTCTTTTAATTTTCCTTTTAGCTCTACGCCAATAACTTCTGGAATTAACATTGAAATTGGTTGGCCTAACATTGCGGCCTCAGCCTCTATTCCTCCAACACCCCAGCCTAAGACTGATAAACCATTCACCATTGTTGTGTGGCTGTCAGTTCCAACTAAAGTATCTGGATATGCATACAAATCGTTATCACTTTTTGATGACCAAACAACTTTAGACAAATATTCTAAATTTACTTGATGACAAATTCCTGTACCAGGCGGAACAACTCTAAAATTGTCAAATGCTTTTTGCCCCCATTTTAAAAAAGAATATCTTTCACCATTTCTTGAAAATTCTCTCTCAACATTTTGATTAAATGATTTTCCTGATGCATACTCATCGACCATCACAGAATGATCTATAACTAAATCAACTGTAGATAATGGATTAATTTTGTCTGGGTTTTTATTTTTATCTTTTACCGCATCTCTCATTGCTGCAAGGTCAGCAATTGCAGGAATTCCAGTATAATCTTGTAATAAAGTACGTGCAGGTCTGTAAGCTATTTCAGTGTTAGACTTTTTATTTTTTAACCATTCTTTTATTGCTAAAATCTGTTTTTTATCCACTGTTAAATCATCCTCATATCTAAGTAGATTTTCTAATAAAACTTTAAGAGATTTTGGTAGCTTTGAAATTCCGTCTAAACCATTCTTTTCGGCTTTTTTTAAATTGAAGATCTTATAATCTTTACCTAATGATGAGATATTATCTAATGATTTAAAGGAATTTTTACTATTAAATTTCATGCGCTATACATAGAACAAAATCACACAAACGATAAGTAAAAAAGACATTGTATAATTAAAATTCTTAATAAATTTATCACTTGTGGCGAATTTTCTCATGTATTTACCCATTAAACACCAGGCTGTTTGACTTCCAACGGCCATCAAAAACCAAACAAATGTTAAAACAATAGAGTCTCTTAAATAATTATTTTGTGTATCAATAAATAAAGAAATTGAGGTTAATCCAACTATAATGCTTTTAGGATTAACGAATTGAAACCAAAAAGTATTTAAAAAGGTTACTGGTTTTGGATCAATTTTTTTATTTTTTGTTTGTCCTGCAAAAGATAATTTGTATGCCATATATAACAAGTAAATTGATCCTAATATTTTAATTGCAGTTTGAATAAATGCATACTTTTGAAAAATAGCTCCAGAAGTTAGTTGTAAGAGAATAATTAATAGCGTCCATCCAATTATAACTCCTAACATTGTAGGAATGGCTTTTCTAAATCCAAAATTAAAAGCTGTATAAGATGTCATAATGTTATTTGGCCCGGGAGAAAACGCGGTTGCAATACCGAATAAAATTAGTGGAAAAAGTTGCATTAAAATTTAATGAGGCGCCCTAAACTTACTATGACAAGCCGAACAATTGCTCCACATCAGTTCTTTCTGCACTGCTCTTAGATCTTCAGCGGTCTCAATAGCTTTGGCAAGTTTTATCATATCATCTGATGCTTTTTTCATTAAAGCATTGAATTCATCTTTATTCTCCCAAATGCTCGGTAGTGCTCCTGTTTTAAAACCCTCTTTTGCATTTTCAGGAAAATAATCTAATAAATTTATATAATTATCTGAAATTTTTTTCATTAAAGGTTTAGCCTCTTCAATTCTTTTAGATTTCAGTAATATAGATATTTTTTTAGCGTTTTGATAATTTTCGCTAAACATTGCTTTTCTACCTTTAATAATTTCCTCTACAGTTCGAGCATTGGCAGAAAAAGAAAAGCATAAAGAAAAAATAATAATAAGTGTTTTTATTATTTTTATCTTTTGTATCATAAAATTTATATTGTCATGAATACTGAAGATTTCCCATCATTAAGTTGATAAATAACATATGGCTCATCTTTATCACCTGGCATCCCTGGTGTGCCAATCGGCATTCCGGGCAAAGCTATACCATCAATATCTGGTTGCTCTTTTAATAATTTATTTACTGCTTCGAAGGGGACATGTCCTTCAATAAAGTATTTACCCATAATTGTAGTATGACATGACTGCATTTCGACAGGAATATTATATTTTTGTTTTATTGTATGAAGGCTTCTCATATCTGTTTGTTTTACTTTGAATTTTTCTTCTTCTAAAAATAAAACATAGCCATAACAACATCCGCATGAGGGAGTCTTAAAAACTTCAACTATTTGTTTATTTTTAATGTTTGCTAAAGCGTGTTTTTTATCTGTGACAAAATTAAAGATATAAAAAACGAAGAATAATATTACTGTAAAAAGAACTAATTTAGATATTGTGCTTTTAAACTGCATTTTTAATTATAATTAATAATGAAAATTTTTAACAGTAAAAATGAATATGGCCTATTTGCCAAATTGTTCCACTGGCTAACATTTATTGTATTAATAGCTCAGGTTCCTTTTGGATTTTATTTAGTAGGGCTTGAATTTTCTGACGAAAGGATTGAGCTTGAAAATATACATATCCTAGTAGGAATAACTGTTTTCTATCTTACATTGTTTAGGCTAATTTGGAAATTTTTAAACCCTAGTCCATCTGAAACTAAAAGTTTTTTTAAAGGACAAGTCTTCATTGGAAAGGCTAACCATTTTTCACTTTATTTAAGTATTTTTACAATAACTATTTCTGGCATTCTTAAAAAACTTTATATGGGAGAAACGCTTAATTTTATATTTTTTAAATATGGATTTGAAAAAGATAACTTTGTTTTAGCTGATGCTTATTACCAAGTTCACATTTACGCTAATTACTTATTATTAGCACTTGTAAGTCTGCATATACTTGCAGTGATTGTTCATCATTTTGTTTTTAAGGATAAAATCTTAAACAAAATTACTTAGTGGCAAGCTTCGTTGAATTTTTTAAGTCTCCAATAATTATACGGCCAAGGCGTAACAAAACCAACAGCTAACATTATGGGCACAACCCACCAAGTTAAAATAGCTCCTCCTGTAAGAAAATAATCAGTAGCATTCATTGCAATTTCCATGCTTACCATTGAAATTAAACTCATTCCAACAGCTGTTTTAAAAGCTAACTTAAAAGAAAAGTTTTGTCTTAATAAAATAATTGTTTCTAAAATTATACTTGTAATAATCCCATTAATAATTGCTAGAACCATAATTGCTAAAACTGGAAAAGGAATTTTGGTTAATTGAAAAAATAAAATGGTTCCAAAATCACCAATAGAGCAACCAAGTAAACACCAAAACGTATTTTTGGCACTTCTAGACCATGTATGTCTACAACTCCAATTAAATGTTTCAGAACTCATTTAAGCAATGTCTAAACCATTATCAGTTTTTTGAGAAGGATGCACTAGGACAACTTTTCCGTCCTTTTCAATAGCACCAAGCACTAAAACTTCTGAAACTACACCAGCTATATTTTTTGTCGGGAAATTACAAACCCCAATAACTTGCTTGCCTACTAAGTTATCAGGAGTGTAATAGTGAGTAATCTGCGCTGAAGATTGTTTAATGCCTATCTCTTTTCCAAAATCTACCTTAACTACTAATGAAGGTTTTCTTGCTTTCTCATTTACTTTTACTTCTAAAATAGTGCCGACTTTAATTTGCACTTTCTTAAAATCATCATAAGTTATTTCCATAAATTCCTTTCTATAAATAAAAAAGGGGGCCTAAGCCCCCTTTTAAATTAGCTAAGCAATTGGTTTACAGTTCTTTGTATTTACCTTTGCTCCACTCATAAAATACATAACCTGGTAAGCTCACATCACCTTTTTTGTCAAAGCTTAGTGAACCGATTACAGTATCAAACTTACCTTTTCTCATTACTTTAAGAACTTTAGCAGGATCGTTTGTTCCAGCTTGATTAGCAGCTTGTTCAAATACTTGTAACGCAGCGTATGAATAAAGAACATAACCTTCTGGCTCAATACCAGCAGCTTTAAATTCTTTTACAACATCTGCAGCAGCAGGGTTATTTCTTGGATCTGGAGAGAAAGTCATTAAAGTACCTTCGCCTGCATTTCCTGTGATATCCCAATACTCAGCTGTAACTAATGCGTCACCGCTGATTAATTTAGTTTTCATACCTTGATCTCTCATTTGTCTTACTATCAAACCACCTTCTGTGTGGTAACCACCAAGATATACGGCATCAATGTTGTTAGCTTTTAATTTTGAAACTAAAGCAGAATAGTCTTTCTCACCTGCTGTATAAGCTTCATACATAGCGTCTTTAAGGCCAGCTTTCTTCATGTTTTTTCTAGTCGCGTCTGCTAAACCTTTTCCGTAAGCAGTTTTATCATGAAGGATAGCTACTTTTTTACCTTTGTAGTTTTCAGCTAAAAATTTACCAGCAACTTCACCTTGCTGATCATCTCGACCACAAACTCTAAAAGTATATTTACCACCTTTATCCGTCAATGCTGGATTTGTTGAAGCTGGTGAAACTTGAATAATTCCCTCTTCATTGTAAACCGCAGAAGCTGGAATTGAAGAACCAGAGCAGAAGTGACCTGCAACATAAGCTACACCTTGACCAGCAAATTTGTTGGCTACAGCAACAGCTTGTTTAGGATCGCAAGCATCATCTCCGATTTCTAATTTAACTTTCTCACCATTAATTCCACCTTTTTTATTAACGTGCTTTAACCACATTTCAGCACCAGCTTTTAACTGAGCGCCAAATGAAGCGTACTGACCAGACATAGGTCCAGCAGAAGCAACAACAACGTCAGCTTTAACTGATGCTGTTGTAAGCATTAATGTTCCGGCAATTAATGAAAGAAGTTTATTGAACGTTCTTAACATATTATTTCCCTTTGTTGTTAATTAATTAATTATTGATATTGAACACCTTAATTCAAATATTGTAAATATGAAAAAAAGTTAATTTTTTGCCCCACCTTCGAGATAAGCAGCTTGTATATCTTTATTTTTAAGTAACTCTTGACCAGGACCCTTTATGGTCACCTTCCCGTTTACTAAAACATATGCTCTATCAGCTAGCTCCAAAGCCTTTTTTGCATTTTGCTCAACTAAAAAAATAGTAACATTTTTTTCTTTATTAATATTTTTTATTGAAACAAAAATTTGATTTACTAGTTTAGGTGCTATTCCAAGCGAAGGTTCATCCAATAAAAGTACTTTGGGTTTACTCATTAATGCTCTTCCTATCGCCAGCATTTGTTGTTCTCCTCCAGAAAGTGTTCCCCCTCTTTGAGTTTTTCTATCACTTAA
>CACECJ010000012.1 GCA_902557935.1 uncultured Pelagibacteraceae bacterium | reverse complement strand
CCTACTTTTTCACGTATATTTTTAAGGTTTTCCTCAGCTATAATATTGGCTTTTTCCTTACCTTTTTTTAAAATCTGATGAAGATAAGCCTTATCTTCTTGAAGTTTTTTAATTTCTTTACCTACAGGTGTTATTTCATTTATTAAGCAGTCAGTTAATTTTGCTTTTAAAAAAGAATACTCTTTCCCAGACATCTCATTTACTACCTTTTCTAAACTTGTTTTTGAAATTTCAGAATAAATATTAATTAAGTTTAAAGCTTCAGGTTTTTTTTCTAATTCTTTTAGATTGTCAGGTATCTGGTCTGTATCCGATTTGGCTTTTTTAATTTTATTGCTAATTTCATCTGCGCTATCTTTTAGATTTATTCTTGAATAATCTGAATCTTCAGATTTGCTCATCTTTTTTGTTCCGTCTCTTAAACTCATTATTCTTGAAACATTTTTTGGTATGAGTGGTTCTGGAAGTGGAAAAAAATTTTCACAATTAAAATCACTATTGAATTTTTGTGCAATATCTCTAGATAATTCTAAATGTTGTTTCTGGTCAGCTCCAACTGGAACATGTGTTGCCTTGTATAAAAGAATATCTGCCGCCATCAGGTTTGGGTAAATATATAAACCAACACTAGCTTTCTCTTTGTTTGATCCAACTTTATCTTTAAACTGAGTCATTCGATTTAACCAACCTATTCTTGAAACACAATTTAAAATCCATGCAAGTTCGGCATGACCTGAAACAGAAGATTGATTAAATATTATGCTTTTGTTTGGATTAAGACCCGTTGCAATGAAACTAGCAACTGTTTCTAAAACATTATTTTTTAATTTTTCTGGTTCATGCAAAGTGGTAATAGCATGTAAATCTACAACACAATAAATACAATTCATATCTAACTGAAGAGAAACAAAATTTTTTAAAGCACCAAGATAATTGCCTAGATGAAGATTGCCAGTAGGCTGAACTCCAGAGAATACTAATTTTTTTTTACTCATTTAATTTGTCTTATAGTTCTTAATTTTTAATAAACCGAATAAATAACAAGATAATAAATAAACAATTCCTACAAAACCTACAATAAATAATAAATAAACTGACTTATAAATATATGTATAATTGAGGTAACTTGAATATTTTTCTAAAGCAAACAGTAATATTAAACACATAATAGCAGTTGAAATAACTATCTTAAAAATACTGCTTAATATTTTACTCTTTAAAAACAAGATTTTGTTTTTTTTTAAAAAAAATAAAAAAAGAAAAACTCCCACCCATGTAGAAATAGAGGTTGCAATTGGAATAATCAGAAAACCGAGCTGGCTAAAAAAAATTAAGCTGATGGAAACATTGAGAAAAACAATAAATGCAGATATATAAAATGGAGTTTTTGTATTATCTCTTGCGAAAAAGAAATTAGCTAAAATTTTTACTAAAGCAAAAGCTACAATACCAAAACCAAAATACCTCAAAGCAGTTGAAGTCATTTTGATATCATTAAGTGAAAAGGATCCATAGCCGAATAAACCATTCACTATTTCCTCAGATGCAATTATTAAACCCAAACTTGCTGGGATTGAAAAAAGTAATGATAGTTCTATTGACTTAATTTGAATGTTTGAAACTTTAAAAAGATCTTTTTTTTTAAATGCTTTTGAAAGAACTGGTAATGAAACAGTTCCTACTGCTATACCTGCAATTGCTAAATTGATTTGATAAATCCTTTCCGCATAATATAAGTATGAAACTGCCCCTGATTGAAAGGATGCAATAATTGTACCTACTAAAATATTAATTTGAGTGACCCCTGACGAAAATATACTTGGCAATAACTTTTTAAAAAAAGATTTTATTTCACTTCCTACTTTGAAAATAAATTTAATCTTTGGTCTATAAAATTCTGAAGTAAAATAAATTAGAAAAATTAATTGAACAATGCCAGAAATTGTCACTCCATATGAGAGTTGTCTAGCAATATTTAAATCTAAATAATATGATATTAGAATACTAAATATTAAAATTACATTCAGAATTATCGGTGTTGCTGCAGCTGCTGCAAACTTGTTATTTGAGTTTAGTATCCCAGAAAAAAAAGAAGATAAACTTACAAACAATAAGAATGGAAATGTAATTCTTGTAAACTCTATAGCTAAAATAAATTTACTGTTATCATTAATAAATCCTGGAGCAATTAGATAAACTAAAAATGGAGTAAATATTTCAGCAAGAGTTACAATAAAAATTAAGATCAATAAGATGAAGCTTAAAATCTCATTAGCGAACAAATTGCCATTTTTTTTACCTTTTAAATTTGCTGAAGTATAACTGGGTATAAAAGCTGCATTAAAAGTTCCTTCAGCAAAAAGACGTCTAAAAGTATTTGGTAATCGAAAAGCAACGAAAAAAGCATCTGCAAATATTGATGCTCCTAAAAAAAAAGCTATTAAAATATCCCTTAGATAACCTAAAATCCTGCTTATTATTGTAAAAAAACTAAATATTGTTGCTGATGAAAGTAGGTTCATATTAAATCTAAATTAAGCCATAAATTTATAGTGAATTAAATTCCTTTATATTACATACTCATAGAAATAAATGCCAAAGAAAACAGAGATAGATCATTATTCAGACAAGGAAGCATTGGATTTTCATATAAAAGGGAAGTCAGGCAAAATTGAGATCAATTCGAGTAAACCATTAATTACTAAAAGAGACCTTTCACTTGCTTATTCTCCTGGGGTTGCAGCGCCAGTTAAGGAAATCGCTAAAAATCCTGACTTAGCTTACGATTACACTAGTAAAGGAAATTTAGTAGCCGTAATTAGTAATGGTTCAGCGATTTTAGGGCTTGGAAATTTAGGAGCTTTAGCTTCTAAGCCAGTGATGGAAGGTAAGTCTGTTTTATTTAAAAGATTTGCTGATATAGACTCTATCGATATAGAGATCAACAATAACAATCCGGACTCAATAATTGAAACTATAAAAAATATTGGGGGAACGTTTGGTGGTATAAACTTAGAAGATATAGCTGCTCCAGACTGTTTTATCATAGAGCAAAAATTAAAAGAAGTTCTAGATATCCCTATTTTTCACGACGATCAGCATGGAACTGCAATTATTACTACTGCAGCATTAATTAACGCTTTAGATATTTCAAAAAAAAAAATAGAAAAAGTAAAAGTTGTTGTTAATGGTGCTGGTGCTTCCGCTCAAGCATGTGCAAATTTATTCAAAAGCTCAGGGGTAAAAAGTGAAAATATTATCATGTGTGATAGCAAAGGAGTTATTTATAAAGGTCGAAAAAATATTGATCAATTTAAATCAGCCCATGCGATTGATACCAACCTAAGAACTTTGGATCAAGCTATGAAAGATTCTGATGTATTTTTAGGTCTATCAGCTAAAGATGTTGTCTCTAAAGAAATGGTTAAATCAATGTCAAAAAATCCGATTATTTTTGCTTGCGCAAATCCAGATCCAGAAATTAAGCCAGAATTAATTAAAGAGGCGCGGTCAGATGCTATAATTGCTACAGGAAGATCGGATTATCCAAATCAAGTAAATAATTTGATTGGTTTTCCCTATATTTTTAGAGGCGCCTTAGATGTAAGAGCTAAAGAAATAAACGAAGATATGAAAGTAGCCGCAGCAAATGCTATCGCACTTCTGGCTAGAGAAAATGTTCCCGATGAAGTAGTTTCAGCTTACGGGGGTGACAGACCAAGATACGGGAAAGATTATATAATCCCATCAACTTTTGACCCAAGATTAATTAGTGTAATACCCGCTGCAGTCGCTCAAGCAGCTATGAAAAGTGGCGTAGCTAGAAAAAATATTCCTGATTTAGAAATATACAAAGATCAATTAACCAACCGCCTTGACCCGACAATGTCACTAATGCAAGGGATTAATGCGAAAGTTAGGAAGAATCCCAAAAGAGTTATTTTCGCTGAAGGTGAAGATGAAAATATGCTTAAAGCAGCAATTGAGTTCGGTAGAAACAAATTAGGGACCCCGATATTAATTGGAGCTGAAAAAAGAATTAAAGAACAATTAAAAAATATAGGATTGGATGAAAATTACAAAATTGAAATTGTAAATTCAACTGATAAGGAGAAGAGAGAAAAGTATGTAAAACATTTATATAAGAAACTTCAACGTGAGGGACAATTAGAAAGGGATGTCGATCGATTGGTGAGAAATGAGCGAATAGCTTGGGGAGCGTCAATGATAGCATGTAAAGATGCTGATGCAATGGTAACTGGAAACATACGTCATTATGCTGCCTCGATTGAAAAATTGAAAAAGGTTACAGAGCCTAGACCGGGAGAAGAGATTTTTGGTATGACAATGATAACTCTTAAGGGGAAAACTATTTTAGTAGCCGATACTAATGTCCAAGATTTTCCATCTCCTGAAAGGTTAGTAAAAGTTTCTAAGTCGTGTGTAAGAGTTGCCAGATTATTTGGATTTGATCCAAAAGTTGCTTTTTTATCTCATTCTACTTTTGGTAAACCTATTTCTAAAAATACTAAACATGTAAGAGATGCTATAGAAATGTTAAGAAAAGAAAAAGTTGATTTTGATTTTGACGGAGAAATGCAGCCGGATGTAGCTTTGAATCCGATATATCAAGAAATATACCCGTTTTCAAAAATTGTTGGCAACGCGAATATTCTTATCATGCCTGCGTTACATAGTGCAGCTATCTCAACTAAATTAATGAAAGTATTTGGAGGCGGTAAATTAATTGGACCACTGTTGATAGGTCTGGGCTCTCCAATTGAAGTGGCGCCACTCAGAGCTAGTACATCAGAAATTTTAAATTTAGCCTCGATTGCAGCTTATTCTTCGGATGTTATTGACTATTCTAACTAAAGTTTGTTTCGGCTCAATTCAATTGCCAAATAAATTGAAGGATAAATTTCATTTACATCATAAATCTTATTAGCTTCACTTATCACTTCTTTTTTTTCTTCAGCGTTCATGGCTATTCCAAAAATATAAATATTTTTATTGATTGTCTCAAGAGTGTAATTTCTTGCTTTTGTTTTTTTATTGAAAATTAAAGCTGATCTAAGTTGACTTGTAATTAGTATATCTTTTGCTGTACTTTTAAAATTTGTTTGACCCTTAATCGTAATTGCATTTTTTACAGAGCGAACTCCTTTAGTTTCCCAAGCCATTTTTGTAATTCTTATCTTTTCTTCTGGCTCATCTACTTTACCAGACAGAAAGATTCTTCCATCTAAAACTTCAGATTGAATTGATAAAAAATATTTCTTATCAAACAGAGCTAGCCTTGCAGATAGATTTTTTTGCATTATCGTGTCATCGATCTGCATACCAATCGTTCTTGGGTCAAATGTTATATCAACACCAGTGCCGAATCTCCCAACAGAAGAACAAGATGTCAAAATAATAATTAAAATAATACTAATAGTTTTTTTCATCTTGAATATCTAAACAAATTTTATAAATATCTTTTTTATTTTTTTTTTCAGTTTCAAAAATTAAATCTACCGTATCTTTCAAACTATACTTTTTTAAAAAAATTTTTGCTTTTTTTTTGATTTTTTTACTGTCAAAAACTTTATCCTTAGTATTTTTTTCTGAAATTACAACTGTTAATTCACCTTTTATATCATTTTTAAACAATTTTATTTTATCTACTTCAGATCTATAAAAAGCCTCATATAGTTTTGTTAATTCTCTTGCTATTAATATTTTTCTTCCTTTGAAATATTTTTTGAACTTTTTCAAATAAAAATTAATTTTTACAGATGTTACAAAAAAAACCAATGAGAATGTATTTTCTGATAATAAATCTAAGCATTTTTCTAATTCATTTTCAGTTTTTGGTAAAAATCCATAAAATAAAAATCTATCACTAAAACCTGAAACGCTCACGGAAGTTGTAATTGCAGACGGGCCCGGGATGGGTACTATTTTTATTTTGTTTTTTATGCAAGCTTCAATAAGAGATTTTCCGGGGTCAGACAATAGAGGCGTTCCCGCATCAGAAATCAAAGACAAACTTTTGCCCCGATTTAGTTGCTCTATTATATTTGGTATATGTTTTTTTTCGTTAAATTTATGATATGAGACTAACTTTTTTTTGACTTTTAAAAAATTTAATAACTTTACTGATCTTCTAGTGTCTTCACAGAGAATAACATCAGAATTTTTTAATGTTTCAATAGCCCTCAATGTAATGTCATCAAGGTTTCCAATAGGAGTAGAAACAATATATAACTTACCTAAAACTGATTTCATTTTATGAAAAAAATAATAACGTTTATATCTTACATAATATTAGTTCTTTATTCTAACGTTTTAAACAGCGAGGAAAATAGAAATCTCAAGATAGGTTTAGTTGCCCCGCTAACAGGAGAGTATTCAGAGCTAGGTAATTCAATTCTTTACTCCCTTCAGTTGGCATTAGAAGAAATTAATGACCGAAAAGTTTTTATTATTCCTAGAGATGGAGGTTTTAATGATAAACAAAAGCTGAATAGCGCAATTAAAGAAATAAAATCTCAGGGTGCAAACATAATTATTGGTCCTATAAGTCATGAGGGTTTTAGTACTGCAAAAAACCACGGTGACATCATTTTTATTTCCCCATCGAATATTACACCTAAATTTACAGATAATATTATTAGTGTAGGCATAAGTTTAGAATCGCAGTTAATTTCTATAACTAATTTCTTAAAAAAACAAAAAAAAAGAAAAACAATAATCATGTTTCCAAAGAATAAATACGAAGACTTAATTGAAAAAAAACTCAAAGAACTTAATTTAGATAAAATAAAAATTTTTAAATACAATCCAGATCCTCAAATATTGACAGGAGAAATTGAAAAATTAACTAATTATTCGCAAAGAAAGAAAAATTTAGAATTAAGAAAAAAGATGTTTGAAGATAAAGAAGACGAGCAATCATTAAAGACATTAGAAAAACTTGAACAATTATATACCTTAGGAGAGGTTAATTTTGACTCAGTAATAATTATTGATTTTGGAAATAACTTAAAAAGTGTTCTTACTTCATTAGTTTATGCAGATGTAGATCAAAACAAAATATTATTTACTACTATCAACCAATGGTTTGATGAAAGTATTTTTTACGAAAATACAATACAAAATTTATACTATCCCTCTATAAATTTGAGAGAGTTTAATAAGTATAAACAAAAATATTTTAGAAAATTTAAATCTTACCCTAATGAAATTACAATTTTAACTTATGATGCATTAGGTTTAATTTATTATACCTGGAAGAAAAATGGTTCTTTAAAATCAATAAATGATTTTGCCTTCAAATCAAAAATAAAAGGAAAGATTGGTACTTTTAGTCTAAATGATAAGAGAGTAATCCAAGATTTAGATATTTACAAAACAGACAAAAACAAATTTATCAGATTCTAATTTTTTTTTTAAGTTTTTTAAAAGCTTCGTACCTATGGTCAATTTTAACTTTTTTTATCTGTGAAATTTGGCCATAAGTTTTTTTTTGATAATTAGGTATAAATATTGGATCATAACCAAAACCTTTTTTTCCAATAATTTTCTTGGAAATAAAACCTTCAACTTTTCCTACTACATTTACAATTTTTTTTTTTGGATATTTGTAAGATAAACTACAGACAAAAGTTGCAGATCTATCTTTTTTTTTTTTAATTCTTCTTAAAATCAATTGCATCGCTCTAAAAAAACCACCATTTTTTTTTGCAAGACGTGCGGAATATATTCCTGGCTTATTTTTTAAGGATTTTATACATAAACCTGAGTCATCTGCAATTACAGGAAAGTTTACAAATTTTGAGAAATAACGCGCTTTTAACTTTGAATTTGAACTAAAAGTTTTTCCAGTCTCTTTTGGGCTTTTAATTTTAAGTTTTAATGGTGAAATTTTAATATATTTGTCTGGCAACAAATTCGAAATTTCTTTAAATTTGCCTTGATTATGTGTGCCTATTAAAATTTTTTTCATAAGGATCTAGTAATTTAAAATTTATTACCTATATATCATGACAAATGTCTGAAAATAACGAAAAAAAACAAGAGCATTCGTCAAAAGATACACAGAGAAAGGATGAAAAGATTAAAGATGTGTCTGTTGAGGAAAAGCTTAAAGAAACCGAAGATAAGTTATTGCGCTCATTAGCTGAGATTGAAAATCAAAGAAGAAGATTTGAAAAAGAGATTAAGGACGCTTTTGAATTTGGATCATTTAATTTTGCAAAAGAAAGTTTAGCTATATTAGATAATTTACAAAGAGCAAAACAAGCAATCAAAAATGATGAGATTTTAAAAAATAATAAAGATCTTGATAAATTCTTAGAAAATATTTCAATAATTGAAAATGATTTAGTTTCTATATTTGAAAAAAATCGAATTAAAAAAATTGATTCAAATGGTAAAAAATTTGATCCAAACATCCATCAAGCAATGGCTGAAATTGAGGATGAAAAGTCAGAAATTGGGACAATAGTTCAAGAGATACAACCAGGGTATATGCTTGGTGAAAGACTGTTGAGACCAGCATTAGTAGGCGTATCAAAGAAAAAAAATACAAAAAATGAGAAAATAGAGGAAAAAAAAGAGGAAAAATAACCTTGTAGAAGAAAAAAAAACACCCATATAAATTTAACAGAAGGATTATGAAAAATGAGTAAAGTAATTGGAATAGATTTAGGTACTACAAATTCATGCGTAGCTATAATGGATGGCTCGCAAGCTAAGGTTTTGGAAAATGCAGAAGGAGCTAGAACAACACCCTCAGTAGTGGCTTTTCTAGAAAATGATGAAAAATTAGTTGGTCAACCTGCAAAAAGACAAGCGGTTACAAATGCAGGTGACACTATTTTTGCAGTAAAAAGACTCATCGGAAGAAAATTTGACGGACCCTCTGTTCAAAAAGACATTTCAAAAGTTCCTTACAAAATAGTTAAGTCAGATAATGGTGATGCTTGGGTTGAAGGAAAAGGAAAAAAATACTCCCCTGCACAAATCTCTGCATTTGTTTTGCAAAAAATGAAAGAAACTGCAGAAAAATATTTAGGTCAAGCCGTTACAAAAGCAGTAATTACTGTTCCAGCTTATTTCAATGACTCACAAAGGCAAGCTACAAAGGATGCTGGAAAGATTGCTGGCCTTGAAGTTTTAAGAATTATAAATGAGCCAACTGCAGCATCTTTAGCTTACGGGCTTGATAAAAAAGGTGGAAAAAAAATTGCTGTTTATGATTTAGGCGGTGGAACATTTGATATATCAATTTTAGAAATTGGAGATGGAGTTTTTGAAGTAAAATCAACTAATGGAGATACTTTTCTTGGAGGAGAAGATTTTGACGATGCGATAGTAGAATATCTAGCATCTGAATTTAAAAAAGATAATGGAATTGAATTAAAAAACGGACAAACTCGCCCTTCAAAGATTGAAGGAAGCAGCTGAAAAAGCTAAAATTGAATTGTCTTCTGCAGCTCAAACTGAAATAAACTTACCATTTATAACAGCAGATAAAAGCGGACCTAAACATTTAAATTTAAAATTCACTAGAGCTAAACTAGAGGCGTTAGTGCAAAATCTAGTCGAAAGAACTTTAGAACCATGTAAGACGGCACTAAAAGACTCTGGATTTTCAGCAGCAGAGATTAATGAGGTTGTTCTCGTTGGTGGGATGACAAGAATGCCAAAAATTATTGAAACTGTGAAAAATTTCTTTGGAAAAGAGCCTAATAAAAGTGTTAATCCTGATGAAGTTGTTGCGATGGGTGCTGCTATCCAAGGTGGAGTATTACAAGGTGATGTCAAAGATGTTTTACTTTTAGATGTTACTCCTCTTTCATTAGGAATTGAAACTCTAGGTGGCGTATCAACAAAACTAATAGAAAAAAATACAACAATTCCAACTAAAAAAAGTCAAGTCTTTTCAACTGCCGAGGATAATCAGCCTGCAGTTTCTATTAGGGTGCTTCAAGGAGAGAGGGAAATGGCTGCGGATAATAAAATTCTCGGAAACTTCGAACTAGTGGGTATACCTCCTGCTCCTAGAGGTACTCCACAA
>CACECJ010000011.1 GCA_902557935.1 uncultured Pelagibacteraceae bacterium | reverse complement strand
TTAAATCCTTTTTGGCTAGCGATATTGAAAAAATTAAAAAACTTTATTCATCTTTAGGATACAACTTTAGTAAAATAGATACTAAAATAAAAGAGCTAGAAGGTAATAAAGTTGATCTGATAATTGAAATAGACAGAGGATCAAAAACAAAAATATCTTCTATAAAATTCATTGGTGATAAAAAAGTAAGAGACAAACGTCTTAGAGATATTATAGCAAGTGAGGAGGACAAGTTTTGGAAAGTATTATCTAGAAACACAAGCTTTAATCAAAGTTTATTAAATCTTGATGAGAGACTTTTAAGAAACTATTATAAGTCTATTGGTTACTATAATGTTGAAGTAACCTCTAAAACTGCAAACTTAAATAAAGAAGGAAATATAGATTTAACTTTTTCAATAAATGCTGGCACAAGATATACAATTAACAAAATCAAAACAAATCTAGATAGTGTTTTTGATAAAAATATATTTTTCCCATTAGAAAAATTTTATTCTAAAGAGATCGGTGAATACTATTCACCCTTCAAAGTAAAAAAACTATTAGATCAAATAGATGATGTTATCGAAAAAAATAATTTACAATTCGTTGAACATAACGTTAAAGAAGAAGTACAGGGCGAAGGCATAATCATAACCTTCAATATTTTTGAGGGTGAAAGAACATTGGTTGAGAGAATTAATATAACTGGAAATAATATAACCAGTGAGGAAGTAATAAGAGGCGAACTTTTACTTGATGAAGGTGACCCATTTACAAATCTTGGGTTACAAAAATCTATTTCAAAGATTAAGTCCAGAAGAATATTTAGTGATGTCTCCTTTAATGTTTCAGATGGCTCAAAGAGTAATTTAAAAATTATTGACATTGATGTTGAAGAACAACCAACTGGTGAAATAAGTGCTGGTGCAGGAATAGGAACTGATGGCGGTTCTTTTGCTTTCACCATTTCAGAAAATAATTGGTTAGGACAAGGAAAAAAAGTAGATTTTGATATTGAGGTTAACGAGGAGTCTATTTCAGGTGAATTAAATTTTACTGACCCTAATTACGATTTTTTAGGAAACTCATTAAATTATTATTTAGCAAGTACCTCTAACGATAAACCAGATCAAGGATATGAAAATTCTCTTTTTACCGCAGGTATAAGCACAACCTTTGAACAATACAAAGATATTTTTGCTACTTTTGGAATTGCATCAAGCTACGATGATTTAAGAACCGATGGTTCTGCATCGGACTCTTTAAAAAAACAAGCCGGTGAATTTACAGAATTAGTAGGAAGATACGGTTTTAAATATGATAAGCGTAATAGAGTTTTTATGCCTACTAGCGGGTCAGTAATTTCTTTCTCTCAAGATCTACCAATTTTAGCTGATAGACCATTTATAGGAAATAATTTCGGTATAAGCTCTTATAAAGAGTTTTCAGAAGATATTATTGGCGCTAGTAAGTTTTATTTTAGTTCTGTAAACGGTATGGGAGAAGATGTAAGACTAAGTAAAAGAAAAAATCTTTCATCTTATCGTTTACGAGGATTCAAAAAAAATAAAGTTGGACCAAAGGATGGAACTGACCACGTAGGTGGAAATTATGCGGCCTCATTAAACCTAGAAACAAATCTTCCAAAATTATTACCTGATACTACAAAAACTGATGTAGGTCTTTTTTTAGACTTTGGAAATGTTTGGGCTGTAGATTATGATAGCTCAATAGATGACAGTAATAAAATCAGATCTTCCACTGGGGTGGCTTTAAATTGGTCTTCACCAATCGGACCAATGTCTTTCATATTATCTACCAACTTACAAAAAGCCAGCACAGATGAAACCGAAAGCTTCAGATTTAACTTGGGAACTACTTTTTAATTTATGATTATAAAAAAAATAATATTATTAGCTGCCTTTATTTTTATTCTTATTCCAAAAGCATATTCTGATTTACCTCATTATATAGATTTTAGATACGTTCTGAATGAAAGCGTAGCGGGAAAAAAGGCTCAGACAACTTTAAAGAAAAAGTTGAATGACGGAATAGCTTCGTTAAATAAAAAAGAAAAACTTATTAGAGATGAAGAAAAAAAAATAATAGATCAGAAAAAAATTATTTCACCAGAAGAATATAAAAAAAAGATTACTGAACTTCGATCAAAAGTATCTAAGTTACAAAAGGAGAGAAATAGCTTAATGGATAATATTGCAAAACAAAGGGCTAAGGCGAAAAATGAATTACTTAAAAATTTAAATCCTATATTAAAAGACTACATGAAAAATAAGAAAGTGCGCATGATTATTGATAAGAAAAACCTCATTTTATCTGATGAAAGCTTAGATATTACAAAAGAAATTACAGATTTATTAAATCAAAAGTTAAAATCGGTGAAGCTAAATTAGTATTTAATGAATGAGATTGAATTTTTCAAAAAGAGGAGTTATTTTCTAAAAGAGCTTTTTCCTGGTAAAAATTTTAAAAAAAATTTTAAAATTTTAAGAGTTAAACCTTTATTAAACTCAAACAAAAATGATATAACTTTTTTTGACTCCATAAAGTATAAAAATGAGGCTTCTAAAACTAAGGCAGGGGCGTGTATTACAACTGAAAAGCTAAAACATTTGCTACCAAAAAATTTGGAACTAATAATTGTTAAAAATGTTTTATTAGAATTAGCTCAAATCCTTAAAAAAATTTATTTAAATGCAGATATTGATTATCCAGATCTGACTTTAAAAAAACCCTCAACAACAAAGTTCAAGACTGTTAAATTTTGTAATAATGTTTTAATTGGAAAAAATGTTAAAATTGGTAAAAACTCAGTAGTTGGATCAAACTGTATTATCGAACATGATGTAATTATAGGTAAAAATTGTGTTATTGGTTCTAACTCAATTATTAAAAATTCAATAATAGGAGATCATGTAGTGTTTCAAGATAATTGTAAAATTGGGCTAAAAGGTTTTGGTTTTATTCCATTAAAAGGCAAAAATATCAAATTTCCACATATAGGAAGAGTTATTATTGGTGATGACGTAGAAATTGCATCTGGTTGTACTATCGATAGAGGCTCTGTTGATGACACTATTGTAGGAAAAAATACTTATTTAGATAATCAAGTTCATATAGCCCATAATGTTAAAATAGGTTCAAATTGTATGATAGCGGGTCAAGTTGGATTTGCGGGAAGCACTAAAGTTGGAGATAATGTTTCAATTGGGGGTCAAGCGGGTGTTTCTGGTCACTTAAGTATTGGAAACAACGTTAGAATAGGAGGTGGTAGTGGTGTCGTTAAAGATATTGAGGACAATCAAACAGTAATGGGTTATCCAGCTGTCCCACTCAAAGAATTTTTAAAAAATAAGAAAAAATCATGAGCGCAAAAGAAATAGACAAAAAAACTATAGAGAGCTTGTTGCCTCATAGAGAGCCTATGCTCTTAATAGACAAACTTATTAAAATTGTTCATTTAAAATCTGCTACTGCAATAGTTAACGTGAAAAAAGAGAGTTTTTATGTGCAAGGACATTTCCCAGGACAACCAGTTATGCCTGGCGTTTTAATAGTTGAAGCTTTTGGTCAAGCAGCTGCAGCGCTTACTGCTTTTGGCATAGACCCTAAAGAGTATAAAAATAAATTAGTTTATTTGATGAGTGTCGATAAAGCTAAATTTAGAAATCCAGTGATTCCAGATTGTGAACTACATTTAGAAATAGAGGCTGTAAGATCACACGGAAGAGTTTGGAAATATAAAGGAACAGCAAAAGTTGATGGTAAAAGAATGGCCGATGCAGAGTGGTCAGCTACTATAGTTGATAGGAAACAATGATACATAACTCAAGCGTAATTGACAAAAAAGCAAAGATTTCTAAAAAAACAAAAATAGGACCCTATTGTTTTATAGGACCTAATGTTGAATTAGCTGAAGATGTAGAGCTTGTTTCAAACATCCACATAGAAGGAAATACAAAAATCGGGAAGAGTACAAAAATTTTTCCATTCGCAAGTATTGGCACCCAGCCTCAAGATCTAAAATTTAAAGGTGAAAAAAACTATTTAATTATTGGAGAAAATAATCTGATAAGAGAATATGTTACTATCAATCCTGGAACTGAAGGTGGAGGTTCGAAAACAGTTATCGGAAATAATTGTTTATTTATGATCTCATCCCATATAGCGCATGATTGCAAAATAGGAAACAACGTAATTATTGCTAATAATGTTCCTTTGGGTGGACATGTTACGATAGAAGACTCTGTAGTAATCGGTGGAAATTCTGCAGTTCAGCAATACACAAGAATTGGAAGATTAGCTATGATTGGAGGAATGACTGGTGTTTTAAAAGATGTGATTCCATTTGGCCTATCAATAGGAAATAGAAATTTTTTGCAAGGATTAAATCTAATAGGGTTAAGAAGACATAAGTATGAAAATCAAAAAATTATGGGATTAGATAAAGCATATAAAGAAATTTTTTCATCAAAAAATTTACATGAAAATTTAAATAAAATTAATGGTGAATTCAAAGACAATGAATTAGTAAGAGAAGTTATAAAATTTATTGAGAAAGATAAAAAAAGACCAATTTGTCTACCATTAAATTAAATTATTTATGATTGGGCTAATTTTTGGGGAAACAGAACTTCCAAAATATATTTTAAAAAAAGTTAAAAAAAAACATAAATACTTAATTATTGATTTAACTAAAAGAAAAATTTTTAAAAAAGATAAAAATTCTTACTCTGTATCTATCGGTCAATTTGGAAAGATCATATCAATATTAAAATCTAACAATTGTAAACAAGTCCTATTTGCTGGAAAAGTCGCTAAACCAGATTTTAAATCTTTAAAACTTGATTTAAAAGCCATTTATTATATGCCAAAAATCATTACTAGTTCAAAATTAGGGGATGCAGCAATATTAAAACAAATTATAAGTATTTTTTTAAAAGAAAAAGTAAGAACTGTAAGCTCTAATAAATTTACACCTGAAATTACTTTGTCTAAAGGAAACTATACTATAAACCAGCCTAACGAAGATGACAAAAGAGATATAAGACTTGGAGAAAAAGCCTTAAAAAGAACTGGAAATTTTTCATATGTTCAAGGAGCAATTTGTAGAAACAATAAAATAATCGCATTAGAGGGAAGCGGGGGAACAAGGAAAATGATTAAACAGGTTAAAAAAATAAGTAAACTTCCTAATGGTATTTTAATAAAATATCCAAAAAAAAAACAAGATAGGAGAATCGATCTCCCAACTATTGGATTAGATACTCTTAAACAGTGCAAAACAGCAGGAATTAAAGGAATAATTTTAAAGCACAAATTAAATATCTTTTTAAATAAAAAACAAAGTATTAAATATGCAAATAAAAACAAAATGTTTATTTTAGTCAAATGAAAAAAATATTATTATTTTTTTTTTTAT
This sequence comes from uncultured Pelagibacteraceae bacterium, assembly GCA_902557935.1. Taxonomy (GTDB): domain Bacteria; phylum Pseudomonadota; class Alphaproteobacteria; order Pelagibacterales; family Pelagibacteraceae; genus Pelagilacustribacter. The sequence continues at coordinate 10,151 of CACECJ010000011.1, read as the reverse complement.
TCACTAATCTATATGCTGAAGATTTTAAACTAGAGAGAGTTTTCAAAGGACTTAAAAGTCCATGGAGCCTTACATTTGTAGATAATCAAAATTTATTAATCACAGAAAAATCTGGGAATATCAAATTTATAAACTTAAAGGAAAAGATAATTAAAGATGTGAGTCATAATCTTAAAGTGTTAGAAGATGGCCAAGGAGGTTTGCTAGATATTCTTTATAAAGATAATAAAGTATATGTTTCGTATTCAGAAAACAGATTAAATGGAATGTCCAGCACATCTGTTGCAAGATCCAATTTTAATACAGACAATCTTAATTTTAAAAATATTTTTCGCGCTGAACCCCCTATAAATTCCGGGTATCATTTTGGATCTAGAATAGTAATAAAAGATAAGCACTTATTTGTTTCTGCCGGAGAAAGAGGAGAAGGAATGATTGCCCAAGACCATACAAAACATCCTGGAAGCATTATAAGAATTAATTTAGATGGGTCGATACCAAAAGATAATCCAAAATTTGTTAATAAAAAAAAATGGTTGCCAGAAATCTATCAAATTGGTGTGAGGAATCCCCAAGGAATGTCTCTTTCACCTTTTGATAATAAGATATATTTGACAAATCATGGTGCTAGAGGAGGCGATTGGTTTGGTACAGCCAATTTTGGAGAAAACTATGGTTGGAAAATTTTAGGTTGGGGCGGTACAAATTATTCGGGTTCTAAAATTGGTCCAAAATGGAAACCAGGTTATACTAAAGCAATCAAATATTGGGTACCTTCAATTGCAGTAAGCGCAATGACAATTTACAAAGGAGAAACATTTAAAGAATGGAATGGTGAAGCATTAATCACATCTCTAAAAGACCAATCTTTAAGAAAAATCAAATTTAATAAATCAAAATTTTTAAATGAAGAAATTATATTCAAAGGTAGTATAGGTAGAATAAGAGATATTAAAATACACAAAAGTGGAGATCTTTATTTATTATCTGACAAGGGTGAACTTTGGAGAATGCACAAGTGAAAAAAATATTTGTTCTTACAGGAGAGCCATCTGGAGACAAACTGGCGTCAAAAGTTATTCAAGAATTAAAAAAAGAGAATTCAAAAATTGAATATTTAAGTGTAGGAGGTGAAAATTTGAAAGCATTAGGAATAAAATCAATTTACGATTTAAAAGAAATTACCTACATTGGTTTTACTAGTGTAATAAAAAATATTTTCAAAATTAATAGAAAAATTAATGATACAGTAAAGGCCATTAAAGATTTTAAGCCAGATATATTGTTCACAGTCGACAGCCCCGATTTCACTTTAAGAGTTGCTGAGCGTTTAAAAAAACAAGATCCAAAAATAAAAACTGTTCATTATGTTGCACCCCAAGTTTGGGTTTGGAGAGAAGGAAGGGTTAAGAAAATTAAGAAGTTTATTGATCATATATTATTATTGTTTAATTTTGAAAAACCGTATTTTGATAAAGAGAATATGAGCAATGAATTTGTGGGCCATCCCTTATTAGATGAGTCTACCGAAGGTAAAATTGACATCAATCAAATATTTGAAAAAAATAAAGCTTTAATATCAATTTTTCCAGGAAGTAGAACATCTGAAATTGATGTCTTAATGCCTATCCTCTTGGATTTTATAAAATTGATGAATAAAGATTACCAAGATTTTATTTATATATTTCATTCTACAAAACAACATTATGATTTAATTCAATCTTACATAAAATCTCAAAATATAAGTAATTGTGAAATTATTAGTGATGATAAAATAAAGTCTCACACTCTTAAGAAATCTGTATTTGCAGTTGCTAAATCCGGAACGGTCTCACTTGAAATTTGCAAATCTAAAGTTCCATCCATCATTCTCTATAAAATGAATTTTTTAAACTATTTAATTGTTAGATCTTTGGTTAAAGTTAAATACGCAAATATTATTAATATTGCAGCAGGAAAAGAGGTAATACCTGAATTACTTCAATCTAAGTGTAATTCAAAAGATTTATTCAAATCCGTAAGTTCTTTTATAGATGACCCAAATAAAATTAAGGAGCAGGTTGAGAAGACTCAATCGATCTTAAATACATTCAAAACTGATATATCCTCATCAATACTTGCAAGTAGAGCTTTAATTAAATATTTATAAACTACTGGTACCTTGCTTTTTTCAAAGCATCAGCACATATTTTTTGGGTTAATATTGCTTCATTCATTAAGAGATTATCTTTATTTTCAATAAATTTTTTTAAACAATCTAAGTATGACTTTCTGTGTCTTACAGAAAAGTCATTATATAACGTCTTTTTGTCAGAAAAATCGTCAGAGTCTAGTGAAAATTTTTCACCATGAACTTTAATTTTTTCAAAATTTCCAAATCTGCTCTTTCTACTAAATATTATTTCGACGACTATTCCATTCCTGAGTTTAAGATTAATTACTGCATCTGAGAAATCTCCTTTATTTAAGAAATCCTCAGTACTAATTGATTTTGAAATTACAATCATTTTCTCTGGTTTCGAATTACTCAACCAACAAGCTAAATCAAAAAAATGAAATCCTTTATCAAAAAAAAGGCCTCCATTCCTGATTGATAAATTAACATTTTGGTTGGCCGATCTAGATATTATTTGGATATAATTAATTTTTTTTCTGTTAACTTTCTTTTTTAAAGCAACATACTCCTTTGCAAATCTACGATTTAAACCAACACAAAATTTTATTTTATGCTTTTTTACTAAGTTTTTGAGTTTATTAAGTTTATTATTATTATTTGTAATTGGTTTTTCACAATAGATCATTTTCTTAAATTTTATCAATTTTTTTATATAAAAATCATGTGTAGTTGTAGGTGATGCAATTACAAATAGTTTTATATCTTTTTTTTTCAATATATTATTGAAGTTTCTAGAAGTCTTACATTTAAATTTTTTAGATAGTCTTTTGCTAAGATTGTAATTTTTATCAAAAATATAATTTAATGAAGTGTTTTTTATTTTCATTAAACTTTCACAATGAATTATACCTACTTTTGATAACCCTATCACACAGGATTTTATCATTTAAAAAGTCACCCACTTTTTCTTGGAAGATGACTTTACACATCCATCTATAAACCTTGCTGTAAGCAAACCCTCATATGCAGTTGGAAAATAAAACCTTTTCTTAATGTTTTTTGAATTAATTTTCATTGCAATTTCTTTATACAAATTAGAAAAAGCACTCAAATATCCCTCAGGATGACCGTATTTTATTCTTGAAAAGTTTTTTGAAAAACCACTTTCATTGAAACCTCTTTCTAAAACTTTTGTAGCTCCATTAGCAGCATTATATTTCAAATAGTTGGGACTATTCTGCACCCATTCTAAACTTCCCATTGAACCAAATACTCTAATTCGTAATCCATAAACACCACCTTTAGCAGTGGTTGATGCCCAAAATAAACCCTTAGCTCCATTCTCATAATTTATGAATACCTGGGCGTTTGTATCAAATTTAATTTTTTTTGAGTATTGCTTGATATCTGCAAATAAGCTTTTTCCTTCAAGACCAGTAATGTAATTACATAAATGATATGCATGAGATCCTATTTCATTAAGCACAGTAGAAACTCCAGCTATTTTTTTATCTAATTTCCATTTAAATATTTTTTTTGCTGAACCAGGGGTAACCTTTTTACCGTTAGACCAATCCTGAACATATTCGACGTTAATATATTCAATATTTCCAAGCTTCTTATCTTCTACTAATTTTTTAGCATGTCTTACCATTGGGTAGGCCGAATAATTGTGTGTGAGCCCGTAAACAACCTTTTTATTACTTTTAATTGTTTTATAAAGTTTTTTAGCTTGAGTTAGAGAACCTGCAAAAGGTTTATCGGATATTACATGAATATTATTCTTAATAAATAATTCTGCTATCTCTTGGTGACTTCCAGGAGGTGTCATGATTGCCACTACATCGATACCATTATTAATTTTTTTTTCAGAATAGCAAAGATCTTTATAATTTTTGTAACACCTATTTTTTTTTATTCCTATACTTGTCCCAAAAGATTGATTGATTTTATAATTTCTTGAAAAAACTCCTGCTACAATTTCATATTTATCATCGAATCTTGAGGCTATTCTATGTACATGACCAATCCATGATCCAGGTCCACCACCAATGATACCAAGTTTAAGTCTTTTCATTAATTTATTCTAATTTTTTTTCCAGTTTTAGTACTTCTCAGTATCGCATCAAATATTTTAAGCGATTGCAAGCCATCATTTCCACTTACTTTTGGTTTAGCTTTTCCAGACACAACATCACATAAATGATCAATTTGATTTATTAGAGTAAATCTACTTAAACGAATATTAAAATCCCTATGATAGATTGGTTTCCACCAACTTCTCTCACCTTTATTATACCAATGTTTTAAATTAGGAAATTGTATCGAGCCTTTTGTCCCTCCAATAAAATATGCTGATTGATTAGTTATAGGGTAGGCTGGATTTTCACCAGCTGTGAGTTCATAGCTATATGGAGCTACAATTGTATCTGAAACACTTAATGTACATAATGCACCCGATCTAAAGGAAAAATTAACAATTGCAGTATCCTCAACTTTATATTTTCTAATCTTATTTGAAGTTGTTGCTTGAACATGAGTTATGGGACCCAGCAAGTAACAAATGAGATCAATATCATGGACTAGATTAATACCTAAAGGACCTCCTCCTTTTTTAATACGCCATTTTTCTTTGTACCAATCTTTATTCTTGTATAACCAACACATAACATTAGCAGCAACAATTTTTCCAAGATTTCCGCTATCAATCTGTTTCTTTACTTTAGCTACGATACTGTTGTGCCTTCTATGATAGCCAATAAGTAGATGAGTTTTATTTTTTTTTGAGCTTTGAATAATTTTTTTTGCTTTTAAAATATTATCGGAAATTGGTTTTTCTAGCAAAACAGGTATTTTTGCATCTAAAAAACTTATCGTATGTTTTTCGTGAAACTGATTAGGCGTAGCAACAATTACGGCATCTGGTTTATTGTTATTTAATAATTCAGTCGACGATTTATAGAATGGAACTTTAAATTTTTTAGCATGTGTTATAGAATTTTTATTTACATCTACAATTGAATGGAGTTTTGCTTTTTTTGAAACACTTAAAGCTTTTAAATGTTGACTCCCCATCAAGCCAATCCCAACAACTGCAATCTTTATTTTGTTTTTCACTTTAATATTTGAAATTAAATTTATAGTTATTTTGTCGATAGCCGCTTTTCATGACTTTAAGGTAATATTTTGCAGGCTTTAAAATAGGAGTTTTTCTTTTCATGAAATAATACATTACATTTTTATTTTTTTTATTAAAAAATTTTTTTATATATAACTTAGGATAGTCTTCGTATCTATCTAATTTTTTCTCAGTTATTTTATCTATTTCATAGATAATACCTTTCACACTTGAACCCTTTTTTCTTTGTATATCTGGTACCCCATATTTTGATCTAAAGACTAATTCAAAATCTTTTAAAATATGTTTGCTTAGATATTTAGCGTTTTTATATTTTTTTAAAAAAATTTTTTTATTAAGATTTGTACCATAAGCAAAGTACAAAAGTTTCTTAGTATTTATCATTAAAAAATTTTGTTTGAGATTTGAACTTGGTCTGGATGAATACAAGCTTTACCACCAAAACCTAATTTTTTTACAAAATTACATGATTTTTCAAATCCATTTAAATCTTTAAAGTTTAAAAAAGAGGTATCTATTGGGCTCTTAATATTTTTAGATTTATTTACTATATTTTTTCTAAATTCTAATATTTCTTTTTCATCTTCTGAAATCTTAAGATTTATAGATTTAGCTAAATCATGAGAGCCAAAAGATATAATTTGAATTCTTTCTGAAAAAGAGCAAATTTCCTCAAGATTAGCTAGACCGTTTATACTTTCCAAAATTGGGATTATATCAGTTTTCAATTTCTCAGTTTTTTTTAATAATATATCTATCTCAATTAATTGTTTTTTTGTTTCTGTAAATGGAAGAAAGATTCCAGGGAATTTTTCTGATGTAACGAATTCTAAATCTGAATTATTATTTATCCTTATATATGTTTGATCTTTATTAACATTGCATTCTTTTATTATTTTTTTAGCCTGATCTTTCTGATTTTCAGGAACAGTTGATTCTAAGTCAAGAACTATTAAATCTGAATTTAATGTATAAGCTTTTTTAATTTTTTTTTCTTCATGTCCTGGAACAAATAAAACAGATCTATATTTCATATTTACTTAATTTATTATAATCCAGGTCAATACCTAGACCTGGTCCTGAAGGTAATTTATATTTCCCATTTAGTGCTCTTTTGAAATTAGGGTAAAACTCTTGATCGATATCTAAATAAAATCTCTCAATATAGGTATCTTTTTTCATTAATGAAGCTAATTGAAGTGTAGCTAAAAAACCTGGTCCAAAATAAGCAGTATGTGGCATTACAGATATATTATTTTTTTCTGCATGCTGGATTATTTTGAACATCTCATAAATTCCACCAACTTTAATTACTGACGGTTGAACAAAAGTGGCTGCCTTTTGTTTTATCATTGATTTGAATTCAAATTTTGTACACGCATTCTCTCCACAGGCTATAGGTATTCCAAGTGCTTTATTTAATCTTGCAAGAGTTTCATAATCTTCTGGTGGGTAAATAGGTTCTTCTAACCAAGTAAGTTTCATACTTTTTAAAAAATCCTTTTTGGAAATAGTTTCTTCATAAGTCCAAGGACAATTAGTGTCTAACATTAAAGGAAGATTACCTGTTCCTTTTCTTCCAGCTTCAATACAATCATTTTCTATTTCATGAAGTTTTATAGCTTGGTAACCATCATCTAATGATTGCTTACATTTTTGTTCTATAATTTTTGGATCTCCATATCTAAAAAGACTTGAATAGGCTTTAAATAGATCTTTATTTTTTTTTCCTAACAATTCATGAATTGGCTTATTTTTTTCTTTGCCTAAAGCATCCCATAATGCAATTTCAACGCCAGATATTGCAAACATTGTTATCCCGTATCTACCAAATAAGTGCAAAGATTTTTGAAGAGTTAAAAGAAGTTCCGGTATATTACTCATATCCTTTCCAACGAGTAAAGGAGTCACCATTTCTTCAATTGCTATTTTTACTGCTTTCCAACTTGTATAACCAAAGGCTTCACCCCAACCAGTGATACCTTTATCTGTTTCAATTTTTACTAAGTTAAATTCTAAACTTTTCCATTCTTTTCCATGAAAAATTACCTTTTTTCCTCCATGGCTAAACGGCATACTCAAAGTGATTGCTTTGATTGATTTAATTTTCATTATCTAAATTTTTTGAAATTTGGCTTTCTTTTTTCTAGAAAGGCCTTTGCGCCTTCAGCCTGTTCTCCAGTTTTAAAATAATCAGGAGCAACTTCTTCGACCATACCTTTTTGGGTAATTTTTAAAATTTCTTCAAATTGTTTTCTAAAACTAGCCTTTAATATCTTTAAACAAGTTGGTGCAGCTTTTAAAATTTCATCACCATACTTTTTAACTTCCTCATCTAATTTATCTTTCTTTACTACTGAATTTACCAAACCCCAATTCATCATCTCTTTTGCTGAGTATCTTTTGCAAGTCATCCACATTTCTCTTGCACGTTTGTGTCCTAAAATATTTGCAGAGTGGGCAACTATAGCTCCTCCGGCTGGAGAACCAACTCTGGGGCCATTTTGACCAAATATAGAATTCTCACTTGCAATAGTTAAATCGCAAAAGTAAGCCATATGATTTCCACCACCAATCGCGTATCCATCAACTTTAGCTATAATTGGTTTACTACATTTTGTTAAGTGAATATGAAATTCGTATTCATGATCTTGAAATTCTTTAGAGCTTTCCCAATTCATATCTCCACCTGAGCAAAAAGCTCTATCTCCAGCACCTGATAAAACTATTACTCCAACTTCTTTATCTTTTTCTGCAGCGTCGAGAGCTGCCTTAAGTTCTTGAAGAGTTACTGGTGTAAAAGCATTTAATACCTTAGGTCTATTAATAGTGACATGAGCGTAATCACCTTTAACTTCATACAATATATCTTTAAATTGCATGAGATCTAATCTCCTCTACAGATTCTGGATTTAATAGCGTTGATAAATCCCCTGGGTCTTGGTTTGATAAACATGATTTTATAACTCTTCTCATAATTTTCATATTTCTTGTTTTAGGCAAATCTTTTACAAAAATTACCTTATCAGGCTTAAATGATTTCCCTAAATCTTTTATAACTAAATCTTCAAAAAAACTTTCCTTTTGATCATTATTTTCTGCAGGAACTATAGATAAAATTATTTTTGAACCTTTATTTGCGTCAGGTATTCCAACAGCAGCAACCTCTTTTGCTTTTCCACTTTTTACTATAACACTCTCAAGCTCAGAAGGACCTATTCTTTTACCTGATACTTTGATGGTATCATCAGATCTTCCATGTAAATACCAATGACCATCAGCATCTCTACTTGCAAGATCACCATGCACCCAATAATCTTTAATTACGCTCCAATAATTATCGATGTAACGCTTATCATCATTCCATAAGCTCTTAGTTAATCCGATTGATGATTTTCTCATGACTAATTCGCCCATCTCATTTGTGGAAACTGTTTGTCCATCTAAATTTAAGATATCCGCGCTCATTCCAGGAATAGGAGCATTAAAAGATCCAACCTTAAAAGGACGATGTAAACAACAATGTAATATAGAACCAGAAACCTCAGTACCTCCAGCTGAATTCATAATAGGAACTTTAGATTTACCTATGACTTGAAATAACCATTTCCAAGGTTTTTCCGTCCAAGGTTCTCCTCCCGTACAAATCATTCTTAATGAACTTAAATCTAAATCTTTAAAAAGTTTTTCATCTTTAATCATTTGTGCTCTGATGAGAGCAGGGGAAAGCTCTGTCCAGGAAACCTTATATTTTTCTATTAGTTTCCAAAAACGAATTTCATCAGGAAAATCAGGAACTCCCTCAGCTATTACCATTTGCGCTCCATGTGCAGACGCTATTGTTGCAGATTTAGAACCCACCATCCATCCCATATCAGCCATACACAAATGAATATCAGTTTGTTTAAAGTCTGCTAAAACTCCCTCATCAAAAGACATCTTAGCAACTAAACCAATATGAGTATAAACACATCCTTTCGGTTTTCCAGTTGTACCTGATGTAAAGTGGATAATTGCAGGATCTTCAGCATCAGTTTCTTCTGTTTTTAAATTATCAGAAATATTTTGAAAATTTTCCCAATTAAAGATTTTCTTTCCTTTCTCTTTTCCAAATAAAAAAATTTTTTCTAAAGAAATGACTTGAGCTAATTCACTTTTGATTTGATCAAACATTCTTATTTCTTTTGCTTTTCTAAATGTTTTTTCAACAGTAAAAATACCTTTAGCTTTTGCTATGTTGAGTCTTTCAATAACTGCCTTTGATCCATATCCAGAGAATAAAGGTAGCACTACACACCCAATTTTTAAAATAGCAAAGTAAGCAATGTAAGTTTCTATAAATTGAGGCATGTAAAGTGCGATCACATCACCTTTTTTAAAGCCATTTATTTTTAAAGCATTCCCAATTTTTGAGATTTGCTTATCAAATTCTTTATAAGTAATTGAGCTTTCTTTCCCGTCTTCTCTTTCGGCAAAAATAAAAGTATTTTTAAAAAATTCCTTATCTTTATGTCGATCTATACAATTTAAAACTATATTAGTTTTTCCCCCGATACACCACTTTGTCCAAGGAGTCCCTTTTGATTCATCTGATATTTTTGAGTAAGGTTTGTAAAATTTTAAATCTGAAAATTTTATAACATTGTCCCATAACCATCCAGGATCAGAAAAACTTTTTTTCTCAAGCTCATCATAATTTTTTAATTTACAATGCTGTATAAACTTAGTCAGCTTTGAATTTTCAATTTGCTCTTTTGATGGTTGCCAAATAATTTCTTTAGACACAAGTCTTATACGTACATACCCTCTTTAATCTTAATAATATTATACATGAGGTCATTTAAAGGTGTTTTAATCCCATGTTTTTTTCCAATTTTAGAAACAGCTCCACTTATG
>CACECJ010000010.1 GCA_902557935.1 uncultured Pelagibacteraceae bacterium | reverse complement strand
CTTCTTTGTCAATCACATCAAAAGTTCCAGTATAAAATGATATGTCTACCTCACCCTCATTCGCTTTTGCTAATGTCACCAAAAAAACGAAAGTAAATAAAAATGCGAAAAATCGAAATCTCATATTTAAAAATACAACTAAATAGCTAATATGTACAGTTGGCAATTTAGGCTTTTTTTGAGGATTTTCTAATTAAAAAAACAATAATTACACCGCCAATAATAAGAGCCAAGTATGGTAATCCCCATAGCAAAAAGTTACCTAGATTTAGTTTTGGCTTATATAAAATCCAATCTCCATATTTATCTGATAAAAAACTATAAATTTCCTTCTCTGTTTTTCCTTGATCAATCAAGTCTTTAACAACCATTTTTAAAGTCAAAGCGAAATCAGAATTAGAATCTGCAACTGATTGACCTTGGCAAACTAAACACCTCAAATTTTTGTGTATCTTACTTTCCTCTACTAGCACATTTGCATGAAGATTGATGTTTAAATTAAGAAAAAAGATTATAACCAAAATTTTTAATTTCATAAGGAATTTATTATCTCCTTTATATCTTTTAAATTTTGCTCGTTAAGAGGTCCTATAAATTTTTTTAAAACTATTGTTTCATTATTAATCAAAATACTTTCTGGTATTCCGTAAATTCCAAAATTAACCGATTGCTTTCCTGTTGAGTCTTTTGCCATATAATAATATGGGTTTCCTAGCTCGTTCAAAAATTTTGATGCATTTATTTTTTTATCTTTAAAATTGACTCCTAAAATCTTTAAATCTTTTTCCTTTGATAATTGCATTAAATAGGGATGTTCAACTCTGCACGGAGCACACCAAGATGCCCAAAAATTTATAAGTGTATAGCGACTTTTTTTAAAATCTTCACTGGTATAGATTTTATTATCATCAAAACTTTTTAAGTTTATTTTTGCTAATTTATTTCCTACTAGATAGTCAGTGCTGTAATTAGTTTCTCTATTTAGTGAATTATAAAATACTAAAAGAACAAAAATGAATAGAAAAACTATTATAGATTTAATTATTTTTTGCATTTTTAAATAAACTTAAAAATCCACCAAGAGAAAGCAGGAGTACGGATATCCAGATCCAGATCATAAGTGGTTTGTGCTGAAATTTAATATTATAATATTCTGAACGATCAACATTACTCATCGTTAAATAATGATCTCCTAAAAAGTTTGTTTGAATTGAAGCTTCGTATGTAAGAGTTTGGGGGTTATCATAAATTCTTATTTCGGGATATAAAATTCTTCTTTTCATGGTATTCGAATTATTTACCTCTAGTTTACCTACTACAGCTTTATAATTAGTTTCCTGATTCAATTTAAGATCTAATAGAGCAAATTCATAATCATCTATTTTTTTAGCTTCACCAAGTTTTAAATTAAAATCTTTTTCAACAGAAAAATTATGATTTAATCCAATAAATAAAATTAAAAAACCAAAGGATAAGTGAGAAACTATTCTTGGAAGACTCAATCTACTTTTTTTGAAAAAATCGAAAATAGAAGACATAATTAAAAATAAAGAGGATATCAAGATTAAATTTGAAATTAAACTGTAACTTTTAAAGAAATAAACGATTGCAAAATTTATTATAATTGCTCCACCAAGAATTAATAGTATGGTTTTTAAGTTTGAAAATTTATTTTTAATCCATTTTGTTTGTGGGCCAATCGCCATAAAAAATAAAAAAGCTATTACAACTGGTATTATCACAGAATTGTAAAAAGGGGGACCAACAGAAATCTTGTTATTTGTAATCGCGTCTGTAAATATTGGGTACAAAGTACCTAATAACACTGTAATTAAATAAAACATCATGAACCAATTATTTATCAAAACAAAAGTTTCTTTGCTGTTTGAATTAATCAAATCGTTCGTTGGCTTATATTTGCTAAATAAAAAATAAATTGATGCAAAAATCATTAAGCTTAAAAATATTAAAATGTATATACCTCTCGATGGATCGTTAGCAAAAGTATGAACTGAATTAAGTATTCCAGATCTAACTAAAAAAGTACCTGTTACACTTAAAGTAAATGTCAATAAACAAAGTATAATTGTCCAAAAATAAAGCGTATTTCTTTTTTCTAAAACTAATAGACTGTGTAACAAAGCTGTCATTGCAAACCATGGGAGTAAAGATGCATTTTCAACTGGGTCCCAAAACCAAAAGCCTCCCCAACCTAACTCATAGTATGCCCAAATAGATCCAACCAAAATTCCTAGTGTTTGAAAAGTCCAAGAGATCAAAACCCAACTTTTAATTGACTGAGCAAAAAATCTTCCAGAATAATTTGAAATCATTGAAGCCATAGCTGCAGAAAAATATATAGAAGACCCCACGAACCCAATATAAAGTAGAGGAGGGTGAATAGCTAAAGCTGGATCCTGCAATATTGGGTTTAAACCTAACCCCTCTTTAGGTATTGGGTTTATAGAACTAAAAGGATTAGAATTTAAAATTATAAAAAATAGAAAACCTAAAATTAACATGTTTTGAATTATTAAAGTATAAAGTCTGTAATTCTTCGAGTGGTTTTTATTTGTAATTAAAAATAAAAATGAAAAAATTGTAAGTATTATAACCCAAAGTAGTAAACTGCCCTCGTGGTTCCCCCAGGTTCCAGAAATTTTATAAAAAAGAGGCTTTAATGAATGAGAATTTTGATAAACAGTTATTAAAGAAAAATCAGAGACTATGAAAGCAGCGATGAGTGTAAAAAAACAAATTAAAACTAAAGTACTTTGCACCAAACTAATTTGATAAATATTTTTGAAAATTATATTATTTTTTGTTTTTAAACATTTGAAAGAATTAAAAATAATTAAAGAACTTAAAAAAATATTTATAAATAAAAGAAAATTTCCAGTATTACTTAGCATTGTCTTTCATTATGTTTTTTAGTTCTGGAGGCATGTAATTCTCATCATGTTTTGCTAAAATTCTGTCGGCAACGAAAAACTTTTTATCTTGCAGTTTTCCTTCTGCTACTACTCCTTTTCCTTCTGCAAATAAGTTTGGTATCGTTCCTTTAAAGCTCACATTAATTTCATTTTTAAAATCTGTAATTATAAACCTAATTTCTTGATCTTTTATTTTTAATGTATTTTTTTTTACCATTCCACCAACTCTAATTTTTTTATCAAAATTTATATCTTGGTTTATCTTAATATCAGTGGGAGAATTAAAATATAAAATATTTTTGTTTAAGGCATTAAGAATCAAAAATATTCCAATAACTGATGTAAATAAAAATATTACTAAAAGAGAGGCTCTTTTTTTTACTTTTTTTGGAAGCATTAAACGCTTTAAATCGTTTTATTATATGATGCTAATATTTTAGAAGCGATTTTAGAATTTCTTAAAACTGTTTTTTTTTGTCGGACAGAAAGTTTTTCAATTTCTTTGGCAAATTCCTTTTCATACTTTTTAAGCGTTTTTCTTGTCTTGTAGTAAACGAGCCCACAAATTAAAAAAGTTATTACAAAAGATGACCATACGAAAATTCCGTACCCGTTCATTGTTATTAGATTACTAATCATATCTTTTTAAATTTTTTTTCTTAATTCTAATGATTTCTGTCTTGTATTTCATTAGAAAAATTAACGCACAATACAAAATTAGTACAAAAAACATAAGCATTAAAGGCGTTAACATTGAAGAATGTATAGTGCTTGTCCCAGTAATCTTAATACTTGCTGGTTGGTGTAATGTGCTCCACCACTCTACAGAATATTTAATTATTGGAATATTTATTAAACCTATAACTGCAACAATGCTCGAAATTTTGTTTGCTTTATCATCTTCATCAAAAAATTTATTTATTATAATGAAAACTATATAAAAGAGTGCCATAATTAGCATAGACGTTATCCTTGCATCCCAAGCCCAAAAAGTTCCCCAAGTAGGCTGACCCCAAATGGAACCAGTTACTATTGCAATGCAAGTAAACATCAAACCTATAGGTGCGATACTCTTCGTAATTAATTTTAAGTTTTTGATTTTGAAAATAAAATTTAAAATAGAAAAAATAGCAATACAGCTGAAGCAAGCAAGGCTTATCCAGGCCGCTGGAACATGCACATACATTATTCTTACACTATCACCCTGCAGATAATCAGGGGGAGAGAAAACTAATGCAAACGAGAGAGCAATTAATAGTAAAACAAAAAATACTGAATTTATAAAATTTATTAATTTTTCTATTAAAATGAAAATATAACTATTGTGAAAAAAATTTAACATTTAGTTTAACTACTATAATATTTTTTTTTTGTGAAGTTAAATTATAAGCCCAATTGAGAAATGGAGGGAGTAATATAATAAGATTTTTCTCAATTAGGCTAAAACATTCAAAGATTAGTTTGTCGGTGTGTCGCAGATTTGAACAAATTTTGTTTTATTTAAGGCGATTAGAAATTAATTAGATATTTTAAAGTAACTTGATCCTTTTTTGCCTGAAAAAATTTCTTCAATTAAAGGATGCCTTACTGGCTCTTTAGAACTATCCAAAAGTAAATTTTGCTCTGAAACGTAAGCCTCGTAAGTTACCTCGTTACTTTCAGCTAAAAGATGATAGAAAGGTTGGTCTTTTCTTGGTCTAACTTCTTTTGGGATTGATTGATACCATTCCTCTGAATTGTTAAATTCAAAGTCAACATCATAAATCACTCCTCTAAAATCGAAATGACGGTGTTTAACTACTTCACCTATTGAAAATTTAGCTATATTGCTTATTGCCATACCTAATAGTTAGTAATTTTTTTGTTAAAATCAATATCTAATTTGTTATAGTTAAATTTTATGTTAATCTTTTGTTTGTGAATAAGTCACTTTTAAAATTTATTACTGACTTTGGACCTTTATTAATCTTTTTTACAATTTATTACAAAAGCGGAAACAATCTCACAGTTGCCATACCTCCTTTAATTATCGCCACAATTGTAGCTGTTGGAATTATGTATTTTATCGAAAAAAAAATACCATACGTAACATTAGTAGGTGGTGTAGTTATTACTCTATTTGGCGGCCTTACTCTTTATTTTAATAACCCAATTTTTATCTATATGAAACCAACCATTGTAAATTTAATTTTTGCTGGAATATTAATTATAAGCAAAGTCTTTTTTCAAAGAAACTTCCTCAAAATTTTTTTACAGACTGCTTTTAACTTAAATGAGGTTGGTTGGAATAAATTAAATTTTAGATGGGCATATTTTTTTATATTTTTAGCAATATTGAATGAAATAGTTTGGAGAACACAACCTGAAACTACTTGGGTAAACTTTAAAGTTTGGGGAATTCTGCCAATAACTTTTATATTTACGGCTTTTCAGTTGCCATTAATCAACAAATATAAAATATGAACAAAATTAGATTAATTATAAATAACGATGTTAAAACTAAAAAAAGTGAAAAGCAGAAATTTTTTATTAAGAAAGAACTTCAATGTATTTTAAATCTTTATGCAAAAATGGTATCTAACGGGTCTTGGAAAGATTATTCTTTTTCAACTGGCACAAAAGAAGTTTCATTTGATGTTTATCAAAGAGCATCTGAGAAACCTGTGTTAAGAATTACAAAAAACCTAAAGCCAAATTATTTTAATGAAAAATATTTCATCAAAGATAAAGATGGAAAAGTAATTAAAAAGTCAGAAAGTTTAAATTTTCTTATAGAAAGAACTATCTGGAATAGATTTAAACTTATAAAATAATTATCTTCTTTGACCGAAAAGTCTTAAAAGCATTATGAAAAGATTTATGAAATCAAGGTAAAGTGTTAAGGCGCCCATAACAGCTTTCTTTCCCATCAACTCACCGCTATCACTTACTAAGTACATATTTTTAATTTTTTGAGTGTCATAAGCTGTCAAGCCCACAAACACCAGTACACCTATGATTGATATTACAAAATACATCATAGAAGATTTCATAAAAATATTTACTAATGAAGCAATAATAATTCCAAAAAGGCCCATCATTAAAAATGAACCAAGTTTAGTAAGATCTCGTTTTGTAGTGTAACCATAAATACTCATTGCTCCAAAAGTACCAGCTGTAATAAAGAATACTCTTGTAATACTTGCGCCGGTATAAATTAAAAATATTGATGAAAGCGATGCACCCATTAAAGCTGCAAAAACCCAGAAAGTTGTTTGCGCTTTAGCTGCTGACATTTTCGCTATTCCAAAGCTCATGTAAAAAACAACTGCTAGTGGAGCTAGCATTATTACCCATTTTAAACCTGAGGCATATATTGAATTACCAAAATTAGTTAATCCAATTATTTGACCTTCTGCTGAAGTAACAACTGCCAATTTGAAAAATAATAAAGCAATGAAACCGGTTAAAAGAACACCAGAAGCCATGTAGTTATACACTTTAAGCATATAAGATCTTAAGCCTTGGTCTATAACAGCTTCGGTCGCTGATGAACGAACAGTGGATCTTTGTTTATTAATTTCCATAAGAAGATATATAAGTTTTTTTATGTACTTTTCAATAGGCAAAAATTGACCTAAAAAACTGCTATAATTATTACAATTTTATGAAATTTAAAAAATTAGGCACTACAGACTTAGACGTGAGTTTAATATGTCTCGGAACTATGACGTGGGGCACACAAAATACTGAGAAAGATGCTTTCGAACAAATGGATTACTCCTTAAGTGAGGGGGTTAACTTTTTTGATACTGCAGAACTTTACTCGGTCCCACCTAACTCAGACTCTTACGGCAAAACCGAAGCAATAATTGGAAATTGGTTTGAAAAAAGAAAAAATAGAGAAAAAATAATTTTAGCTTCAAAAGTTGCAGGTCCCGGATGTAGTTGGATTAGAGGTGGAGGAAATAATTTTAATGAAAAAACAATTGGGAAAGCAATCGATGGGAGTTTAAAAAGATTAAAAACAGATTATATAGACTTATATCAATTACATTGGCCCGAAAGATCAACCAATTACTTCGGCAAAAGAGATTATACTGTTGATAGTGATGAAGGAGAGTGGAATAGCTTCGAAAGCGTTCTAGAGGCCCTAGAAAAATTTATTCAGAGCGGAAAGATTAGATATATTGGTATGTCAAATGAAACTCCATACGGTTTGTCAAAATATATTGAATTATCTAAAAATAAAAATTTACCTCGGATGATGTCAGTACAAAACCCTTACAATTTGGTTAATAGAACTTATGAAATCGGAATGTCTGAAATTTCAATTAGAGAAAGATGTGGACTTCTAGTTTATTACCCTCTTGCTACGGGTGCGCTATCTGGAAAATATAGGAATGGTCAAATGCCAAAAAATTCTAGACAAGCTTTATTTAAAGGTTGGGAAAGACATCTAAATCCCTTAGCTATGAGAGCGTACGAAGAATATTATAAATTAGCTAAAGAAAGTAATATGACAATGGCTCAGTTAGCACAGGCTTTTGTAAACACCAGACCTTTTGTTACTAGTAATATAATCGGGGCAACAACAATGAGACAATTAAAGGAAAATATAGAAAGTGTAAATATTGATCTAACCGATGAAATTCTAAATAAGATTGATGTTATCCATAATAATAACCCAAATCCATCTCCTTAATACAAGGCATTGAAATAGATAATTTTTAGTATAAAAATAAAATATGTCAGTTAAAAAAATTTTTATAATACTAGCTCTATGTTTATTTTCTGTAAATGCATTTGCCGTTACGCCAAGATCAACTGGAAAATATAAAAACTGGGAAAGCTTTATAGCGGAAACTGATAAGGGAAAAATTTGCTTCGCTCAAACTGTTCCAACTAAAAGAGCGCCAGCTGCTGTAAAAAGAAATAAATCAAAGTTATTTGTAACTTTCAGGCCTTCTGAAGAGATCAAAGATGAAGTAAGTTTAACAAGTGGCCACGATTATAAGACTTCAAGTGTAACCGCAAGTTCTGGGAAAAGAAGATATTCTTTTTTTTCACAAAAAGATTTTGCTTGGTTGTTGGATGACCAGGAAGAAAAAAAATTTATTCAATTAATGAAAAAGGCAACTGACATAATTGTAAAAGCAAGAACAACACAAGGAGCTGAGACAACTGATCACTATTCTATGATGGGGTTTACAAAGGCTTATAACACCGCAAAAAAAACTTGCAGCTAAATGAAAAAAATTGTTTTAGCCTACTCAGGCGGTTTGGATACATCTATAATTTTGAGATGGTTGCAAGAAAATTATAACGCTGAAGTAATTGCTTACACCTCTGATATTGGACAAGTTTTAGATAAAAAAAAAATTATTAATAATGCTAAAAGACTAGGCGTTAAAAAGATAATTATTGAAAATCTTAAAAACATCTTTGTAAAAGATTATGTTTTTCCAATGATAAGAGCTCATGCAGTTTACGAAGGAGTATATTTATTAGGCACATCTATTGCTAGACCGTTAATTGCAAAAAGACAAGTTGAAATTGCAAAAAAATTTAAGGCTTTTGCAGTTTCGCATGGCGCGACAGGAAAAGGCAATGATCAAGTGAGATTCGAGCTAGGTTACTCATATTTTGGTAAAAATAACATAAAAACAATAGCGCCATGGAGAGAATGGAAATTACAATCAAGAGCAGATTTAATTAGATATGCAAAAAAAAACAACATACCAATTCCTAAAGATAAAAAAGGTGCTCCGCCATTTTCTGTGGACGACAATATTTTTCATACCTCAACAGAAGGTAAAGTTTTAGAGGACCCAAAAAACTCAGCTCCTGAATTTATTTATCAAAGAACAGTTTCACCACAAAAAGCTCCTACTAGACCTACAAAAGTAAAAATTACTTTTAAAAACAGTGATCCAATTGCAGTAAATGGAAAAAAATTAAGTCCTGAAAAGCTTTTGAATAAATTGAATATTCTGGCTGGTAAAAATGGAATAGGTAGGGTTGATCTAGTTGAAAATAGATTTATTGGGATTAAATCGAGAGGTGTTTACGAAACTCCAGGTGGTACTGTGTTATATGCTGCACATAGAGCAATAGAGTCTGTAACTCTTGATAAAGAAACCGCTCATAAAAAAGAGAGAATAATGCCAGAGTATGCTGAACTTGTTTATAACGGCTATTGGTTTTCAAAAAAAAGACTTAAATTACAAAAATTAATTGATAAAAAAAGAAGCAAAGTAACTGGTGACATTATTTTAAGTTTGTGCAAGGGTAACATAACTATTCTGTCAAGGAGAACGAAAAATAAAGCTTATTCAATGAAAAAAGTTTCTTTTGAGGAGAATAAAACCTTTAATAAAAGAAAAGTTGAAAATTTCATAAAATTTCACTCTAAACAGTTAAATAAAGCCTAAATTTTTGATAGATTAATAATAGATGAACAGTTCGATTCGAAATATTCAGTTAGTTGCGGTTATAGTAGTTCTTGTATCAACTATTATTGCTTTCTTTTTAGAAATGAAAGAAATGTACGAAAACAAAGATATCACATTAGCTGATTTACTTTTAATGTTCATTTATATCGAGGTAATTGGTTTAGTGAGATCTTATTGGGAAACTCAATCCGTAAGAATAACATATCCTTTAATCATAGCTATTACAGCGCTAGCTCGATTCATAATATTACAAGATAAAGAGAGTGACCCTGCAAACTTAATTTATATTTCTTTAGCTATTTTAATAGTTGCAATTGCTACGGTTATTATAAGATTTAGAAATAGTAAGTACTTAAAAATTGAAAAGTCTAGGTCAAGCGAGCTTTAAAACACGCTAAAGTGTTCTTTAATAAACATGCAATTGTCATTGGTCCTACGCCTCCCGGAACTGGGGTTATTGCTTTGACATTATCTTTTAATTCATCAAAATTAACATCTCCTACTATTTTTTCTCCTACTTTATTAATTCCAACATCAATAACAATTGCATTTTTTTTTACCCAATCTTTTTTGATTAAATTTGGAACTCCGACAGCTGCTACTAAAATATCTGCTTTGAGGCACTCATTTTGTAAATTATTTGTTTTTGAGTGCACTATAGTTACTGTGCAATTTTCCTTTAATAATAATTGGGCCATTGGTTTACCATTTAAATTAGATCTTCCTATTATAACAGCATGTTTGCCTGCTAAATTTGATTCTATTTTTTTAATCAATAAAAGACATCCCAAAGGTGTACAAGGGACGATTGTGTTATAACCCGATGAAAGATTGCCAACATTTACTGGATTAAAACCGTCTACGTCTTTGGATGGATTAATTGCATTAATAATTTTCTCCTTACTAATCTGGCTGGGCAAAGGAAGCTGAACTAAGATACCAGAAATTTCATCGTTTTTATTCAATTCTTCAATTTTTTCTAAAATATCTTTTTCATTCACATTTTTTGGATATCTAATTATTTCAGAGTTAATGCCAACTTCTCTAGCACTTTTTTCTTTATTCTTTACGTATATTAAACTGGGCGCAAAATCTCCGATCAAGATAACTGTAAGACTGGGTGTTTTACCGCTCTTTTTTTTTAAATCTGAAATTTCTTTTTTAATTTCATTTCTGATAATCTCTGCTTGTTTTTTTCCATCAATAATCATCTTAAAAATAATCCTGGTGCAAACATTTCAAAAACTAAATTCCTAAAAAACATCAATCCTAAGATCAGTATCACTGGAGAGATATCTATAGACCCTAAGTTGGGTAAAAATCTTCTGATAAAATTTAAAGGTGGAGCTGTAAGTTTGTAAGAAACATCTAAAACAGAATATACAAACCTATTACTTGTATTTAAAACATTAAAAGCAACCAGCCAACTAAATATTACGTGAATAATTAATATCCAAATGTAAAGGCTAACTATATTGTCGAATAGAATTAATATCGACTTCATTAATTTTTCTCCACATAAACTGATGTACTTGGAAAAGCAAAAGACGCATTATTTTTTTCTACTATATTTTTTATTTCAAGAGCTAAAAGATCTTTTACCTTCATCCACTCTAAGTATTTTGTGGTTTTAGTAAAACATATTAGTTTAATATCTATTGAACTCGCAGCAAATTGATCGATTTTTACCGATAGCATTGTATTTTCTGATTTTGAAAATAATTCACTATTTTTTATATAATTTTCTATCTGTTGTTTAATATCAATTAATTGTTTACTTGTTGTTCTATACTCTAGGCCTATAATCCAATTGATCCTCCTATTGGTAATTAAAGAATTATTTATTACTGCTTTTTCTGCAAACTGAAAATTAGGGATTGTTGCAAGAGATTTGTCAAATCTTCTTACAACTGTAGATCTAAAACCTATTGACTCAACTGTGCCTTCGATAACATCTTCAACGTATATCCAATCTCCAACTTTAAATCTTTTCTCAACTAAAACTAATATACCTGAAATTAAATTTTTAAATAAGTCTTGTGCTCCAAGTGCAACAGCAACACCAAATAGTCCTAGTCCGGCTATAATTGGTCCAATTTTAATTCCCCAAAGTTCCAAAACAGCCGCTAAACCTAAAATTATTATCAAGACCTTTAAAGCTTTGATTATCCAATTAACCAAATCCTTAGAAAGTAAATCACTGACTGATTTTACAACAGTTGAGAAAGGTCCAATAATTTGGTGAAAGGTCCAGAATATAAGAATTGTAATTAAAGAACGATTGATAGTTTCTAAAAAACTTGCAGCTTGAGTTTCAATAGTTAAATAGCTAGTAGCTACAAAAAAACCCAATACAATCGGAAAAAACTTAGCTGGCCCTTCCATGGACTTTACAAGGGTATTATCAAAATTATTTGAAGTTTTTGATACGTAATTCTCCAATCTTTTAATAACGAATTTTGAAAAAATTCCTCTTAAAAAAAGAAAAAATAAAAAAATTATTAAAGAAATAATAATTTCGGAAATATTAACTCCTGAAATACCTTTTTTCCAAACATCTAAAAATAATATCTTAAAATTTTGCAATACTTCCATCTAATTACCAATTTTTATAAGTTCATCTCCAGCTTCGAAGGTTTCTAAATTTTTCCATCCAGCTTTTTTGAAAACATTTATAACTTTTTCACTTATACACATAACTCTTGAGCCTGTCATCAGTCCATTGAGTGAGTACTTTTTTGCTAAATCAATAAAGCTTTCTGCGCTCCTTTTTGAATAAACAAAAATTATGTCAGGAGGATGGTCGTTGATTAAATTATTAGTATCTTCATTTAATTCTTTAATTTTTTTTGAGGTATAATTAATAATTTTATCTATTTGGAAACCTTCCTGTTGTAGTTCTAAATCCAAATTTGATGTAATATTGTCTCCACATATATATGCTAAGACTTTTTTTTTGTCTAAGTCACCTGAATTAACAATAATATTCTTTAAGGCATTTATCGTCCCTCCGGCTGAAATAGTATTATTATAACCTTGCTGCCTTACAATCTTTTCAGTAATTGCTCCAACACAGAAACAAAGTTTATTTCTATCTGGTTTTAATAGTTTAAGACTCCTTATTGCATTAGCACTTGTAAATATAAATGCATTATATTTCTCCGAGTCAATAGGATCAAGTTCTGCTTTAGAGATCTTTAAAGTAGGTACATGAATAATTTTATGGCCTAAAGAAAGTAATTTGCTCATTAGATCTTCAGAGTCAATTAAGGGTCTTGTTATTATAATATTCATTTTTTTTTAAATTTTTCTCCAGCTAGATTTAATAATTTTTCCCCAACACTTTTTCCTATAAAAGAAGCGTCAACCTCTCTGCCTGTAAGTTCAAATTCAAAACTCTCTTGACCGCTATCTGAAAAAAGCTGAGCTTTAAGTTTTAAATTATGGTTTTCAATTTCGGCTAATCCACCTATTGCAGTATCGCAATCACCTCCAATGGTTTGAAGCATTTTTCTTTCAGCGATTGCGCAAAGATTAGTTGTATTATCGTTAATTCTTTTTATTAAATTTTTAATTTTATCTTCCTTTCTACATTGCACTGCAATTATTCCTTGTCCCACCGCTGGTAAAATTTGATCACAATTAAAAGTGAAGCTAATTTTTTTATCGAGTTTAAGTGATTTAACTCCAGCAGCTGCAAGAATAACTCCATCTAATTTGTTCTCATTAATTTTATTAATTCTAGTATCAATATTTCCCCGAATATTGATTACAGAAATATTACTATTTATTTTTTTTAATTGAAGTTCTCTCCTTTTTGAACTTGAGCCGATTTTTACGCCATTTCTTAAATCAGAAATATTTTTAATTTTTTCACTAACTATTACATCTCGGTAATCGTTTCTTTTTAAATATGCTCCTATCAGTAGGCTCTCGTTTTCATTAGTCTCCATATCTTTTAAAGAATGAACAGCAATGTCTATTTCTTTCTTTAATAAACTTTCTTCAATTTCTTTACAAAATAAATTTTTTCCACCTATTTCTGAGATATTCTTATTTAGATTTAAATCACCTGATGTTTTTATAGCTTTAAAATTAATATTTTCCTCTTTAAGATCATTATTGTTTTTCAGTAGTAGCTCTTTAACTTTAGCTACATAGGCTAATGAAAGTTTACTGCCTCGAGCTCCAATTGTAATTTTTGTCATTAATTGATTATATATTTGATAGAAGTATTTTATACTATTTTAATTTTTTAAAGAGATGACAAAAAAGATTACATTTTTAGGAATTGAAACCAGCTGTGATGAAACTGCTGCATCTGTAATTAGGGAAAATGATAAGGGCTCCGCAGACGTTTTATCAAATATCGTTTCAAGTCAGATTTCAGAGCATAAAAAATTTGGAGGAGTTGTACCTGAATTGGCTGCTAGAGCACATATAGAAAATATTGAATATATAATCAAAGCTGCTTTAGAGGAGAGTAAAGTTTCTTTAAATGAAATAGATGGCATTGCAGCTACTGCGGGTCCAGGTTTAATTGTATGTTTAACAGTTGGGCTTAACATAGGTAAATCAATTGCTGCATTTACAAATAAACCGTTCGTTGCAGTTAATCATTTGGAAGGTCATGCCTTAAGTCCAGGAATAGAAAATAATATTCAATTCCCTTATCTGCTTTTATTAATTTCTGGAGGTCACTCTCAATTTTTAATTGTTAAAGATGTAAATGAATACGAACAATTAGGTACCACAATCGATGATGCGTTAGGTGAAGCTTTTGATAAAACTGCAAAAATGCTTGACCTAGGTTATCCAGGTGGGCCGAGTGTTGAAAAAGCTTCAAAACTAGGAGATAAAAATTTTTTCGTGCTTCCTGAACCAATAATAAATAAAGCAGGATGTAATTTATCATTTGCTGGCCTTAAAACTGCAGTTTTAAGAGAGTCAAAAAAAATAAATGGAAATGATAAATTAAAATTTAATCTTGCAGCATCTTTTCAAAATACTATTAATAAAATTCTTTATAAAAAAACAAAGATCGCAATCGAAATGTTTAAAAAAAAAATTAATACCACAGATATTAATTTAGTTGTAGCTGGAGGTGTGGCTGCTAATATTTCGATAAGAGAAAATTTAAAAAAACTTTCAAGAGAAATAGGATTTAAAACTGTTTATCCTAATTTAAAATTTTGTGGTGATAATGCTGCTATGATTGCCTGGGCAGGTATAAAAAGATTTAAAAAAAATTTATTAAATAAAATTGATGTCGAAGCTAAATCTAGATGGCCTTTGGATGAAAATGCTCCCTACATGAAGGGTCCAGGTTTAAAGTTATAATGAAATATTGGTTGCTTAAGTCTGAGCCTGATGTTTGGTCAATTGAGCAGCAAATAAAAGCTGGCATCAAAGGTGCTGCCTGGGATGGAGTTAGAAATTACCAAGCTGCAAACAATTTAAGAAAAATGAAAAATGGTGACTTATGTTTTTTTTACCATTCAAATATTGGAAAAGAAATTGTTGGTATAGTTAAAGTGATTAAATCAGCATTTATCGATAAAACTGATAAGAAAAAGAGGTTTGTAGCCGTTCAAGTTAGGTTTGTAAGAAAATTTAAAAGAGCAATTTCTTTAGAAAAAATTAAAAAAAACACGAAAATTTCTCATTTACCGTTGATAAAACAAAGCAGGTTGTCAGTAATGCCAATAGATTATAAAAGCTGGAAAATCATTTGTAACATGGGTAAAGTATAAAAAATTTAGGGGTATTTGTGGCTAGAAAGAAAAAAAAGAAAAAATCAAAAGTAAAAAAGTCTAGGAAAAAATCTGGAAAAATAAAAAAGTCTAGAAAAATTAGCAGGCCTAGAAAGAAAAGTAAAAAATCCAAAAAAAGAAAAAAATCAAGAACAAAAGCAAAAAAAGCAAGACGAGTTAATTTTAAAGCCCCTACTTACTCAAAAGATAGTGACGGCAATTCAGTTATAAGAGTCTCAGACAGTTGGGCAAACCATGCGTACGTGAACGAATCTAAGTATAAAAAGAAATATAAGATGTCCATTAAGGAAAATGATAAATTTTGGGCTAAAGAGGGAAAAAGAATTACTTGGATGAAAAAGTACACCAAAATTAAAGATGTTAAGTACAGCAAAGATGAAGTTAAAATAAAGTGGTATTATGATGGAACTTTAAATGCTTCAGCGAATTGTATAGATAGACATTTAAAGAAAAATCCAAGCAAAACTGCAATCATTTGGGTTGGTGATGATCCCTCTGATACAAAGAAAATTTCATACAAAGAATTGCACCAAAACGTATGTAAAGCTGCTAATGGTTTAAAAAGTTTAGGTATTCAAAAAGGAGATAGAGTTACAATTTATCTGACTATGATCCCTGAATTAGCTTACATAATGTTAGCTTGTGCTAGAATTGGTGCTGTTCACTCAATTATTTTTGGTGGTTTTTCACCTGACTCAATAGCTACTAGGATAACCGATTGCGAGTCTGAATATTTAATAACTGCAGATGAAGGAGTGAGAGGTGGAAAAATAATTCCGTTAAAAAAAATTGCTGATGAGGCTTTAGATCAATGTCCCGGAGTAAAAAAATGTGTAGTTGTTGAAAGAACTGGAAATCAAGTTGACTGGAATAATGAAAGAGATGTCTCTTACAAAGAGCTAATTTCTTCAGTTCCATCAAAATGTGATCCGGAAGAAATGAATGCCGAGGACCCGTTATTTATTTTATATACTTCCGGTTCTACTGGAAAACCAAAAGGTGTTCTACACACTACGGGTGGATATATGGTTTATGCTTCGATGACCCATCAGTATATTTTTGACTACAAGGCTAATGATATTTATTGGTGTACAGCTGACATAGGTTGGGTAACAGGACATAGTTATATAATTTACGGTCCCCTTTCAAATGGAGCCACAACTATAATGTTTGAAGGAGTTCCAAACTATCCAGATAGTTCTAGATGGTGGCAAATAGTAGATAAATATAAAGTAAATATTTTTTATACCGCACCAACAGCAATTAGAGCTTTAATGCGAGAGGGAGATAAACCTGTAAAAAAAACAAGTAGAAAAACGCTAAAATTATTAGGAACTGTTGGAGAACCCATAAATCCAGAGGCTTGGATGTGGTATTACAAAACAGTTGGGGACTCTAGATGTCCAATTGTTGATACCTGGTGGCAAACAGAAACCGGAGGAATTTTAATTGCACCTCAACCTGGTGCTATAGATTTAAAGCCGGGCTCAGCAACTAAGCCTTTTTACGGCATCAAACCAGTTTTAGTTGATAAAGATGGTAAAACTGTAAAAGGAGAAGGCAAAGGAAGACTTTGTATGGCTGCTTCTT
>CACECJ010000009.1 GCA_902557935.1 uncultured Pelagibacteraceae bacterium | reverse complement strand
GCAGATTTAGCAGATCAATTAATGCCTTCAGTTGTTAATATTTCAACAACTCAAACTGTAAGAACAACTACTAATCAATTTCCTTTTCAGTTTCCTCCTGGATCACCATTAGGTGAAATGTTTAAAGACTTCGAAAGACCAACTGAAAGAAAAGCGTCATCTTTAGGATCAGGTTTTATAGTTGATAGAAAAGGAACAGTTGTTACAAATAATCATGTAATTTCCGGAGCAGATGATATTTTAGTAAGAGTTGCAGATAAAGAATATAAAGCAAAAGTAATAGGTGCCGATCCATATATGGATATTGCAGTTTTAAAAATGGAGTCTAGAGATCAATTTAAACCAGTGAGCTTTGGAGACTCCGATAAAGCAAGAGTTGGAGATTGGGCGGTTGCAATTGGAAACCCTTTCGGTTTAGGAGGAACAGTAACAGCTGGAATTATTTCAGCTAGAAACAGAGATATTAACCTGACGAGATATGATGACTTCATTCAAACAGATGCATCTATTAATCAAGGTAATTCTGGTGGACCTTTATTCAATCTTAAGGGAGAGGTTATTGGAATTAACACTGCAATTATTGCACCAGGTCAATCAGGTTCTATAGGAATCGGATTTGCAATTCCAGCTAATGCAGCCTCAAATGTTATTAATCAATTAATAAAATTTGGAGAAACAAAAAGAGGTTGGTTAGGTGTAAGAATTCAAGAAGTAACAAAAGAAATCGCTGAAGTAGAACAATTGAAGAAACCTCAAGGCGCTTTAGTAGCAAGCGTAGGAGAGAATAGCCCAGCCGATAAAGCTGGAATAAAAGCAGGCGATATAATCTTAAATTTTGATGGAAAAAAAATTGATACCATGAGAAAATTACCAAAAGTTGTCGCCACGACTGAAGTTGGTAAAAGTGTGGAGTTAAAAATTTGGAGAAATAAAAAATTAATTTCAAAAAGATTAATTTTAGGAAGACTTGAGTCATCAGAGGAATTTAAAGAAAAAAAAACCAAGTTGGTTAAGAAGGTTGAAGATATTGAGAAATTAAAAATAGCTGTTAGAGAAATTACCAATGAGGATATATCCTCTAGAAATTTAAATAAAAAAACTTCAGGAGTTGTTATAACAGAAATCTCTAACAGGAGTCCGCTAAATAATCTTTTGAGTGTAAACGATATTATTATCGAAGTTCAAAAGTCTCCAATAAAGTCACCATCCGATTTAAAAAGACAAGTTGATAAATTCTTTCAAAAAGGAGAGAAAACATTACTCTTAACTGTAATTAATAAAAATAATCAAAGACGTTATCTCGGCGTTAAAATAAATTAGTCTTGTCTAAAAAGTTATTACTCTTAGCAGGTCCTACGGCTTCAGGAAAATCAGATCTAGCAATTAAGTTAGCAAAAAAATTGAATGGTGAGATTATAAATGCTGACAGCATGCAAGTTTTCAAAGAATTTACCATTTTGTCCTCTAGACCAACACTAATTCAAACAAAAAAAGTAAAACACCATCTTTATGGCTTCATCTCAGTAAAAAAACATTTTTCAGCAGGTGATTGGCTTAAACAGGCAAAAAAAAAAATTGATAGCTGTATTAAAAGAAAAAAAATTCCAATAGTTGTGGGTGGAACTGGTCTTTACTTCAATATAATAATTAAAGGCATGAGTAAAATTCCTGATATCGATTTAAAGACAAGAAATACCGTAAGAAAACTTTACAAAAAACTTGGTAATAAAAAATTTTATAATCAGCTGCTTGAACTTGATCCTAAAATTAAGGGAAGAATAC
The DNA here is from genome assembly GCA_902557935.1 of uncultured Pelagibacteraceae bacterium. Classification (GTDB taxonomy): domain Bacteria; phylum Pseudomonadota; class Alphaproteobacteria; order Pelagibacterales; family Pelagibacteraceae; genus Pelagilacustribacter. Next base: position 31,932 of record CACECJ010000009.1, on the reverse strand, counting down.
TCCCGACTGATACACAAAGATTACAAAGAGCATATGAAGTTAAGCTGAAAACGAATAAATCATTATTTGAATGGTTTGCAAATACAAAATCTGAATTTAAAGATTTTGAAATAAGAAAAATTTTTATTGACACCCCAAGAGAGGTGTTGCTTAAAAAAATTTCTTTAAGAACCCAGCAAATGTTTAATAACAGATGCGTTAATGAGGTAAAAAAATTCAACAGTATGAATGTAAAAAAAAGTTTATCTGCAAATAAATTAATTGGCGTTCAAGAAATTAATGATTTTTTAAAGAAATCAATATCATTTGAGCAGTGTAAAGATCTCATTAATATAAAGACCAGACAATACGCAAAAAGACAAAATACATGGGCTAGAGGCCATATGAAGAATTGGAATAAGCTTTATTCCAAAAACTTCTCAAATCTTTTAAAAAAATCATTAAAAGTCGTAAGCTAAAACTTGACGCAATCCATTTCTAGGCTAGATTGTATATATGCCAAAATTATTAAGCGGAGCAGAAATAGTATTTAAAGCATTAGAGGATCAAAAAGTAGATTATATTTTTGGATATCCTGGAGGCGCGGTATTACCTATATATGATGAATTAAAAAATCATAAATCAATTAAACATATTTTAGCTAGACATGAGCAAGGAGCCGGTCACTCAGCAGAAGGATACGCACGATCAAGTGGTAAGCCCGGAGTTTTGTTAGTAACATCTGGACCCGGCGCGACTAATGCAGTGACAGCCCTAACAGATGCTTACATGGACTCAATTCCTCTTGTTTGTATTTCAGGACAAGTACCAACTCACTTAATTGGAACAGACGCTTTTCAAGAGTGTGACACAACTGGAATCACTCGACCATGTACAAAACATAATTGGCTAGTGAAGGATGTGAATGATCTCTCAAGAGTTTTACATTTAGCTTTCGAGGTAGCAACAACAGGAAGACCTGGACCAGTTTTAGTCGATATTCCAAAAGATATACAATTTAAAAAAGGTAAATATAAATTTTTTAAAAATATACTTAAAAAAAAACTTAACGGGAAAGCAACTCATAAAATATCTAATTCAGAATTAGATAAATTTATTGATCTCATAAAAAAATCATCAAAACCTATTTTTTATACAGGTGGAGGAGTGATAAATTCAGGACCTGAAGCCAGTAAATATTTAAGAGAGTTAGTTTCATTAACTGGTTTCCCGATAACTTCAACATTACAAGGACTTGGAGCATATCCTGGGGATGACCCACAATTCTTAGGAATGCTAGGCATGCACGGAACTTATGAAGCCAATAATGCGATGCATGATTGTGATTTAATGATTAATATTGGAGCAAGATTCGATGATAGAATTACAGGTAAAGTGGATGAATTTTCACCAGGATCAAAAAAAATTCATGTTGATATCGACCCATCTTCAATTGGAAAAAATATAAAAGTTGATTTAGCTATTGTCAGCGATGTAACTACACTTTTAAAATCTTTAATTAAAAGATTTAAAGAAAAAAATAAAAACTTTGTTAGTTCTAATAAGCAAAAAACATCTAAATGGTGGGAACAAATTGGAATATGGAGAGAAAAAAAATCCTTAAATTTTATTAATAGTGATAAGATTATCAAACCTCAACATGCAGTTCAGAGATTATATGAATTAACAAAAAATCAAGATACTTTTGTTACTACTGAAGTCGGCCAACATCAAATGTGGGCAGCTCAACATTACAAATTTAATAAACCTAATAGATGGATGACATCTGGAGGTCTCGGCACTATGGGATACGGTCTTCCGGCTGCAATCGGAGTTCAAATAGCAAATCCAGGAAAATTAGTTGTTGATATTGCTGGAGAAGCATCTGTTTTGATGACAATGCAAGAAATGTCTACAGCAGTACAATATAGATTACCTATAAAAATATTCATATTAAACAATGAATACATGGGAATGGTAAGACAGTGGCAAGAGCTTTTACATGAAAAAAATTATTCTGAAAGCTATACAGCTGCATTACCGGACTTTGTAAAGTTAGCTGAGTCCTATGGCTGTGTTGGTATAAGAGCTAAAACACCAAATGAGCTGGATGAAAAAATCAAAGAAATGATTAGTGTTGATAGACCAGTAATTTTTGACTGTGTTGTGGACAAAGGTGAAAATTGTTTTCCAATGATACCTTCAGGTAAACCACATAATCAAATGATCTTAGGACCTGAGGAAGAAGAAGAAATTTCAGACGAAGGGAAAGTTTTAGTTTGATGGCAAAATCTAAATCAGCTTACAGTGCACCTGGTAAAATAGGAAAAATTGAAAGACACATAATTGTAGTATGGGTTGATAACGAAGCTGGTGTCCTCGCTAGAATTGCAGGACTTTTTTCCGGAAGAGGATACAATATTGAGTCTTTAGCCGTTGCCGAAGTAGATAAAAAAAAACACATTTCAAGGATTACAATAGTAACAGAGGGAACACCACAAGTAATTGAGCAAATAAATCTTCAACTTAGAAAACTTGTTCCCGTTCATAAAGTTGCTGATTTTAAACGAGGTGAAAAAGATATTCTTTTTAGAGAACTAGCAATGTTTAAAATCTTAGGTAATTCAAAAAAACTTGAAAAAGTTAAAAAAATTTGCAAAAGATTTAATCCAGTAGTCCTTGATAAAACTAATAAATCTGTTGTGATACAAGTGACTGCATTAAGAGCTGAAATTGATAAATTAGCACTTGATTTAAAAAGTTTAGGACTTATAAGCACTTCTAGAACTGGAGCTGTTGCTATGACAAAGGGATCAAAAATATTTAATTAGTTATGAAAACTTATTACGATAAAGATGCTAATAAAGATTTAATTAAAGATAAGAAGGTAGCTATATTTGGTTACGGAAGCCAAGGACACGCTCATGCATTAAATCTTAAAGATAGCGGTGTAAAGGAAGTTGTGGTTGCCTTAAGAGAGGGATCTTCAAGTATAAAAAAAGCAGAAAGCGCTGGATTAAAAGTAATGTCACTTTCAGATGCTGCAGCTTGGGCAGATGTAGTAATGATATTAACGCCTGATGAACTTCAATCTGAGATTTATAAAAATCATATTGAACAAAGAATGAAAGAAGGAACAAGTTTAGCTTTTGCACATGGTTTGAACATCCATTTTAATTTAATTAATGCTAGAAAAGATTTAGATGTTTTTATGGTCGCTCCAAAGGGACCTGGGCATACTGTAAGAAGCGAGTATCAAAAAGGTGGTGGAGTTCCATGTTTAATGGCTGTTCACAAAGACAGCTCAGGAAAAGCAAAAGATTTAGCATTATCGTATGCATCTGCAGTTGGCGGTGGCAAAGCAGGTATTATAGAGACAACTTTTAAAGATGAATGTGAAACTGATTTATTTGGGGAACAAACAGTTCTCTGTGGAGGTTTAGTGGAATTGATTAAAAATGGTTTTGAAACTTTGACTGAAGCCGGTTATCCACCTCAGATGGCTTATTTTGAAACTTTGCATGAAGTAAAGTTAATAGTTGATTTAATTTATGAGGGAGGAATAGCAAATATGAACTATTCTATTTCTAATACCGCAGAGTACGGCGAGTATGTTTCTGGAAAAAGAGTTGTAGATGAAAAGACTAAGGAAAAAATGAAGGAAGTTTTAAAAGATATACAATCTGGTAAATTTACTAAACAATGGATGGATGAACATAAATCAGGTCAAAAAAATTTCTTAAAAATGAGGCAAGATCTAGCTAATCACCCTATTGAAAAGGTTGGTAAAGAACTTCGAGCCATGATGCCATGGATTGGTAAAAATAAATTAGTCGATAAAGATAAAAATTAACCCAATCTGAGTCTAAATTACGAAGTTGAGCCACATAATTATTTGCAAATTCTAGCTTTGATTGTAATATAAGGTGCTTTAAATTTTTAAAAAATTACTAAGCTATGACAGATAAAAATAGAATTATAATTTTTGATACGACGATGCGTGATGGAGAACAGTCTCCAGGTGCATCAATGAGTTTAGAGGAAAAATTACAAATCTCTAGAGTTTTTGATGAGCTAGGCGTTGATATTATAGAGGCCGGTTTTCCAATCGCTTCGCCTGGTGACTTTGAAGCTGTAACTGAAATAAGTAAAACTCTTAAGCGATCAATACCAGCAGGTTTGGCTAGAGCTACTAAAAAAGATATTGATGCGTGTCATCAAGCTTTAAAGTATGCAAAAAATTTTAGAATCCACACTTTTATTTCTACAAGTCCGCTTCATATGAAGCATAAATTGAATAAATCACCAGAAGAGGTTTTAGAATCTATAAAAGAAAGTGTTACATACGCTAGAAAATTTACTGACGATGTTGAGTGGTCTTGCGAGGATGGAACACGAACTGACATGGATTATATGTGTAAGACAGTTGAACTCGCAATTAAATCTGGCGCAAAAACAATTAATATTCCAGATACCGTAGGTTATACCGTACCTTCGGAGTTTAAAAAGATTATTGAAACGTTAATAAATAAAGTTCCAAATATTGATAAAGCAATTCTTTCTACACATTGTCATAATGATTTAGGTCTAGCGGTAGCTAATTCATTGGCAGGAGTAATGGCTGGCGCAAGACAAATAGAATGTACAATTAATGGTATAGGAGAAAGAGCTGGTAATGCAGCTTTGGAAGAAGTTGTCATGGCTATGAGAACCAGACATGATTTAATGCCATACTCAACTAATATTAATACGAAACTTTTAAGCAAAGCCTCTAAAGTTGTATCTAATGCCACAGGTTTTCCAGTTCAATTCAATAAAGCTATTGTTGGAAAAAACGCGTTCGCTCACGAATCTGGTATCCATCAAGATGGAATGTTAAAAAATAGAAATACTTACGAAATTATGACTCCAGAAAGTGTTGGAGTGAAAAAAACTTCATTGGTAATGGGTAAGCACTCAGGCCGTCATGCTTTTAGAGATAAATTATCAGACATGGGTTATGTAGATGTAACAGATGATATTATCAATACTGCTTTTGGCAAATTTAAAATTTTAGCAGATAAAAAGAAGCATATTTATGACGAGGATATTGCTGCACTTGTTGATGACAGTTTAGTAATAGAAGATAATGCTATAAAACTAAAATCTTTAAAAGTTTACGCAGGTACAGGCGAACCTCAAAAAGCTGAAATGACTTTAGAAGTTTTTGGTGAAGTAAATAAAGCTTCTGAAACTGGCGATGGCCCAGTAGATGCTATTTTTAAATGCATAAAAAAACTTTACGCACATGATGTTAAATTGCTTTTATACAATGTACATGCAGTTACAGAGGGTACTGATGCCCAAGCAACTGTTAGCGTAAGGATAGAAGAAAACGGTAAAACTACAGTTGGTCAAGCAGCTGATACAGATACTTTGGTTGCCTCAGCAAATGCATACTTAAATGCTTTAAATAAATTGATAATTAAAAGAAAAAAAACAGCGCCAGATGATGAAAATTTGAGCGTACAAATATAGAAAGGAAAATATGTTTAAAGGATTAACAGGTCTATCATCTATGTGGTCACAAGACATGGCGATTGACCTTGGAACAGCCAACACATTAGTTGTTCTTAAAGATAAAGGTGTAGTTCTAAATGAACCATCTGTTGTTGCCGTAATTGAAGATGCAGGAAAAAAATCTGTTCTAGCGGTAGGAGATGAGGCTAAAACAATGTTAGGAAGAACTCCGGGTAATATTTCCGCTATAAGACCTTTAAAAGACGGTGTAATAGCTGACTTTGTGGTCACAGAGGAGATGATCAAACACTTCATTAAAAAAGTGCATTCAAAAAAAGCATTTGCAAATCCAAGAATTCTTATTTGTGTTCCTACTGGCTCTACTCCTGTTGAAAGAAAGGCTATACAAGACTCAGCTCTTGCAGCCGGAGCGAGAAAGGTTCAATTGATCGAGGAACCAATTGCAGCCGCTATAGGAGCTGGTTTACCAATTTCTGAAGCAACAGGTTCAATGGTAGTTGATATTGGAGGGGGCACAACAGAAATAGCAGTAATGTCGTTAGGAGGAGTTGTATACTCTAAATCTCTTAGAGTTGCTGGTGACGCTTTAGACCAGTCAATAATTGCATACATGAGAAAAAAAATGAATTTGATGATAGGTGATTCAACAGCTGAAAAAATTAAAAAAGAAATTGGAACAGCTATACCATCTTCAAATAATACTTTTTTAATGAAAGGAAGAGATATTAGATCAGGAACTCCAAAAGAAATCGAATTAACAGAAAAAGATGCTTGCGAAGCCTTAATGCCTATTCTGAATCAAATTTTAGGTGGAATTAAAGAAGCTTTAGAAAATACACCTCCCGAATTATCTGCTGATTTAATAGATATGGGTTTAGTTTTAACTGGTGGCGGCGCTTTATTAAAAAATATTGATAAATTAATCTCTCAAGATACTGGTTTACCTGTAACAATTGCTGATGATCCACTATCATGTGTAGCAATTGGAACTGGAAGAGCCTTAGAAAATGAAGAACTATTTTCTACAATGTTATCTGAGTATTAATTTATTTATCGATGAATAAATGTCAGTTAGTAGAGATGATTTTAGTATAGCTTTTCGTTCTGCTCTCCTTCAAAGGGGAGGAGCTCAAAAATTTTCTGTACTATCCCTTATCTTTTTGGCATTATTAATTTTTTTTCTAGATGTTTACGGCGTTAAATTTACTAAACCTATCAGGGGATTTTTGAATGACGTAGTCTACCGGGTAAGTTTTTTAGCTTCGACTCCTACAAGATTTTTTCCCCAGGCTGGAAAAGAAATTTCAAGTTTCTTTAATCTAAAAAAAGAGAATGAAAAACTAAAAGCTGAAATAGAAAAATACAAATCTCTACAGCTTAACGTAGAGTTTTTATCTGATGAAAATAAAAACCTGCAAAAAATTCTGGAAACAGAATATTTAAACAAAAATTTGACTAATATAGTTTTAGCAAAAGTTTTAGTTGACAAAAATAGTCCCTTCCTTAAATCAATTATAATTAATAAAGGTACCAGAACGGGAATTCTTAAAGGAATGCCAGTCACAAAAGATAATTATCTAGTGGGAAGAGTTGTTGAGACTAATTATTTATCATCAAGGGTACTTTTACTAAATGATTTGAATAGCAGAATACCAGTCACGCTAGATCAGGGGGCTCAAGCTATTCTGTCTGGTAATGGTACGGTTAATCCTATTTTAGAATATCTTCCAGAGGGCTATGAGATAGTTTCAGAAGTAAATGTTTTCGCTTCTGGAAAAGACGGAATATTTTCACCAGGAACACCTATTGGAAAAACTAATGATGATGGTAAAATAAATTTATTTATTGATCCTAATCAACTTTCTTTTGTCACGGTGAATATTTCTCAACAAAAAAAGGACGGCTTTTAATGTCTAAAGGCTCATTTGTATATAAAATTTATAATGCTGGACCACTTATTCTTTTATATTATCTCTGCATTAGTGAAGTAGATACTAATCTTGAAAAAATATTTGAAATTTTTACTCTAAACTTTCAAATTATACTAATTTTTTATTGGGTAATAAAAAGACCAGATATTATGGCTAATGGCCACATCTTTGTCGCTGGACTTGTTAATGATGTAGTGATGGGTTTCCCTCTTGGAATAAGTTCCTTGTCTTACTTGATAATCATATTTGTTGGAACTTATGTGAGAAACAAAAGTGTTAATACTACAATAGCATCTGATTGGTTTACATTTTTAATGGCAATGATTTTATCAAATTTATTATTTTTCTCATTACTTAATAACTTTTCTGAATTAGGTTTTTCATACATAAAAATTGGGTATAACATGTTTTTCACTTTATTCATGTTTCCTATATTTTGGTTATTATTTAATATTTATCAAATAACATTTTTAGGAAGTCGAGATGCTTAGCCCAAGCTCAGGAAACACTGTCATTAAATCAAAACTTATTAGCAGAAGGATGTTTCTGCTCACAGCAGCTAAAGCAGTAGTAATGGTAGGTATAATTGGTAGACTGGTTTCACTTCAGATAAACGAGAGAACTAAATATAAAACTCTTTCTGATAAAAATAGATTTAGAGAGTGGAAGTTAGCACCAGAGAGAGGTGTAATTAAAGATTTTTTTGATAAAGAAATTGCATCGAATGAGCAAGTATACCAGGTACATCTGATACCTGAGAACTCTAAAGATATAGAAAAATTATTTGTTAGACTTAAAACAATTTTGAATATTACTGATAAGAAACTTTTTTATTTGAAGCGAGTAATTGCAAAACAAAAACCATGGGAACCAATAATTGTTTCAGATAATATCACTTGGTCTGAATTTTCAAGACTAAATTTGTTTTTACATGAATTAGAGGGTGTAAAACCAGTAGTCTCTGTAGCTAGAATGTATCCAGATAGTTCCTCAGCTCATATTTTGGGTTATGTATCTCAAGTAAGCGCTAAAGACCTACAAACTAAAAAATATCTAAAAGATATACATGTGCCAGGTATGAGTATTGGTAAAACAGGTTTAGAAAGAAAATTAGACGAACAAATCATTGGTAAAATTGGCTTTCAAAGATATGAAGTGAACGCTTATGGAAAACGAATTAAGCAAATTCAAATTAACGAAGGACAAGCTGGAAAAAGTTTTAAGACTACTTTAGATTTTGAGGTTCAAAAGTATACGAACAGTCTTTTAAAAGATAAAGCCGCAGCTGTTTGCGTAATGGATATTTATAACGGCGATATAGTTTCACTTGTATCTTCTCCAAATTTCGAACCAAACGAATTTGTTCATGGACTGGATAAAAAATACTGGGATAGTCTTATAAAAAATGAGAAGAGGCCATTAACTAATAAAACTATTTCAGGACTGTATCCTCCAGGATCAACAATCAAAACTTTAGTTGCATTAAGCGCCCTGGAAAATGATATTATCAAGCCACTGGACTCTTTTAGATGCAAAGGAAAAATTGAGCTATACGGAGAAAAATTTCACTGTTGGGAAAAAGATGGCCATGGAATTGTAAATCTTAGAAAAGGTATTCAAAGATCTTGTGACGTTTATTTTTATGAAGTAGCAAGGAAATTAGGTGTAGATAGAATATCACAAACAGCAAAGAAATTTGGCCTAGGCAAAAAAGTGCTTGAAGGCTTTGTCGAAGAAAGAGCTGGAGTTGTTCCAAATACTAAATGGAAAAAAAAATTTATTGGTCAAAATTGGTACTTAGGTGAAACTTTACACTCTGGAATTGGTCAGGGTTATTTCCAAAGCACACCTCTTCAATTATGCTTAATGACGGCACAAATTGCTAATGGTGGTTTTGAAATTAAACCTCGAATTATATATGATAATAAAAATAATAAGCTAAGAGATTTTATTAAACATAAAAATGAAAACCCAAACGACCCACTACCCACTGATCTTTTAGTTTCAAATTTCAATTTAAAACCCCTGTTTAAGAACCAAGAACACATCAATCTTATTAAAGATGCAATGTATTCTTCTTCTAATGAGCCTGGAGGAACCTCATATAGGCACAGGTGGGCTGATGAAAAATTTACTTTTGCAGGTAAAACAGGATCTTCCCAAATAAAAAGATTTACTGAAGCTCAAAGAGAGGCTGAAGTAAAACAAGAAAGTTTACCATACAAAGATAGAGATCATGCATTATTTGTTGCTTTTGCTCCTTATAAAGATCCGAAGTATGCAATAAGTGTCCTTGTAGAACATGGAGGGTCAGGGGGAAAAACTGCAGCGCCTATTGCAAAAAAAGTTATTAAAAAAGTTCTTGAAAGAGATCAATTAAGACAAAGAGTAAACAGTTTAATAGGAGAAAGTATTTAATGTTTCGCGCAAGATCTATTCAATCATCTTTATCTTTTAGAGATAAAATCTTATCAATTGATTATGTTTTAGTACTGTCTATATTTATTCTAGGCATTGTAAGTATACTAGCGATGTATTCCACTGACGGTGGAGAATTAAAATATCATACAAAAAGTCATATATTACGTTTTTTTGTCTTCTTTGCTATGTTTTTATTTATTTCTTTTATTCAAATTAGATTTTGGCACAGTCAGAGTTATTTAATTTATATTCTTTTTTTTATATTATTACTCGGAGTAAAATATTTTGGTTTAACTTCGTCTGGTTCAAAAAGATGGTTGGATCTTTATTTTATGAATTTGCAACCATCTGAATTAATGAAAATTGGACTAATTTTATTCCTAGCTAAATATTATCACAGAATTTCAATAGAAAATATAAATCAAATTCGTTTTTTATTCTTGCCAATGGTTGTCTTAGTAGCACCATTAATTTTAGTTGCCACTCAGCCAGATCTTGGAACTTCATTGCTTATAGGCGCAGGAGGAATTATAGTAGCTTGGTTAGCAGGTGTTCGTGTAAAGTTTTTTGCTTTATCGGGTTTAGCATTTTTAGCTCTACTACCCATTGCAATATCATTTCTCAAACCCTATCAAAAATCAAGAATATTAACTTTTTTAAATCCAGAGAGAGATCCTTTAGGTGCTGGATATCAAATTATTCAATCTAAGATAGCCATTGGATCTGGTGGACTTTTTGGCAAAGGTTTCTTACAAGGTTCACAAAGTTATTTAGATTATTTGCCTGAAAAACATACTGATTTTATATTTACTTTGTTTTCTGAGGAATTTGGGTTTTTTGGATCTCTTTTTATTCTATTTCTTTACGCCATTATTGTTTGGAGGATTGTAAAAATTGGTAACGTTACTAGAAGCAACTTTGGAAAATTATATTGCTATAGTTTTGCCACAGCTTTTTTTATTTATGTCGTTGTAAATATGATGATGGTATTAGGTTTACTTCCAATTGTGGGGTCTCCGCTTCCAATCATGTCTTATGGAGGATCTTCAATGATGGCAATCATGTTTGGTTTGGGCATAGCGATGTCTTGCAAATTGTATAAAGATACACCTGTAAACTAATAAAATTAAACCTATTTTGGTCTTATTTGATTTTATTAATTACTTGTATAATATAAGAAAGGGTGATTAATTTATGAGAAAAATTATGTTTGGAGATAAAAAAAAACTTACTGACTCAGAGAGATCATTAGTCAGTGAAACGGTAAGCATAGAAGGCACTATCAATAGCTCTGGTGCAATAGACGTAGCCGGATTAGTTAAGGGACCAGTATACTCAAAAGAAATTATAATTAGAGAGACAGGTTCAATTACAGGATCAATTGAAGGAGATCACGTTGAAATCCACGGACACTTAGATGGAAAAATTTCTGGTCAAGATGTCATTATTGGTTCAACTGGCACTGTTAAAGGAGATATTGAATTTGGAAATAATTTAAAAACTGAAAATGGTGCAGACATCGATGGTTATATTAAAAAAACTAATAAATCAAAATCAACTCTAACTGGTGACTTTTTATTTAAGAAAAAAGATAAGAAAGAGGCTTCTGAGAATGAAGAAAGACCAGAAGTTGTTAATAAAGAACTATTAGCATAATCTACCGCACTACTAATTAAGCTAACTTTGCAATATAATTTTTTTATGGAAAATTATAATTGTAAATCAGTTGGCATTATAGGATCAGGTATTCAAGGTGCTTGTATTGGCTTACAACTGATAAAAAAAGGTATTCCCGTAACTATATTTGATAGAAACGATCCACTTTCAAATAATTTTAAGCCTGCATCATATGGTAACGCTGGACATTTCTCACCTTATGCTGTCTTACAACTTAATCGTCCCGACATCCTTTTCGATGTGCCTAAAATGCTTTTTAGTTCTTATGGACCACTAGCTTTAAAATGGAATTATGTTCCTAAAATGCTGAAGTGGTTTTTTTATTATTTAAAAAATTGTAATACAAAATCTATGATGCATACTGCAAAAAATATGAATCAGATTTTAAGTTTGTCAAATGATGCGTATGAGGAAATTTTTCAAGAAATTGATACCAAAGGATTATTAGAAAAAAATGGAATAATTTATATTTGGACAAATCAAAATCTTAAAAGTAGAAAATTAGAGATTAAAGTTCGTGATCAACTTGGTGTTCAACAAAAATTACTAACTCAGAAAGAAGTTTTGCAACTAGAGCCAAACTTAAATCCAGTATTTGATTCCGGAATTATATATGATTACGCTATGCACGCTAAAGATCCTCACGGAATTTTAAAACAAATTTTCAAACTGTTTCTTAAAAAAGGTGGAAAATTTGTTCAAACGAATATTAAAAGTATTGAGCAATCTAAAAATGATGAAACAATTCTTAAATCTGAGAATGAAGAATATAAATTTGAAAAATCTGTTATAGCATCAGGAGCTTTTTCTAAAAAATTCACTGATCAGCTTGGAGAAAATATACCATTAGATACCGAAAGAGGCTATCACGTGCATTTCAAAGGACAGGAGAAATTAATATCGAGACCGGTAATTTTCTTAGACCGAGGGTTTGGTATGACTCCTATGAATCAAGGGTTAAGAGCTGTTGGAACTGTAGAGTTGGGCGGCACTAAAAATCCTTTATCAAAAAAAAGAATAGAATACGTAATTAGGTGCGCAAGAGAATTACTTCCTCAACTTGGCAAACACGAAGACGAATGGCTAGGATTTAGACCAACTTTACCTGATTTTTTACCTATTCTAGGCCCTTCATTAAAAAATAAAAATATAATTTACGCATTTGGCCACCAGCATTTAGGCTGGACTTTAGGAGCCATAACAGGCAAAATTATTTCTGGAATAGTAGCTGGTGAAAAAACTAATTTGGACTTATCTCCATACAGCTCTAAAAGATTTAATTAGGACTTTTTTTGTCGAAAAATTATTTAGCTTATATCTTTCTTACGTGTGCAGCTTTATTCTGGTCAGGCAACTTTATTGTTGGAAAATTTGCAACTTTATTTGAAGTTCCACCACTAACTTTAAATTTTTTAAGATGGGTGATGGTATGGTTTCTATTAATACCTTTTACAATTAAAGAAATTATTGCAAAAAAAAACTATATTAAACAAAATTTTTTTGTAATTGGTTTAATGGGAATATTATCAATTAGCAGCTTTAATTCAGTCGTTTATTTTGCTTTAAACTTTACTCAAGTCATAAACGCGGTTTTAATGTTAGCTGCCATTCCTCCAATGATAATAATTTTTTCATCAATCATGAAAATTGAAAAAACAAATATATTTCAATTATCTGGATTATTCTTATCAATAACTGGAGTCGGAACTATCATTTCAAATGCAGACATTCAAAAAATAATTTCTTTAACTTTTAATAAAGGAGATATATGGATGTTAATTTGTGTTTTAAGTTGGTCGCTTTACTCAACTTTACTTAAAAAAAATAAATTAAAATTATCTCAATTTTCCTTAATCCAAATTATGGTAACTGTAGGTTTAATATTTTTAGTTCCGCAATTTCTATATGAACAATCAGTTGGATTAGACATAAAGATTAATAAAGCCACTATCTTAATTTTATTTTATGTAGTTATTTTTCCTGCAATAGCAGCTTATTATTGCTGGCAAAAAGCTATAGAATTAATAGGGCCTAACAGATCTTCAATGTTTATTCAATTAATGCCACTTTTCAGTGCATTAATGGCAATTATAATTTTCAAAGAAAAATTTCAATTATTCCATTTTATCGGAGCATCTTTTATTATATCTGGTATTTATTTATCTAATAGGAAAACCCAATGATTAAAGTTGCAGTACTGGATGATTATCAAAGTGCTTTTGAGGAGATTGTTGATATAAAAAAATTAAAGGATAAATTTGATTTTAAAATTTTCAATCAAGCATTCAGCGATGAAAATGAAGCTATTGAAGCCTTAGGAGGATTTGAAGCACTGTTTATAATGCGAGAAAGAACCCCAATTACTAAAAATTTATTAGAAAATTTACCAAATCTTAAATACATAATGACTTCAGGTATGCGTAACAATTCTATTAATTTAGAAATAACAAAAAAAAAAGGTATTTTGGTGTGTGGAACTGAAATAAACTCAAATCCTGCAGCTGAAATCACTTGGACTTTGATTTTAGGCCTCTTAAGAAATGTTAAACAAGAAATTGATAATATGTTTCAAGGATATTGGCAGACCACCATTGGTTTAGAATTAAAAGGTAAAATGTTGGGAGTAATCGGTTTAGGAAAAATTGGATCGCAAGTTGCAAAGGTAGGCAAAGCTTTTGGAATGGAAGTTTGCGCTTGGAGTGAAAATCTAAATTTATCTCACGCTAATGATCTTGGAGTATTGCCTATGAGTAAAGAAGATTTACTTAAAAATTCAGATATAATTTCTATTCATTTAGTTTTAGGCGAAAGATATAAAAACTTAATTACAAAAAAAGAGATAGAAATGATGAAAAAAACAAGTTTTTTAATTAATACTTCGAGAGGTAAAATTATTAATGAGAATGATTTAGTTGACGCTTTAAAAGATGAAAAAATTGCTGGCGTTGGTTTAGATGTTTATGATAAAGAACCTCTTCCCCAAGATCATAAACTTAGATTTCTTCCTAATGCTTTATTATTACCCCATATCGGTTACGTGACTGCTGAAAATTACTCAAAATTCTATTCGCAAATGATTGAAAATTTAGAAAGCTGCCTAGAAAATAAGCCTTTACGGATAATTTCATAGATAAGCACTTCCATTACAGGTTGTATTATATAAACTCATTTTGAGTGATTCGTTTGTTTTATAACAAACAAATCTCTGTTTAAATTAAGAGAAATATAAATAGGGAGTATGAAAAAAATTTTAGGCTTTTTGCTTGGATTTACTTTATTAACAGGTTGTGCTGAGTCTTTAGCTCTATTAGGACCTACTTCTACAGCAGTAACTGGTGGAAACATTGCCCAGTCAGCTCTTTCTTCAGCAGTAAATTATGGAGTAAAAAAACAAACTGGAAAAAGCCCAATGGAACATGCAATGACATATGCCGAAGAAATGAACCCGGAGAAAAAGAAAGAGCCTTGCTTATCATTTGCTGAAAAAACTAATTCAGAAATTTGCGCTATTGTGAAAAATCAATTGAAAATAACTAAATCAAAGATATTAAAGAAATCAAAAGAAAGATCTATTAAAGACCTTACTTCATCTCTTCAGCCTAACATAAATAAAAAATCTAAAATTAAGTACTTAGATTAACAAATCTAAAACGAAACCATTATAGCGAAATTAAGATCTTGACAACCTTGGGTTGTGTTAATAAAATTATTGGGCTCACAATTAACTTTTAATTAAAGATGAAGCAGATATGAACCAATTTAAATAAATTTCAAACATGAAAAAAATATTAATTTTATTATCAACGATTTTCTTACTTAATGGGTGCGCTGAATCTTTAGCATTACTCGGTACTGGCACATCTAACGGAAAAATATTACAGTCTTCTCTTAATTCAGCAGTAAGTTATGGAGTTAAAAAACAAACAGGAAAAACTCCTTTGGAACACGCTATTTCTTACGCAGAAGAAAAAAATCCAGAGAGAAAAAAAGAAACCTGTATTTCTTCTTTTGAGATAACAAGGTCTGAATTTTGCACAATTGTAAAAAAACAAATTAAGTCCAAAAGTTCTGCTATGGTAGAAAAAACTGCAGAACTAGTGAAAGAATTTCCAAAAAATAAAATTAAAGAAATATCTAAGATTGAAAAGATAGCAAAGAAATCAATTATTTATAATAGAAGGTAATTCCGATTTCTTTTTAACGATGGCCCCAATAAAATTGGGACCACCTAATTTATATTTAAGCAGCTAAAGCTTGATTGATATCTGCAACAATATCGTCTGGATGTTCTATACCAATCGATAATCTGACATAACCTGGTGTAACACCAGCAGCCAACATTTCTTTCTCTGTAAGCTGACTATGCGTTGTTGTTGCTGGGTGAATTGCTAAACTTCTAGCATCACCAATATTTGCTACGTGGTAAAGCATTTTTAAGTTGTCAATGAACTTAGCTCCTGCTTCTTTTGTTCCTAGATCCATACCTATTAAAGATCCATAACCGCCTTGCATATATTTTTTAGCTCTATCTCTAATTTCACCTTGATAATTAGTCGGATAGATAACCTTTTTAACTTTTTTGTGACCATCTAAGAAATTCACAACTTTCTCTGCATTGCTACAATGTTGTTTCATTCTTAAAGCTACAGTTTCCAAACCTTGAATGATTTGAAAAGCATTGAATGGACTTAATGGAGCTCCTAAGTCTCTCAATAAAACCACTCTTGCTCTGATAACAAATGGAATATTAGCACCGGTTAATTGTGGTACTGCATCTGCCCAAACTGCACCGTGATAACTTTGATCTGGCTCATTTAATAGAGGTTGTCTTTTTCTATCTTTAATCCAATCAAAATTTCCTCCATCTACAATTATTCCTCCAATTGAAGTACCATGACCACCAATATACTTAGTCAAAGAGTGCATTACAATGGCAGCTCCATGAGCTAAAGGTTTACATATTACTGGTGAAGCTGTGTTATCGATAATTAAAGGGATACCTTTTTTTCTACCGATATCTGAAACTTCTTTAATTGGAAAAACACGAAGATATGGATTTGGAAGAGTCTCACCGTAGTAAGCTCTAGTTTTATCATCAGTTACTTTTTCAAAATTTTTTGGATCTGCAGGATCTGCAAATCTAACTTCAATACCTTGTTGTCTTAAAGTATTTTTAAATAAGTTAACTGTACCTCCATATAAATCAGTCGACGCAACAATGTTATCTCCCGCTTGTGCCAAGTTTTGTATGCACATTGCTGAAGCTGCTTGACCTGATCCCACCGCGCATGCCGCTACACCGCCTTCAAGCGCTGCAACTCTTTTTTCTAGCACATCTACAGTTGGGTTCATTATACGTGTGTAAATGTTACCAAACTCTTTTAGACCAAATAAATTTGCAGCATGTTCTGCGTTTTTAAATTGGTAAGAAGTTGTTTGGTAAATAGGAACTGCTACAGCTGTTGTAGTAGGATCAGCTCTATAATCACTACCATGCAAGCCAATAGTTTCCGGATGTTTAAAATCAGCCATTGATTTTCCCCCTTACTGTTTCTCTTATCGTTTCGTTCATTTTTTCTCCGTCTTTCTGGAGAAGAATGAACGAAGTTAATTCTGTTCATCTTCTCCTTTTTAGTACTTCGGCATATGCCAGGTGTACAATATGGTTCAAATACCCAGTTTAATTTCAGATTTTTCCAAAAAAAAACCACCGGCTAAAGCGGTGGTCTAAATGACTATTGCGCTTTAGCTGGATTTATTAAGCGCCCGCAAGTTGCCTTAACTCAGCGCTGTTAAATTTATAGCAAGAAATTCAGGATTTTGTCAACTGTCAATTAAATATTATTCCAAAACAATTTTGCAAGATTTATTCCAGATAAATCATTATATGCAGCCAGCCCAGTAGGGCTAGTAACATTAATATCACCAATTAATTTACCTTGTACGAAATCTACCCCTGCAAAATATATATTATTTTTCAATAACAATTTTCCAATCGCTTTGCTTGCATTAACTTCTCTCCTTGTGAGCTTTGTTAGTTTCGCTTTAGCCCCTTTACTCATGTTAGATAAGATACTGCCTTTTTTTGGAACTCGAGAAATAGCACCTACAATCTTTCCTTTAATGATAAAAACCCTTTTATCTCCCTTGGAAACTCCAGGTAAAAATTTTTGAAAAAATAAATGATTATTAGTTTTCAATAATTTTCTAATTTTGCTAGCTTTGAATGTTTTCATTAAAATTACGTTATCACCACTAAAACCATTAATAGGTTTTGCAACAACAGCTTTTTGTTTTTTAAAAAAACTTTTAATTTCTGAAAGGTTTTCACTAACTAAAGTTGGAGGCATATACCTCATTAGATTTATGGAAAATAGCTTTTCAGATATATTTCTTACAGCAAAAGGGTGATTAATTATCTTAACCTTATTAGAGATATGGTTCAGTAAAAATGTTGTATATAAATAACGATTATTAAAAGGCGGATCATTTCTGATTAATATAACTTTAGATTTTTCTAAATTAAATTTAACAGTTCTTAGTCGTGAGTAGAATTTCTTTTTATTTTCATTGATTTTTATATGTTTACAAAAAGCTAAAACTTTTCCATTCAAAAAACTCAAATTTTCTGGTTCAAAATAATATATTTTGTAACCTCTTTTTTGCGCCTCAGATGCCAAAAGAATAGTTGTATCAGTTTTGATATTTACTTTTTTAAGATCAGAACCCTGAATAGCTAAAATTTTCGTCATGATTTATTAAGAAATCTAATTTTTTTGTTTTATTATATTGCTCAATTAGCATTTCCGCTCTAGTTTTTTTTTTACTAATTATTTCCTCTATATGTTTTAAGTAAATTGTTTCATTTTTTCCGCTCTTATTCAGTTCATTTCTTTTTTCTAGGCCTTTTTTTGTCAAATCTAAAAATATTTTTGCCCATTCAATTAATTTTTTATCTTGAAGCAATGTATCTAATCCTTGTTTAGGAGCGTTTAAATATGCCTCCATAACTTCCTTTTTTTTCCAATTTTTTATTATTTCATAAGTCTCCTCTAAAGACCCATAAATCAAACCAGTAAAAAAAGAGGGTCCATTGCAAATACATCCAAAGTTACAAGTATCTAATGATCTAAATTCAATAACTTGTTTTAACCTTATCTCAGTAAAAATGGTACCTAAATGATTTTCAAAATCTTCTAAAGTTGGTTTTTCTCCACTTAAAAATTTTAAATTACCATTTAAAAAATCATTGAAGGTTTGACCATTTGGTGAGTAGTATTTTTCCTTTTTTTTTAGAAATAAAATTGGGTAATTTAATGCATGATCAATATATTTTTCAAAATTAACATTTTCAAAAGTAATTGGCATTATCCCACCTCTATTTGTTTCTTGCCAAACCTTCCCTCTATAGGACAAAAAACCTGATGGTTTATTTTCGTAAAAAGGAGAGTTTGCGAATAAGGCAATTGTTAGAGGCGCTAAGTAATTCCCTATCTTAAATTTTTTTTCAAAATCTTCTTCAGAAGTATAATCATAATTTATCTGAATACCTGCAGTTTTGTACATCATATCTAAACTTAGCTTGCCTCCTCTTGGCATTTCAGCCGTCATAATTTTGTAACGCTCTTTTGGACTTTTAGGGATATCAGTTAATTTATTAAATGGATCATATGCAATTGATGAAGTAGTAATATTTGTCGAATTAAAAACTTCTTTCAGTTCATTAAAATGAGAACTATTTTCTGAACAAACTGAATGTATATTTTTAAACGGCGCACCTGATAATTCATATTGAAACCCAGGTTCAGTCGTAATTTTTTGATTTTGTCTTTTTAACCCGATTAACTTATCCTTCTCTAATTGAGGTTCCCAACCTTTATCTTTTAAAATTTCAAATATTTTCTTAATTTGATCATAATTAATTCTTTTTAAATCTGTTTTATTAAAAAGAAATTTTTCGTGCTCAACACCAATTCTAAGATTAGTATCTTTTTTTATCCCATCCTTAAAATATTGGATTAACTGAGTTTTATTTTCAATGAATGAATTTGATTTATTAGTCAAACGTTTTTAACTCTAATACATTTCCGTTTGGATCTTCGATAAAAAATGTATTTTGCTCAAATTCAGTACCTTCAAATCTAGTGTAAGGTTTGTCGATGTAATTAATTTTGTTTGCCTCAATATTTGCTTTAATTTTATTAAAAATATCTTTTTTTAGATGCACTCCAAAATGTGGAACTGGAACTTGACCCATATCCACGTCGTGTCTTTCTCTTGGAAGTTTCATGGATGTTTGATGCAAAGTTAGTTCATTACCCCAAAAATCTATGTCGACCCATTTACCGTCTTCACGATTTCCGGTTTTACATCCTAAAATATTGGTATAAAAAGCCTCCGCTTTTTTTAAATCTCCAGCTGGGATTGCCAAATGAAATGAACTACTCATGCGCTTTTATATATATTCTTCTTTAAATTTATCAAGTAGTCATTATATACATCTTATGAACGATTATTTAGAATCTATAAAAAAAAGAGATCCTGCGGCAAAATCTATAATAAGTATCATTCTCACATACCCTGGTGTAAAGGCAGTTATCTTTCATAAAATATCAAACTTTTTTTACAAAGCTGGATTTGACTTAATAGCTAGAATTATTTCACAAACAATTAGATTTTTTACAGGTATTGAAATTCATCCTGGGGCCAAGATAGGTAAAAATTTATTTATTGATCATGGTATGGGTGTAGTAATCGGCGAAACTTCTGAAATTGGAGATAACGTTACTATTTATCACAACGTCACTTTAGGTGGGAGTTCTCCCAGTATAGATAGCGAGAGACAACGACATGAAAAAAGACATCCTACCATTGGTAATGATGTTGTGATCGGGTCTGGCGCACAAATAATTGGGCCAATTAAAGTTGGTAACAATGCAAGAATTGCAGCTAACGCAGTTGTGGTAAAAGACGTCCCAGAAAACGCGACTATGGTTGGCATCCCTGCTAAAGCAGTCAAGTTGGAAAATAAAGGTAGCTTCAGACCTTATGGTGTAGACGATAAAGTAAAAGATGAGTAAAGACTGGGATCCAAATTTAACGCCAGAACAAAATTATGTTTTAAAACAAGAGGGAACGGAGTCTCCAGGTAGTAGTCCTTTAAATCAAGAAAAAAGAGAGGGTTCTTATCACTGTGTCGGGTGTGGAACAAAATTATTTGAGTCTACATCTAAATATGAGAGTGGCTCAGGTTGGCCATCTTTTTACGACTCACTACCTGGAGTTTTCGAGGAAAAAAAAGATATGCATATAGGCTATACAAGAACAGAATACCATTGCAAAAAATGTGGAGGACACCATGGTCATGTTTTTGATGATGGGCCAAAACCTACAGGAAAGAGATATTGTAACAACGGAGTTTGTTTAGTGTTTAAACCAAAATAAATGTCAACAAAAAATTCTAAATTTTTAAAATTTTCAAAAAAATATTCTTTTTTTAAAAAATTTTATTATTTTTATAATATTTACATTCGAAATTATAAGTTTTATTTCCAAGGGTCTCAGTTTGGAGAAGATAAAAAAATTTTAAAGTTATTTGGTAAAAATTATATAGGAAAATATTTAGATGTTGGGTGTTTCCATCCAACAAGATCAAACAATACTTTACTAATGTTTAAAAAAGGATGGAGCGGATTAAACATTGATTTAAATCCTTTAGCGATTGAACTTTTTAACTTTGCCAGACCAAAAGATATTAATATTTGCGCTGCTTTATCAAGTAAGAAAACAAAAAAAAAACTTTATTTTCTAGGTGATTTGGATTCAAAAAATACAATCGATACAAATCATAAAAATTGGTTAAAAAAACATTTTAGAATTAAAAACAGTGATATTTTAACAAAAAATATAACCACGACAACTTTGGAAACATTATTAGATAAAAATGATTTTTTTAATATAGATTTTATGAATATTGATATAGAGGGAAATGAACTTGAAGTTTTGAAATCATTTAATTTTAAAAAATTTGAAATTAAGGTGATTTGTATAGAAATGATTAGTTATAATAAGTATTTTAAAAACCGTAAGAAAAAACTTATCCAGATATTAAAAAAAAATAGATATAGATTGGTTGATAAATCTGAATTTAATTACATTTTTAAAAAAATTTATTAACATTTTACAACTTATAATTTAGCAACAAATCAATATAATTTTGATTACAACCGGTCAAAGATTTAATGTGGTATTGCCATGTCCTCTAGACCTAGGCAACATAAATTTGTTAGATTATCATTTCATCCACCATGAAGAATTACATTATTTCCCTTCTTATAATTTTATTCTCTTTAATTTCATCTAATACTCACGCATCAGAACAAAATTGGAAACCAGCTCAAGATGGAGAAAAGATTATTTTAATAAGACATGCTAAAGCTCCTGGTGGCGGTGATCCAGATGGATTTGATATTAATGACTGTAAAACTCAAAGAAACCTAGATATGATGGGTATCAATCAATCTAAAAAAATTGGTAAACTTTTTAGGGAAAAAAATATTAAAATTGATAAAGTTTTATCAAGCCAGTGGTGTAGGTGCAAAGATACAGCAAAATATGCTTTTGGAAATTTCAAAGAATTTTCTGCTTTAAATTCTACTTATACTCCGCCATATGATCAAAATGAAAAACAGCAGATTAAGGACTTAAAAAAATATGTAAATAATTGGAATGGCAAAGGGGGAAACCTAGTTTTAGTAACGCATTATGTAATTATTTTGGCGATAACCGGAGAAACAACACGATCTGGTGAAGTAGTCATCACTGATAAAACTTTTAAAGTTTTATCTACAATTAATACTTTTTAAAAAAATATAAAATATCCAACTGTTATTAAAATTAAATATTCAATAAATGTTTTAATTTTTAAAAGAGTGTTCTTATCCTGAAATTTGTTATTGATAAATAAAGTTAATCGAGAAAAAGCCAGGTGAACCAAAATAACACTCAAAGCTATACCAAGTAAAGCATGGTAAAAGCTAAAATTTTTAAGGCCATAAAAGCAAGCTGCGATAAATGTGAACCAGGATATATTAGTTACAAATAAAGTAATTAAAATACCTGATCCTTTTTTAAAAATACTTTGAGATTTAATGAAAGTATATGACCACAAAAGAGTGAATAAAAAACCAGCATATTTAATTATCATGAGCCAATATTGTAATTGCGGTAAAGATCAAAGGCAAATATAAACGTAATATGATCATTAAACTTGTGTTCGCTTTTGGGGCTGGATTCATAAGTTTTCTCACCCCTTGCGTACTTCCAATTATCCCAGGTTATATTTCATATATTACTGGAAAAGATTTAGGGGAAATAGATAAAGACAAATCAATTGTTTTGACTAAAACTATTCTTTTTTCACTAGGTTTCTCATTTGTTTTTATAACGCTTGGAGCGGCCGCCTCTGCAATAGGTAACGTGCTTCTTTTCTTTTCCAATGAATTACGGATTGTTGCAGGATTAATAATTATTATTTTTTCATTACAAATGTTAGGTTTTCTAAATTTTTCTTTTTTAAACACTGAAAAAAGAATTCAAACTAATTCAAATTATAAAGATAATTATGCATTTCCTTTTATAGTTGGTGCGGCTTTTGCATTTGGTTGGACACCTTGTATCGGTCCAGTTTTAGG
The DNA here is from genome assembly GCA_902557935.1 of uncultured Pelagibacteraceae bacterium. GTDB lineage: Bacteria > Pseudomonadota > Alphaproteobacteria > Pelagibacterales > Pelagibacteraceae > Pelagilacustribacter. Next base: position 8,711 of record CACECJ010000009.1, on the reverse strand, counting down.
ATCTATAATTGCTTTGTCTGCTACTGAAGCTACAATTAGTAAAGGGATTTTATTACTATCATTTTATTCTTTAGGATTAGCTATCCCATTTATATTATCGGGATACTACATGAGTAGATTTTTAAATACTAAAAAAGGTTTTGGAAAATATTATGGAACTATTACAAAATCTGGCGGAGCTATTCTTTTAATTACTGGCATCTTGATTACTACAAATTATATTCAAGTTATAAGTTATTATATTTTGACGACCTTTCCAATTCTCGCTAAAGTTGGTTAATGAGCGAAATAACAGTCTTAGGAATTTTTGTTGCTGACATAAGTTTTTCTGGAACTAAAATTCCATCAATAGGTGAAACTATTTTGGGAAAAAAATATAATGTCGGTCCAGGAGGAAAAGGTTGTAATCAAGCTATAGCAATTGCCAGACTCGGTGGAAATACAAACTTTATAAGTAAAATTGGTAAAGATGAATACGGAGAGTTAGCTCTTAAAACTCTTGAAAAAAATAAAATTTCTACAGAAAATATAATTCAAGATGGCAATCAACAAACTGGCGTAGCAGGAATTTTAGTTGATCAAAATACTGGAAAAAATGCAATAAATGTAATTGTAGGTGCTCCAAGTTCTTTAAAGATAAATGAAATTGAAAAACAAATTAATTTAATTAAAAGATCAAAAATTTTTTTAACTCAATTAGAAGTTCCAAAAGATGTTACATTACATTGTTTGAAAACTGCTAAAGAAAATGGATGTACTACTATTTTAAATCCTGCACCAGCATCTGAAATTTCAAAAGAGTTTTACAAAAATATCGATTTTTTTACGCCTAATGAAACTGAGGCTGAATTTTATACAGGCATCAAGATTACTAACGAAAAAGAGGCAAAGCAGGCAGCAGATAAGCTAATAAATTTTGGGATTAAAAAAGTAATAATAACTCTTGGAGAAAAAGGTCTGTTTTATTCTGATGGAAAAGAGGAAATTTATTTAAAAGCAAATAACGTTAAAGCAATTGATACTACTGGAGCAGGAGATGCTTTTAATGGAGGTTTAGCTTTTAGTTTATCTAAGGAAAAATCTATAAAAGAGTGTTTAGAATTAGCAAATAAAGTTGCTGGGATATCGACAACTAAACTTGGAGCAGGCGATGCTATGCCTTTTATCAAAGATATAAAGTAACTCTATTCAGGTTTAAAAATTAAACAAAGACCATTATTGCAAAATCTTTTACCACTTTTTGTCGGTCCATCGTTAAAGACATGTCCATGATGCCCGCCGCATTTAGCACAATGATATTCTGTTCTTTTCATTCCAAATTTATAATCTATCTTAGTTTTAAATGCTCCAGGTAAAGCCTCAGAAAATGATGGCCACCCAGTACCACTATCGAATTTACTAGTAGAAGCAAAAAGTTTGTTTCCACAATTAGCGCAATGATAAAAACCCTTTCTACTTTCTCTTAGTAAATCACTAGAAAAGGGTCTTTCAGTACCCTCGTTAAACATTATTTCTTTTTGTTTTTTTGTAAGATTTTTATTGATAATTTTCTTTGTATTCGCAAGTAGTGAGTTTAAAGGAAGAATAAAAGATGAAAAAATTGTTAAGCTTAAATATTTTAAAAAATTTCTCCTCATTCTCCTTTTAAAATTTTATCTAATTCACCGTTTCTGTTCGCTTCCTGAAGTTTATCATTACCACCAATGTAATGATCGCCGATAAAAATTTGAGGAATAGTTCTTACACCATTAGTTCTTTGGAGCATTTCTTTAGCATTTGCTGGATCTGCCCAAATATCTATTTCCTCTATCTCAACATTTTTTGTTTTTAATAATGCTTTAGCTGCTGCACAAAATGAGCAAGGATTGCCAGTATACATTGTGACTTTTTTCATAATTAATATATATCAGTTAATTTAATTTTTTCTCTAAGTTTTTTTCTTCCCAATTGAAACTTTTTTCTATGCTTAATGCTCGTATTGTGCACTCTTTTTCTCCATAAGCGGAAGGAGCCTGGTTTTAAGTTTTTTCTCATTATCTTGATTACTTGAGACTCATTTTTTCCAGTTTTTTCTTTTATCTCTTCAAAAGTAATCCTATCCGCCCATGCCGCCCAAATAATCCAATTATCATCCTTTTCTTTAGGTTCAGGGTTTTTAACTTTTGTTTGAGGGATAAAACTTTTTTTCTTCATAAATTTATATATAGTGACTAATTAAATGTTTCCAACAGACTATATAATATTTTTACAAATCATTTTATTTTTATTTATTTCTCCAGGTCCGCCCAGAGTTGTAATAGTTTCACACACATTAAACTATGGATTAAATAGATCTGTTTGGACTGCTTTAGGAGATATATCTGCAAATACTATCCAAGCTATTTTAGTAGTTTTTTTAATTGGCTCTTTTTTAAGTGATAACCCTCAAGTCCTTTACTATTTAAAATGGGCAGGGATATTTTATATAGTTTATTTAGCCTATGACACTTTTAATTCTAAAATAAAAAGTTTTAATTCTAAAGATCAAAATTTAAAATCACCACTATCGTTTTATAAAGATGGATTATTAGTTGCAGGTTTAAGTCCAAAAGCACTTTTATTTTTTGGAACAATTTTCCCTACTTTTATAAACTTCGGATCAAATATCATTTCACAGTTTGTAATCTTATTAATTACTTATGTAGTTTTAGATTTTTTAACTTTAATGTTTTATGGATTAGCGGCTGAAAAAATTTCAGTATGGTTAAGAAGTAAACCAAAGCTATTAAATACAATTTCTGCGTGTGTTCTTCTAATTTTAGCAGTTTACATTGCTGCGACACAGAATTTTTAATCACTTCTAACTGTTGTCAAAAACTCTATTTCTTGTTTTAATTATTTAATTTTAATTAATTAATTAATAACAAGAAGGGAAATAATGAATAAAATAGCAAAACTATTTGTTACATTTATTTCAGCAATAACTTTAGCACTTGTGTCTTTCACTTCTTCTTTTGCAAAAGTAGAAGGTGAGTACATTGTGTTAGGTTCTGCAATATCTCTTACAGGTAAATACTCTTCAAATGGAGTTCATACACAAAATGGTTATAACATGGCCGTTGATAGAATTAACAAAATGGGTGGAGTAGAAGTACAAGGTAAGAAATATAAGTTTGAGATCATTTACTATGATGATGAGTCAAACCCAAAAAGAGCCGCTCAGTTAGCTGAAAGACTAATTAAACAAGATGGCGTTCATTACATGCTTGGACCATACAGTTCAGGTTTAACGAAAGCCATTGCACCAGTAACCGAGAAATATAAAATTCCTATGGTTGAAGCGAATGGTGCATCTAGATCTTTATTTACAAAAGGATACAAATATTTGTTCGCGGTGTTATCACCAGCTAACCAATACCTTGAAGTAGCTATTGATTTAGCGGTAGAAAAAAACGGTGGTAAAGGAGTAAAAATTGCTCAAGCATTTGAACAAGATGCTTTCTCACAAGACGTGAGACTTGGTATTTTAGATGCAGCAAAAAGAACTGGATCTGAGATCATCATCGATGACAAACTACCAAAAGAACTTAACGATATGGCAGCTACATTGGCTAAAGTAAAAGCTGTTAAGCCGGATGTGCTTGTTGTATCAGGTCACACAAAAGGTGCATTAACTGCAATCAGACAAATTTCTGAAATGAAAGTTGATGTTCCTATGTTAGCGATGACACACTGTGATGCTGCAAAACTTTCTAAACAACATGGAAAGAAATCAGAATTCGCATTGTGTGCTTCTCAGTGGCACAAAAATTTATCTTACAAAGATAAATTCTTTGGCTCTGGTAAGAAATACGCTAAAGACTTCCAAAAAGAATTTGGATATGACCCGCCATATCAATCAGCAGAATCTTCTGCAGCATTGTTAGTGTTTAAAGATGCGTTCGAAAGAGCAAATTCTTTCGACAGAGATGCAGTTAGAGATGCGCTAGTTGATACAGAAATGCAAACTTTCTATGGAAACATTAAATTTGGACCTGGTGGCCAAAACGTTGCTAAGCCAATGATCTTGTTCCAAGTAAGATGTAAAGGCGATGATTGTGAGAATAGAGTAGTAGCTCCTACAAAATGGGCTTCTGATAAGTTCTATCATCCAATCCCGAAATGGTCTGAAAGAAGCTAATAACTTCTGAATAATTTGAAAAGCCCCTAGTTTTCTAGGGGCTTTTCTTTTATAAGTTTTGAAATTTTATGGACTTTCTTATTTTTAAAGCTCCAATGTTAATGGTCCAGGCATCACTGGATGGTATTCTTTTAGGTATATTATTTGCATTAATAGCATACGGCATGGCACTTCAATGGGGTGTAATGAATATAATTAACATTGCGCAAGGAGACTTAGTTATTCTTGGAGGTTACATTGCATATACTATTTATCTTTGGGGAATTCATCCTGCTTGGGGAGTTATTATTTCTCCAATTATAATGTTTTTTGTTGGTTGGGGACTTTATAAACTTGTAATTAATAAAGTTGTGGACCGAGATTTATTTATTTCTATTTTAGCCACTTTTGGTATTGCTATCGTATTCCAACAACTAATGAATTTTATTTTTGGTGCAGACGTAGTTGTGGCACAGTCTGAATACGGAACAACAATGTTATTTGATAATTCAGTAACTTTACCAAATTCAAAAATATTCTCAGCTTTTATAAGTGTTTTATATGCAGTAGCTTTGGTTATTTACATGAAAAAATCCAGACTTGGACGAGCTATAAGAGCTACAGCACAAAATGCTAGAGCTGCAAAAATTTTAGGTGTAGATACAGAAAAAGTTTATGCTGCAACTTTTGGAATTAACGCTGCGCTATGTGGAATTGCAGGAGCATTAATTTCAATAACTCTTACACTTCACCCTTATGTAGGACTTCCATATACAGTAAGATCTTTCATGATAGTTATTGTTGCAGGTCTTGGTAATTTACCAGCTGTAGCAGTTTCAGGAATGGGATTAGGACTATTTGAAGAGTTTGCAGATTATATTTTAGGAACAGAATTTAGAATAGGAGCAGTATTTATGCTGCTAGTCTTCATATTAGTTTACAGAAGATTTAAACTTTCAAAGAAAAGGGAGTATTTAAAGTAAATGGGTAATATAAAACAAAAAGATTTAATTTTATACTCTGGCCTAATTATTTTAGGTTTAGCTGCACCTTATTTATTCTCTGCTTTCAAAGTTCAACTTACATATCTTTGTGTCTTGATTGTTTTGGCAATGACTTGGAATTTACAAGGTGGAGAAATGGGCTACAATACTTTTGGAAATATACTTTTCTATGGTTTAGGAATGTATCTAACTGCTTCAGTTCAAGTAGGAATGTTTTTCCCGCTAGCTGAGTGGACTGAAAGTGGTGGAGAAAAAACATTTGTTCATACCACTGCACAATATTTTCAAGGAATAGGTGTCGGATTATTAGTTTCAGCAATTGTTCCTGCTGTTATTGCTGGCGCTATAGGTTATGCAATTTTGGGATTAAGAGGGCACTATTTTGCCATTTGTACTTTAGGTTTAGGTATCGCGGCAGGTGAAATTGCTGGAGGAATAGAAATCATTGGAGCTGGTCAAGGATTTACTACACCACCTTTTCCTGCAGAAATAGTTGATACTGAAGCTAGAGGAAAGTTTTTCTACTTTTTAAGTTTTGCATTATTAATCGGAACATTTGTTTTTGTTAAATATATTTACGGTTCCAGATTTAGATTAATTTTAAATGCGATAAGAGACAACGAAGATAAAGCGGAAGCTATGGGTATTCAAACTATGAAATATAAAATCGTAGGTTGGATGTGTTCTGCATTCTTCTGTGGTCTTGCTGGTGGAATTATGGGTGGACTAATTGGGTATATAGACTCAACAGATGTTGCATTTGACGGAAGAGAGATGGGAGTATTTATGGTTCTTATGGCAATTCTTGGCGGTAAAGGAACTTTGTGGGGCCCAGTAATTGGAGCAACTTTATTCCATTTCTTTAAAGAAGGACTTTGGACGTTAATATTAGGCTGGCAATATGTTGCGCTAGGAGTTTTAATTGTTGTAATCGTAGTATATTTCCCAGAAGGATTAATGGGTTGGTTGCGAGAAAAATATCCTGAAAGATTTGGTGAAGTCATAGATGAAAAAGATCGAAAAGCACAGGTAGAATTAAAATGAGTATTTTACAAGTAAAAAACGTAAGTAAATCTTTTGGTGGAGTGCAAGCTAACGTAGATATTTCAGTTTCGGTTGAACAGGGATCTATAGTTGGCTTAATAGGACCTAATGGTTCAGGCAAAACTACTTTATTTAATTCTATTGTAGGAACTCATCCGATTGATAAAGGATCAATTGTTTTTGATAATACAGAAGTTTCCGAAATGCCTGTGCCAGCAGTTGCTAAACTTGGATTGTTAAGAACCTTTCAACAAACAAGAATTTACTCAAAACTAAATTGTGTAGAGAATATGCTAATAAGTCACAAAGCTAGTGACTCAGGATTTATTTTTGCAAAAGTACCAACTGAACTTACTGAGAAGGCAGAAAATATTTTAAACTTTGTGGGTCTTTACCAAAAAAGAAATTTGAGAGCAGGTGATTTGTCATTTGGTCAGCAAAAATTACTTGAATTAGCAATGGCTTTGATGAATGAGCCTAAAATGCTTTTATTAGACGAGCCTACAGCTGGAATTAATCCAACTTTAATAAATGGTATTATAGATAGATTAATTAAAATAAATAAAGATTATGGAATTACTTTATTAGTCATAGAACACAATATGAAAGTAATCATGAGTCTAGCACAAAAAATTTTCTGTTTAGCCCACGGCAAAATGCTAGCAGAAGGTTCTCCAGATCAAATTAAGAATGATAAGCGAGTTGTTGATGCTTATTTGGGAGCGCAGTAATGGCAAATCAATACGATGTCTTAGGTAAAGCACCTGGTTTAGAAGATTTAAATAAATTATCACCTTACGACGTACATCTAACCATAAGAGGCTTAAATGCTGGCTACGGAAAAATGGAGATATTACATAATTTTGACTTAACAGTCAGTAAGGCTCAGTCGTTATGTTTAATAGGGCCTAACGGTGCAGGAAAGTCTACAATACTTCATTCTATTTATGGTTTTACAAATATTTTTGATGGAAAAATTGAATTAGAGGGAAATGAAATTACGACATTAACTCCTGCACAGAAGCTTAGCAAAGTGGGCATAGCTTATATCTTACAAGATAACTCAGTATTTCCTGATATGACAGTTGAGGAAAATCTTTTAATGGGTGGATACATTAAAGATAAACAGGACGAAGCTTATGAAGAAGCTGAGAGAATTTTTCAAAAATATGAGAGATTAAGAAATAGAAGAAATCAACCTGCAAAAGTTTTATCAGGCGGTGAAAGAAGATTACTAGAAATTTCAAGAGCATTAGTTATGAAGCCATCAGTTTTATTAGTAGATGAACCATCAATTGGTTTGGAACCAAAATATATAAATATGGTTTTTGAAATTTTAGAGGATCTTCAAAAAGCAGAGAAGAAAACAATAATACTTGTTGAACAAAACGCAAAAAAGGGATTAGAGTTTGCAGATATAGGTTACGTTTTAGTGTCTGGCCAAACAGCTATTGCGGGCAAAGGGGATGATCTTTTAAAAAATCCAGACGTAGGAAGATTATTCCTTGGTGGATGATTAACTCACAAGCTTTCTTTACAGGTTTAAAATCTTTAAAAGGCGCAAGAAGTCCAGCGTTACCTTTGGCAGCTTGCTTTGTCGCTTTAGGAGCTTTACTGAAAGATGCTGGATTTAACATTCATCAAAGTGCAGCATCAAGTTTTTTTACATATGCATTACCAGGTCAACTAGTAATGGCGGAGTCATTATTATTAGGAGCATCTATCGTAAATATTTTTTTAGCAGTTTGGTTAGTTAACTTTAGACTTTATCCAATGACGGTTTCTTTATTTCCATTGCTTGAACACAAGTCTCAACCTAAATGGAAATATTACTTATCTTGTCATTTTCTTGCAGTTTCATCTTGGTTAATTGCTAAAGACGCTTATAAAAAGATTAATGCAAAATATCGAATAGATTTTTGGATAGGCATTGGTACTGGAACTTGGTTAACAGCTGTACTTATGACAGTTATTGGGTACTTAGCAGCCGATCTTTTAAATAAAGAAATGTTAATTGGATTAGCAATTGTAAATCCAATTTATTTTTTTTGTATGATGATAGGTGCTATGAAAAACATAGCCATATCTATTGCGGTAATTTTAGGAACAACTTTAGGACCAGTAATTTATTTATTTTCTACTGAGTGGTCATTATTATTTGCTGGTTTGATAGCAGGTACAGTTGCTTATTTATTTGGAGAAAAAGATGGCAAGTAGTCAAATTATAATTTTTGCAATTATAGCAACTTCAATTGCTACATACATATCTAGATTTATGGGAGCACTTACCTCAGAAAAAGTTAGTGTTAAATCAAAAATTTTTAAATGGTTTAATTGTGTTGCTTATTCAACTTTGGCTGCACTACTTGGAAGAATGATTATATTTCCTGCTGGAGTTTTAGCAGACTCAGAACTTATAATGAGACTAATAGTATTCTTTACCTGCATTGCTATATTTATAATATCTAAAAAAAACTTAGTAATACCCACGGTTACCTCTGCAATTTTACTAAGCTTTTTGACTA
>CACECJ010000008.1 GCA_902557935.1 uncultured Pelagibacteraceae bacterium | reverse complement strand
TACAGATATCAAAGGCACAATTAACCAAATTAATTTATTGGCTGAAGCTGGAGCAGATATAGTAAGAGTTTCTTGTCCGGACGAAAGCTCAACAAAATCATTGAAGCAAATTTCAAAAGAAGTTAGCGTTCCAATTGTAGCTGATATCCATTTTCATTATAAAAGGGCCATTGAAGCAGCCAAAATGGGAGCGAGTTGTTTGAGAATTAATCCGGGAAATATTGGTTCTAAAGATAGAGTCTTAGAAGTTATCAAAGCAGCTAAAGATTATAATTGCTCTATAAGAATCGGAGTTAATGCTGGATCTTTAGATAAATCTTTACTAGAAAAATATAAAGAACCGTGTCCCGAAGCTTTAGTTGAAAGCGCTGATTATAACATAAAATTATTTGAGGATAATAATTTTTTTAATTTTAAAATAAGCGTCAAGTCTTCTGATATTTTCTTAACTGTAAAGGCCTATAGAAAACTTGCTGAAATATGTAACTATCCTTTACATTTAGGAGTAACAGAGGCTGGAGGTTTATTGACCGGTAGTATAAAATCATCAATAGGTATTGGCCAACTTTTAATGGATGGGATAGGTGACACCATAAGAGTATCACTTTCATCTGACCCTATAGATGAGGTTAAAGCGGGTTATGAAATACTCAAATCTTTAGGTATAAGGTCAAGAGGTGTAAATATTATTTCTTGCCCATCATGTGCCCGTCAGGCATTTCCAGTTATAGAGACAGTCAAGAGATTAGAAAAAAAATTATCGCATATAAAAAAACCAATTAACCTTTCAATAATAGGGTGCGTGGTTAATGGTCCAGGAGAGGCAGCGCAAACAGAAATAGGTCTTACCGGTGGAGGCCAAGATAGTAATTTATTGTATCTATCAGGAGTGCCACATACTAAAGTCGCTAATTCAGAAATTATCGATAAAATAGTTAAACTTGTTGAAGATAAGGTTAAGCAAATTGATTAATTAATGATACCTATCCAAAAAGTAAAAGACCTAATTATAAAATATGGAAATTTAGAAAAAGAACTATCTTCTTCTAAATTAGAGCCCAAATTATTTGCAAAAAAATCAAAAGAATATTCTAATTTAGGATCTATCATCTCGATTGCTAAAGAATATGTAAGTTTTGAAACTGAAAAAAAAGATTTAAAACAAATTCTCGAAGATAAAAATAACGACACTGAAATACTTCAATTAGCCAAAAAAGACCTGATCGAAATTGAGACAAGAAAAGAGAAACATGAAAACAAACTAAAAATATTTTTACTACCAAAAGATGAAGACGACAGTAAAAATGCCATTGTTGAAATTAGAGCAGGAACGGGTGGGTTGGAAGCCTCTCTTTTTTGTGCTGACTTATTTAAAATGTATGAAAAGGTCTGTTCAAAAAAAAAATGGAAGCTAGAAATAATAAATATTTCTAAAAGTGAAGCGGGAGGATTTAAAGAGGTAATTTTTTCAGTTAATGGAAATGATATTTATTCTTATTTAAAATATGAGTCTGGAGTCCATAGAGTTCAAAGAATACCTAAAACCGAAACTCAAGGTAGAGTCCACACTTCAGCCGCTACAGTTGCAGTTTTACCTGAAGTTGAGGAAGTTGATATCCAAATAAAAGAAACCGACTTAAGAATTGATGTTTTTAGAGCCGGAGGTCCGGGAGGGCAATCAGTAAATACAACTGATAGCGCAGTTAGAATTACACATATTCCAAGTGGAGTCGTGGTCAGTCAGCAGGATGAAAAATCACAACATAAAAATAAAGCCAAAGCGCTTAAAATTTTAAGATCTAGAGTTTATGAGGCAGAAAAAAGAAAAAAAGATCAAGAGAGATCATTAAATAGAAAAAGTCAAATAGGCAGTGGGGACAGGTCAGAAAGAATAAGAACTTACAATTTTCCTCAAGGTAGAGTTACCGATCATAGAATCAATATGACCCTTCATAAATTGGAGGAATTCTTAAGCGGGGATGTTCATGAGGAAATAAATGATGAACTAAGGTTAAAAGATCAAAATCTTAAACTCGAAACACTTAAGTAAATGAAAATTAATGAGTTAATAAATATAGGTAGTAATAAGCTTAAATTTCACAATGTTCCCTCTTATAAACTTGACTCTGAGATTTTGCTTTCGAAAGTATTAGGCCAAACAAGAGAAGAAATAATATTAAACTTAGATAAATCTGTTAAAAACAAGGATATTTTTAATTTCAAAAATTTAATACAAAGAAGGTCTAAAAAAGAACCAATCGCATATATAATTAAAGAAAAAGAATTCTGGAGTTTAAAATTCGAAGTTAATAGAAACACTTTAATCCCAAGACCTGAAACAGAATTAATTATAGATTATTTATCTAAACTATATAAAGATAAAAAAATAAACATATTAGATGTCGGAACCGGATCTGGTTGTATTTTAATCAGTTTAATAAGTGAGTTAAAAAATTCTAGAGGCTTAGGTATAGATATTTCACAAAAAGCCTTATCAATAGCCTCTAAAAACGCGAATAAACATCATGTAGAGAGCAAAGTGAAATTCATAAAAAGATCAATCAATGATATTTATGGTATCAAATTTAATTTAATTGTATCAAATCCCCCTTACATCAATAAAAGAGATATCAAAAATTTATCAGAGGATATTAAGAAATATGAGCCTTTAATTGCACTTGATGGTGGAAATGATGGGCTTGACCTAATCAAAAAAATTATTTACAAAGCAAAATATCTTTTAAAGGTAAATGGAAAGCTTGCTTTAGAAATAAGCAATGAGCAAAAAACAAAAGTTTCAAAAATTTTAAGGAAAAATAGTTTTAAAAAAGAACATATTATTAAGGATTATAAGAACAATTACAGATATCTGATATCAAGCTTACAATAAAAAAAATGAATAATAAGAGAAGAAATTTTAGAACTAGACAACATAAAAACGGCTTCAGGAGACGTAATATATCAATTGGCTCCAACGGAAGCAATAACTTCAACAGTAATGGTAATATTAATTTTAATAGAAATGGATCGATAAACAATATTCATAACGTAGAAAAAACTATGCAAAAATTTCAACAATTAGCTAAGGATGCTCAAAGTAATGGAGATCCAGTGTTAGCTCAAAATTATTTACAACATGCCGACCATTATTTAAGAAGATTTAACGAACTAAACGATAAAAAAGAAAATTTCTCTAACAAAAACAATGATTCTGAAAAAATTGATGTTGAAACAGACATATCAGAAAAAAAATTTACTCAAACAAATTAATACTATCTCATTTCTGCCAATTTAAGATCAATTTTTATTCTTTTTAATTCAAAATCCTCCCTAGCTTTTCCTTTCAAGATTTTACCAGAGGGAAGTTTTAATCTTTGAGAATTAACTTTTTTTCCATTTACAATTACCTCATAATGTAAGTGTGGCCCAGTTGACAAACCTGTTGAGCCAACGTAACCAATTATTTGTCCTTGCTTCACTTTTCTTCCTTCTTTAATACCTCTAGCAAATGCTTTCATGTGTGCGTAAACTGTTTCATAAGTTGAATTGTGTTTTATTTTCACACAATTTCCCCCACCACCACACCACCTTGCTCTGGTAACTGTTCCTGAACCTGAGGCCATTATAGGTGTTCCACTTGGAGCCGCAAAGTCGGTCCCTCGATGCATTTTATTGTATCCAAGTATTGGATGTTTTCTCATTCCATACGATGAAGATAAACGTGCACCATTTATTGGAGTTTTCATTAAGGACTTAGTTATACTTTTTCCTTTTATATCATAATATTCGTCTTGGCCTTTATCTTTAAAGTTATAAAGATTAATTTCCTCCTTATTGACATACATAGATGCATAAATTATTTTACCTGTGTCCCTTACTTTTCCAGATTCATCAATAAATTTTTCGTAATATATTTCAAACCAATCATCTTTTCTTATATCCCTTTGAAAATCTACTTCAAAACCAAATATTCTCGCAAATTCAATAATTATATTAGGCTCTATTTGTTTTTCTAAAGCTGATGAATATAAATTATTTTTTATTACATTCTTTACAACAACTTCTTTTTTATAAAGCTCCAAAATATTTTCTTTAACGATAAAATCATTTTGAGTTTTTCTAATTTCAATACTATTTGTATTGTTTATTGGGAAGACAAGATTAACAACAGTTTTAGAGCCATCTTCAAGTTTTTTAATAACCATCGAAAGTTTTCTTCCAGAGTAAATGTTTGAAAGTTTTTTTTGTTTTAATTTAGAAGAAATTATTTGAATATCTGAATTATTTATTTCATATTTTTTCAAAATTTTCTCAATCGTGTCATTATTTCTGATAGGATAATTAATTTGTGTATAAGGGCTATTGATTTTTGAAATAAAAAAATTTGTTAATTTAGAAAATTCACTTGTTTCAGTTAATTCTTTTGCATTATTAGCGTTTTCTTGATTTTTATTTTCAATAAAACTTAATGTTCCAAAAATACAAACAAAAAAAACAAATATGGAAGAGTAAAAAAAAAGAGACTTTTTGTTAAATATAGCAATTTTATTTAAACTCAAAATCTGGTTAAACTTTTGTTTTTTTGTGAAATAATGAAAAATTTTTTGGATTAACGTCATAGTTGTTTTTCTACAAAAATTATCGAAGGTTTGCAACTCGAAGAGCTCAAAAAAGGACCGTTTTACTGGCTAAATAGAGCAATATACGCCTTGACTTATAAAGAAATTGTAATAAAACGGGCGCTCACCTTTACGCTATTAAATAATTATAACGCCAGAGGTGTGTAGATTTTATTAAAATCTTAGCTTTTTTAAATTGTAAATTTTAGAAGAGAAGTGTGGACGGCTAGGTTAATAAAGAAATTGTCGTACACGCTTTAACGAAAAATAACTTTGATATACCTCAAAGTTATTAAAGCTAGTGTGCGCCGTTATTAAACTTGAGAGTTTGATCATGGCTCAGAACGTACGCTGGCGGCACGCCTAACACATGCAAGTCGAACGCAGTAGCAATACTGAGTGGCAAACGGGTGAGTATAATGTGGGAATCTGCCTTTTGGTTTGGAATAACACGGGGAAACTTGTGCTAATACCAAATAAGCCTTTACAGGGAAAGTTTTAATGCCAAAAGATGAGCCCGCACTTGATTAGCTAGTTGGTAAGGTAAAAGCTTACCAAGGCAACGATCAATAGCTGTTCTTAGAGGAAGACCAGCCACATTGGGACTGAGACACGGCCCAGACTCCTACGGGAGGCAGCAGTGGGGAATCTTGCACAATGGGGGAAACCCTGATGCAGCGATGCCGCGTGAGTGAAGAAGGCCCTTGGGTTGTAAAACTCTTTCGTCGGGGAAGAAAATGACTGTACCCGAATAAGAAGGTCCGGCTAACTTCGTGCCAGCAGCCGCGGTAATACGAAGGGACCTAGCGTAGTTCGGAATTACTGGGCTTAAAGAGCTCGTAGGTGGTTAAAAAAGTTGATGGTGAAATCCCAAGGCTCAACCTTGGAACTGCCATCAAAACTTTTTAGCTAGAGTGTGATAGAGGTAAGTGGAATTTCTAGTGTAGAGGTGAAATTCGTAGATATTAGAAAGAACACCAAATGCGAAGGCAACTTACTGGGTCACTACTGACACTGAGGAGCGAAAGCATGGGTAGCGAAGAGGATTAGATACCCTCGTAGTCCATGCCGTAAACGATGTGTGCTAGACGTTGGAAATATATTTTTCAGTGTCGCAGCGAAAGCATTAAGCACACCGCCTGGGGAGTACGACCGCAAGGTTAAAACTCAAATGAATTGACGGGGACCCGCACAAGCAGTGGAGCATGTGGTTTAATTCGAAGATACGCGCAGAACCTTACCAACACTTGACATGTTCGTCGCGAGCCTAAGAGATTAGGCTTTTCAGTTCGGCTGGACGAAACACAGGTGCTGCATGGCTGTCGTCAGCTCGTGTCGTGAGATGTTGGGTTAAGTCCCGCAACGAGCGCAACCCCTACTTTTAGTTGCCACCATTTAGTTGGGCACTTTAAAAGAACTGCCAGTGATAAGCTGGAGGAAGGTGGGGATGACGTCAAGTCCTCATGGCCCTTATGTGTTGGGCTACACACGTGCTACAATGGCACTTACAATGGGATGCAAAGAGGCGACTCTAAGCTAATCCCTAAAATGTGTCTCAGTTCGGATTGTACTCTGTAACTCGAGTGCATGAAGCTGGAATTGCTAGTAATCGCGGATCAGCGCGCCGCGGTGAATACGTTCCCGGGTCTTGTACACACCGCCCGTCACACCATGGAAGTTGGTTACACCTTAAGGCAAAGCTTATACCTTTGACTACGGTACGATCAGCAACTGGGGTGAAGTCGTAACAAGGTAGCCGTAGGGGAACCTGCGGCTGGATTACCTCCTTTCTAAGGAAGACCAAAACATTTCTTTTGGTCTCAAAAAATTAAGTTAATGTGGCCGTCCTCATTTCTCTTCTTTAAAAGTAAAGTGTCTCATAAATGCTTAGGGGCCGGTAGCTCAGGTGGTTAGAGCGCACCCCTGATAAGGGTGAGGTCGGACGTTCGAGTCGTCCTCGGCCCACCATTTTTCACGGGGGATTAGCTCAGCTGGGAGAGCGCCTGATTTGCATTCAGGAGGTCAGCGGTTCGATCCCGCTATCCTCCACCACGTACACTTTTAGTTTTTTTAAATTGTAAATATTATATCAATTTTGATTGTTTAAATTCATTTTTAGCAATCAAACAATATCTATATCCGATTGTTCGAATAGATGAACAATCTATAAATGTTTGAATAGATGAACATTTTAATAAAAATTTAATTTAGACAGAAAATTATTTTCTGTGCATAAATCAAGCGTTTAAGGGCGTATGGCGGATGCCTAGGCACTGAAAGGCGATGAAGGACGTGGTATACTGCGATAAGTTTCGGGGAGCTGTATGCGGGCTTTGATCCGAAAATTTCCGAATGGGAAAACCCACCACTTTATGTGGTACTTCAAACTGAATTCATAGGTTTGAAGAGCTAACCCGGAGAACTGAAACATCTAAGTAACCGGAGGAAAAGAAATCAATTGAGATTCCGTTAGTAGTGGCGAGCGAAAGCGGAATAGGCCAGCAACAATATTAAGATAATCTAAATAGTTTGGAAAGACTAACCATAGAGGGTGATAGTCCCGTAGGAGTAAAGCTTAATATTGTTCTTGAGTAGAGCGGGACACGTGTAATCTTGTTTGAATATAGGGGGACCACCCTCTAAGCCTAAATACTCTTCAGTGACCGATAGTGAACTAGTACCGTGAGGGAAAGGTGAAAAGAACCCCTATTAGGGGAGTGAAATAGAACCTGAAACCGTATGCCTACAAACAGTCGAAGCTCTTTTTAGAGTGACGGCGTACCTTTTGTATAATGGGTCAGTGACTTAATTTATCCAGCAAGCTTAAGCCGTAAGGTGTAGGCGTAGCGAAAGCGAGTCTTAAATGGGCGCAAGTTGTATGAATTAGACCCGAAAACGAATGAGCTTACCATGAGCAGGTTGAAAGCAGGGTAACACTTGCCGGAGGACCGAACCAGTTGACGTTGAAAAGTCTTTGGATGACTTGTGGTAAGGGGTGAAAGGCCAACCAAATTCGTAGATAGCTGGTTTTCCGCGAAAACTATTTAGGTAGTGCGTTGAGTAAATTGATGTTTGGAGGTAGAGCACTAAAGGGGCTAGGGGAGAGAAATCTTTACCAACCCTCATAAAACTCCGAATGCCAAACATTTTACCTCAGCAGACAGACTGTGGGTGCTAAGGTCCATGGTCGAGAGGGAAAAAGCCCAGATCACCAGATAAGGTCCCTAAATCATGATTAAGTGTGAAAGGATGTGGAGATTCCTAAACAGCCGGGAGGTTGGCTTAGAAGCAGCCATCCTTTAAAGATAGCGTAACAGCTCACCGGTCTAATAGAGTTTCTGCGCCAAAGATGTAACGGGGCTCAAATCATGTACCGAATCTGTGGATTTACAATTTCTTCGGAAGTTGTATCTGGTAGCGGAACGTTCTGTAAGCCTGCAAAGGAATACCCGTGAGGGGTTCTGGAGGTATCAGAAGTGCGAATGCTGACATAAGTAACGATTAACAGAGTGAAAAACTCTGTCGCCGAAAATCCAAGGGTTCCTGCGCAAGGTTAATCCGCGCAGGGTTAGTCGGCCCCTAAGACGAGGGCGAAAGCCGTAGTCGATGGGAACAAGGTTAATATTCCTTGACCAGATGGAAGTGACGGATTTCATAAATTGTTAACTCTTAATGGATTGAGTTAGCCGTGAAGAAGTCCCAGGAAATAGCTCCATCATTAGACCGTACCCGAAACCGACACAGGTGGATTATTAGAGTATAATTAGGCGCTTGAGAGAATGATGTTGAAGGAACTCGGCAAAATGCCTCCGTAACTTCGGAAGAAGGAGGACCTATTTTCAGGCAACTTTAAATAGGTGGCACAAGCCAGGGAGATGCGACTGTTTATCAAAAACACAGGGCTCTGCTAACACGTAAGTGGATGTATAGGGTCTGACGCCTGCCCGGTGCTGGAAGGTTAATGCGATTAGTGCAAGCTAATTTCTGAAGCCCCAGTGAACGGCGGCCGTAACTATAACGGTCCTAAGGTAGCGAAATTCCTTGTCGGGTAAGTTCCGACCTGCATGAATGGCGTAACGATATCTCCGCTGTCTCCAACATCAACTCAGTGAAATTGAATTCTCCGTGAAGATGCGGAGTTCCCGTGGTTAGACGGAAAGACCCCGTGCACCTTTACTACAACTTTATATTGGTGTTAGGAATGATATGTTTAGCATAGGAGGGAGACTTTGATGTTTTGGCGTCAGCTAAAGCGGAGTCATCAGTGAAATACCTCTCTTATTATTCTTGACATCTAACTGCTTGCCGTGATCCGGCAGCAAGACATTGTATGGTGGGTAGTTTGACTGGGGCGGTCGCCTCCCAAATAGTAACGGAGGCGTGCGAAGGTAGGCTCAGAACGGTCAGAAATCGTTCGTAGAGTGCAATGGCATAAGCCTGCCTGACTGCGAGACTGACAAGTCGAGCAGAGTCGAAAGACGGTCATAGTGATCCGGTGGTTCTGAGTGGAAGGGCCATCGCTCAACGGATAAAAGGTACGCCGGGGATAACAGGCTGATACCCTCCAAGAGTCCATATCGACGAGGGTGTTTGGCACCTCGATGTCGGCTCATCACATCCTGGGGCTGGAGCAGGTCCCAAGGGTTTGGCTGTTCGCCAATTAAAGTGGTACGTGAGCTGGGTTCAGAACGTCGTGAGACAGTTCGGTCCCTATCTGCCATGGGTGTAGAAGAATTGAGAGGATTTGTCCCTAGTACGAGAGGACCGGGATGAACATACCACTGGTGGACCGGTTGTAGCGCCAGCTGCAGTGCCGGGTAGCTAAGTATGGACGGGATAACCGCTGAAAGCATCTAAGTGGGAAACCCACCTCAAAACTAGTTCTTCCTTTAGAGCCGTAGTAGACCACTACGTTGATAGGCTGGGTGTGGAAGCACGGTAACGTGTGCAGCTGACCAGTACTAATAGCTCAATTGGCTTGATTTATGCACTGAAAAAAATTTTATTAAATTATAAATATACTATAGGTTGTATATTAACTTTTTCTGATATAGATTTTCATTAGTTCAACGTAATGAAAAAAATCTTTTTAATTGCTGAAATCGGAATAAATCATAATGGTAAAATATCATTAGCAAAAAAATTAATTGATCAAGCAAAGAGAGCTGGTTTCGACGCTGTAAAATTTCAAAAAAGGACACCTGAAATCACTACACCAGAACACAAAAAAATGTTACTTCGTGACACTCCTTGGGGTCGTATAACTTATTTAGATTATAAAAAAAAAATTGAATTTGAAAAAAAAGAGTTCGACTTAATCGATAAGTATTGTAGGAAAAACAATATCAGTTGGTTCGCAAGTCCATGGGATATCAATAGCGCTAAATTTCTTAAAAAATACAATTGTAAATTTAATAAAGTTGCTTCGCCAGTATTGACAAATTTGAATTTATTAAAAGAAATTGCCTCTCAAAGAAGACATACATTTATTTCCACTGGGATGTCTAAAATGTCAGATATTTTTAAAGCGGTTAAAATATTTAAATCTAAAAAATGCAAATTCACTCTCATGCATTGTGTCTCTTCATACCCATGCGAAGATAAAGATTTAAATTTAAGCATGATTACCGTATTAAAAAAAAAATTTAAGTCAGAAATAGGTTACTCAGGACATGAAAAATCTGTAAGTCCCTCTTTAATGGCTGTTTGTCTAGGAGCAAAAGCAATTGAGAGACACATCACAATTGATCGAACTATGTGGGGCACTGATCATGCATCTTCTTTAGAGGAAAACGGTATGAAAACCTTGACTGATATGATTAGAAAATACGAAAAGTGCATCGGCGATGGAAAAAAAAAATTTTTAAAAACAGAAAAAGCAAAATTTAAGGAAAATAAATATTGGTAAAAAAAATTATTGGTATAATACCAGCAAGGTCTGGAAGCAAAAGAATTAAAAATAAAAATTTAACTAAGATAAAATCAACACCACTAATAAATTTCATCAGTTCAGCTATTAACAGATCGAATTTAATTCAAAACTTTTATATCGCGACTGATAAAAAAGTCATATTTAATGCTATTAAGAATAAAGAAAAGTTCATATTTTATAAACGTTCAAAACAAAGTGCAACAGATGAGTCTAAGACAGAGGAAGTAATCTTAGAGTTTATAAAAAAAAATAAGAAAATATGTGATGTAATTGTGTTAATTCAAATAACAAATCCTTTTATAAATTATAGAATACTAGATAAAGCTATTAAGAAATTTTTAAAAGAAAAATACGACTCAATGCTTTCAGTAAGTGAGTCGAATAAATTTCTTTGGATTAAAAAAAAATTTACCAAACCAATAAATTATAATTATAAAAAAAGACCAATGACACAAAATTTGAATGGTTATCTGGTAGAGAACGGATCTTTCTACATTTTTAATACAAAAAGTTTTTTAAAATTTAAAAATAGGCTTCATGGAAAAATAGGTTATTATAAGATGTCTAAAACAAGTGAATTCGAAATAGACGATAAAGAAGATCTCGAAATCATTAAAAAACTTATTAAATGAAAAATTTAAATTGCGTAATAGTCGGATATGGTAGAATGGGCTTAGTATACCATAGAATTCTTAAAGAGTTAAAATTAAGAAAAATTTCTATAATAAGTAAAAATTTAAATGCCTCATTAAAAAACAAAACAAATTTTTTTGAAGATTTTAAGCATTTCACAAAAAAAAATTATAAAATAGATTTAGCAATTATTTCAACAACTGCCAACTATCATAAATATTACTTGGAAAAATTTGCAAATTTGAATACCAAATTAATCATGGTTGAAAAGCCGATTTCTGACTCGGTAGATAATATTAATAAAATGATTAGAATTTGTAAAAAAAAAAAAATCATTCTCTCAGTTAATCACTCATCGCGTTATCTAAACTCTATAAAATTTATAAAAAAAATAATTGAAAAAAAAAAATTAGGAGGCTTAGTAAGTATTAATGCTATAGGTGGTAACATGGGCATAGCAATGAACGGAGTACATTTTTTTGAAATATTTAACTATCTTACAAAAAAACCAATCTATAAAGTTATGTCTCAATTAGATAAAAAAATATTAATAAATCCTAGAGGGAAAAAATTTAAAGATAATTCAGGAGTCGTAATTGCTAAAAATAAAAGAAACCAATTTCTGTATTTGAATCTTCTTAATAAACAGGGACACGGAAAAACTATTTCATTCGTTTTTAGAAATGGAATAATTTATTTAGACAGTATAAATAATAAAATGTTTATATCCAAAAGATTTAAAAAAGATTTAAAATTGGATACCAGATTTTATTCAACAAAATCAGCATTAAAAACTCTTAATTTTAAGGAGGATATTTACAACTCTACTAAGCAATCAGTAATAAGTCTTTTGAACAAAAATAATTTTGTGGAAGCAAAAGACGGATTAGACTCGGTAAAAGCCGTTGTAGCCTCAATAGAGTCTGGCAGAAAAGGTGGTAAACCTGTGTTTATCAAATCAATAAATAAATCAAAAAAATTTTCCTGGGCTTAAAAAATGAAAAAAAAAATTAAAGTATCTTTTATAGGGGCTGGAAACATGTCTAAAGAACATATTAAAGTTTTTAAAAATAACCAAAAATTTATACTAAAAGGTATTCTAAGTAGATCAAAAAAAAAAATAAATGAAATAATTTCAAGAAATAAAAAAATTAAAAATTATTCAAGTATAAAAGAATTATATAATAGGACAAAATCAGATTTAGTTGTGATTGCTGTTAGCGAGGAACAGTACAGCAAAATTATGAAAGATGTTTTGAAATTTCCATGGGTATGCTTAGCTGAAAAACCTTTGGGGTTGAGTTATAAAGAAATAGATAAATGCTACAAGTTATCTTTAAAAAGGAAAAGAAAAATTTTTATTTCTCTTAATAGAAGGTTTTATAAAAGCACATTAATATTAAAAAAAATTATTAATAGATTCAAGGTAAGGAGAAAATTGAAAATTATCGACTGTCAATCTAGAGATAAATTCAAGAAAAATGCATATAAAATTGGAGTAAAAAAATCAAAAAAATCGATTATTAATCTAATGTATTCGAATTCAGTTCATTTAATTGACTATTTAAATTTTCTTTGTCGAGGTAAATTAGTAAAAATAAAAAAAAATAAGGTTTGGAACATTAAAAGGCCGGAAAATTTTTCAGTAAAAATGTTTTTTTCATCCGGTGATATTGCAGAATACGAGGCTTATTGGAGAACTTATAAAAAATGGGAGGTAAAAATTAAATCAAAAAAATTTACTTTAAAATTAAAACCTTTAGAAAGAATATTAGGTGTTAAAAAATTTTTAGGAGAAAAAAAGGTTAATTATAAACACGATCTATTATTTAAACCCGGCTTGTACTATCAATCGAAAGAAATAATAAAGTTTTTCCGGGGTAAAAAAAACAGCTTAGTGTCAATCTCGGATTATTTAGTGACAGCAAGGATAATCAAAATAATTTATGGTAGATGATTAGTAAAAGTTAATGAGAATAAGAAATATAAAATTCACTTTTCACTTTATACCTAAATCTGATTATTTAATTTTAGACAATCCTGGAGCTAATCTAATTAGAAAAACTCTCAAAAAAAATATTCCCATACTTTCAACGAGAGAGTCCAGAATAAATCTTTTTATTCTATTTTTTTCAATATTTAGTTTTTCAAAATATAAATTAGGGCAAAAATATTTGATATCTTATATTAGAATGATCAATCCAAAAGTAATCATAAGTCATATTGATAATAATAATTTTTTTTACTCTTTGAAAAAAATTTTTCCAAAAATAAAGTTTATTTTTATTCAAAACGGAATTTCTTTAGCTAGTAAAAAAAATTCAGAAATAAAAAAACTTAATTGGAAAGCAGATTATTTTTTTAGTTACTCTGAGAGTTATAGAAAAAGATATTATCAAATTTTCAAATCAAAAGTATTCAATATTGGTTCATTTAAAAATAATTTAAAAAAAATTAATAAAAATATTAATAAAAAAAGTTTAGTATTTATTTCTCAAATTCCTTTAACCATCCTTGATAAAAACAATAATTTTAATGAAAGATTCTATAAATCGGAAAAAATTTTGATTCCACTTCTATTTTCTTTTTGCGAGCAAAATGATTTTAATTTTATAGTTGCTGGTAGATTTAGTAAGAAAAAATCCCAAATTGAAAAATCTTTTTACGATTTTATATTGTCACAGAATAGGAAAAAATATATTTTTAAAAGTCAACATTCAGAATTCAGTTCGTACAATTTAATAGATAATGCAAATTTAGTCGTATTTATTGATAGCGCCTTAGGATATCAGTCTTTGGCAAGAGGAAATAAAACTTTAGGAATTTGTTTAAGATCATATTTTACTAGCAACAAAAACTTAAATTTTGGCTGGCCGTTTAAATTTAAAGATGAAGGACCCTTTTGGATAAACAAATTTAACAAAAAAAAAATACTAATGAAATTAAAGTATTTAAAAAATTTAAATGATAACCAATGGAATAAAATTTATGATAAGTATAGTAAAAATTTATTAACTTATGATTATGGTAATAAAAATTTTAAAGGTTGTTTTAATCAAATATCAAAAAAAATAAAAAATGAAATCAATAAACAAAATATTTAACTTTTTTAAATTATTTTCCTCGAAACAGAAGTCTAGATTTTATCTACTTTCTTTCTTAACAGTTATTTCAAGCAGCTTTGAGATTTTTAATATTTATCTAATTTTTCAATTTGTACATTTATTTAGTGGACTCGAAGGCAGTTCCTCTTTAATTGGTTTTTTTGAAAAAAACAATTTTAATTCTGTCAAAGATATTTTTTTAAACACCCAGTCATTTGGTCTGATATTAATATTATCATTATTTTTAAGTTTAATCATATCGACTTTTTTATTGTTTATATCATCTAAAATTTCATTGATTACTGGTGCAGAGATAAGCAATAAACTTTTAAAATATTATCTTAATAAAAATTTTTTATTTCATATATCTACATCTCCGGCTAAAATTATAAATAAAGTTAAAGAACAAACTGCAAATGTAACTGGATTAATTTTAGAGCAAATCGCTTTAATGGTCTCTAAATTGATTTTTATTATTCCACTTTTCTTAGGATTATTTATTTATAATCCAAAAATTACACTAATCGCTGGATTTTTATTTTTTTTTCTATATGTAATAATTTTTTCAGTTCTCAAGAAAAAATTTGATTATTTGGGTCAAAATTTAACTAATTTTACTCAAAAAAACTTTGAAATTTTATTAGATTCTTTAGGCGGTATTAAAGATTTGAAATTTTCTTCAAAAGAGAATTTTTTTATAAAAAAATTTATAAAAAATAATAAAAATTTAGTCGAGGTTGGCTCAAAAATTTCAATTTTAAATAAATTCCCAAAATATACCATAGAATTTTTTGCTTTTTCATTTGTTATACTTTTAATAATGTTTTTAAATAAAAATTTAGTTACAAACTTCCAAGAAATAGTAGTTTTATTATCTGTATTTTTGATAAGTAGTTATAAAATATTACCAGCTCTTCAGCAAATATATAATAATCTAAGTTATATTAAAAGTGGTTTACCATCATTAGATGGAATCTTCGAGGATTTCAAAAATGCATCAATATATGATGAGGAAATAAATCTTAATTTAAATCTTATAAATAAATTAAGTAAATTTAAGAAAATTTCTTTAGAAAATATTAATTTCACATATGAAAATACGAATTTTAAAACTTTAAGAGGAATTTCAATAGAGATTAAAAGAGGTGAAAAGATTGGTATCACAGGTATGAGCGGATCTGGTAAATCAACTTTGATTCATTTACTTAGTGGCTTGATATATCCTACCGACGGAAAAATGTTCATTGATCAAACGAAACTTGAAAAAAAGATGATAAGAGAATGGAGAAAAGTTATTGGCTTCGTTCCACAATCAATATATCTTTCAAATACCTCGCTTAAAAATAATATTGCCTTTGGTCGAGATAAAACAGAAATAGATGAAAAAAAAATTTTTGAAGTGTCTAGCTTAGCAAATTTAAACGAATTTATTGAAAGTAGAGATTCAATAAATAGTGATTTAGGTTACAGAGGGGCGAAACTTTCAGGTGGACAGACGCAACGTGTTGGAATAGCAAGGGCGTTTTATTCAGATCCTGCTTTTTTAATACTTGATGAAGCCACAAGTTCTTTAGATAACTTAACAGAGGATGAAATTTTAAATTCAGTAAACAATTTATATTACAAACCAACTGTTGTAATGGTAACTCACAAAATAAATTTGATAAAAAACTTTGATAAAATTATATTTCTTGAAAACGGCACTATATCTGAACAAGGTAAATTTGTTGATATTTATAGAGATAATAAAAGATTTAAAGAACTAGTTGATATTGAGCAAAATAAACAGAAATAATTTATGTGTGGTTTAGCTGGAGCTTTTACTAAAAATGAAAATATTTCATCAGAAAATATAGATAAAGTAAAAAAAATGATCAGCTATCTTTCTCACAGAGGACCAGATCATGAAGATTTCTTTGAAAATCAAAAAATAAGTCTTGGTTTTACCAGACTTTCAATAATAGATATTGAACATGGAAATCAACCTTTTGAGTCAGCTGATAAAAGATTTACAATTGTCTTCAACGGTGAAATTTATAATTATCTCGAAATCAAAAAAAATTTGAAAGAAAAAAATTACAATTTTAGGACAAACAGCGATACCGAGTTGTTATTAGAGTCCTGGGCAATCTGGGGGCAAGAATGTTTAAAATTTTTAAACGGTATGTTTGCTTTCGCAATTTATGACAAATTAGAAAAAAAACTATTTTTAGGAAGAGATAGACTGGGTATGAAACCCTTATTTTATGTGTTAAAAAAAAATACTCTTTTTTTTTCATCTGAAACCCAAGCTTTACTCAGGTGCAATATTATTAATACAAGTAATATAGATTTTAATTCTATAAATGATTATTTGTCTTTTAGGCAACCTTTGACTTCAAATGTTTTCTTCAAGGATGCGCTATGTGTTGATCCAGGACAAATCATTACTATTGATAAAGATTTAAAAATTGTAAAAAATTATTATTGGAGTTTACCTCATCTCAATAATAAAATAGGAAATAACGAGAATTTTTATGTCGATATAGTTTCAGAACAACTTGAAAGAGCTGTAAAAGAACACCTCACAAGTGACGTTGAGTTGGGTGTTTTACTATCTGGTGGATTAGACTCATCTTTAATAGCTGGAGTATCAAGAAAACATTTAAATGGAAAATTTAAAACTTTCTCAGCATCTTATAATTACCCTGGTTATGACGAATCTAAAGATGCACAACTTGTTTCAAATACTTTGAATACCTCTCATACAAATTTAGAAATTAATTACGAAGATTATATAGAGGAAAATATAAATTTAGTATCTAAAACTTTAAATCCTCTAATGATGCCACACGAAATACCACTTAACAAACTATTTAAAGAAATTCAAAGCAAAGTAAAAGTAGTCCTTTCCGGGGAGGGAGCAGATGAATTTTTTGGGGGTTATTCAAGAGATCAAGGTTTAGACCACGATTTAAGAAAACTAAGTTTTCTAGAAAAAAATAATTTATCTAAAAATTCTTTCTTATTAAAAATATTAGACTTAAAAAAATATAAAGATTTAAATATAATTAACCAAAAAAATATATTGAGACACAATTATTGCTGGTTTTCAAAAACAGATAAATATGAAATCTTCTCTGAGGATTTTTCAAAGCAAATGAATAATGATACCCTTATAGAAAAATATTTTGATAATTTTTTTCTTGAGACAAAAGAAGTAAATGATAATGAAAAATTCTTATTTTTCTTTCAAAAATTACATCTTAAAGCTTTATTAAGTAGACTTGATTATTTATCGATGAATAATAGTGTTGAGGCTAGATGCCCTTTTTTAGATCATAAACTCATAGAGACAATTTCAAAAGTGCCTTTTAATTATAAACTGAGATGGAAATCTTTTTACCATAAAGTATTAGGTTATTTTAATTCAAGTACAAATAATTCTGATACAAATCTCGTATCAAAATATATTTTAAGATCTATTGCGAAAAATAAAATTCCAAATCAAATTGTGACTAAAAAAAAACTTGGTTTTCCAACTCCACTAGATTTATGGTTCAGCAAAAATTTGAAAAATAAAGCTAAAGATATCATCCTAGATAAGGCTTTTTTGTCTAGAAATATTTTTAATCAAGAAAAACTTCTTATGCTTATTGAAAATAAAAAAAATTACCCTTATGATTTTTGGGGAAAACAAATTTGGCTATTAATGAATCTTTCAATTTGGTTTAACTCTATAGACAAAAAAAATATATTGTAGACTATTAAAATAGAATTTGATAAAAGCCATTTATGAAAAAAATCCCTGTTGCATCAGTTCAAATTGGAGAAAAGGAGAAAGAATTTATAAATGACTGTCTCAATACGTCTTGGATTGGTCAAGGAGGGTATGTAAAAGAATTTGAGGAAAAATTTAGCGCTTATAGTAATTGTAAACATGGCATAACCACCACAAGTGGAACAACAGCTTTGCATTTAGCTTGTGCAATTTTAGATATTAAAGAGGGAGATGAGGTAATAATTTCATCAAGCACAAACATGGCATGTGCTTTTTCCGTTGATTATTGTAATGCAAAACCAGTTCCTGCAGATATAATAACTAATACTTGGCAGGTAAATACTAATTTGATCGAGAGTCTGATCAATAAAAAAACAAAAGCAATAATGGTAGTCCACCTTTTTGGCCAGGCTGTAGAAATGGACCATGTTATGGACTTAGCAAAAAAATATAAGTTAAAAGTAATTGAGGATTGTGCTGAGTCACATGGTGTTGAGTATAAAGGAAAAAAGGTAGGTTCAATTGGAGATCTTGGCACATTTAGTTTTTTTTCTAATAAAACCATAACTTGTGGCGAGGGCGGAATGTTAGTTACTAATTCAGACGAATTGGCTAAAAAAGCAAGAGACTTCAAAAATCTTTGTTACGGAAATAAAAATAAATTTCTTCAT
The DNA here is from genome assembly GCA_902557935.1 of uncultured Pelagibacteraceae bacterium. Lineage (GTDB taxonomy): Bacteria > Pseudomonadota > Alphaproteobacteria > Pelagibacterales > Pelagibacteraceae > Pelagilacustribacter. Next base: position 15,391 of record CACECJ010000008.1, on the reverse strand, counting down.
CACGAAATTGGTTTTAACTATAGGCTACCAAATGTTAGTGCCGCAATGGGTTTAGGTCAATTCTTTAAGATCGATGAAATAATTCAAACAAAAGATAAAATATATTCTGCATATAATGAAAGGCTTAAAGATATTAGAGGTTTTAAAATTGCAGATGTAAACCCATCGACAACAAAATATATTATGTGGTGCTATAACGCTTATCTTGAAAAAGGTGTAAAATTAAGCAGAGAAAAATTTTTAGGAGCGCTGAAAGAATTTGGAATTGATACAAGAGAATCTTTTAAACCTATCAACCAGCAATTACCTTTACAAAAAAAATATGGATTAAAAGATGATGATTGCCCTAATGCAAATTTTATAGGTGAAAACGGATTTTATCTTCCATCTGGGAACGACTTAAATATAAAAGATATTGACTACATTTGTGACAAAGTCAAAGAAATATCAAAAAAGTTTTAATTTTTGTAAACCCAATCAATCATCTTCATTACTTCAACTGCATCATCAATTGATGGAGAACAGGTCTTATTTTTTTCAATATTTTCTATAAAAGCATTTATTTCTTGTAAATAAGAGTCTGGTTTTATTTTTGAAAAATCTTCAGAAATTATTTGATTGTTGTCCTTATTTTTCCAATAAACCATATCTCCACCATGTGTATCAAATCTTCCATCAACATTTAAATAACCATCTGTACCATTAATCTCAAAAAAAAAGTAACCCGATAACAATCTCCATGAGCAAAAAATTGATGAAGTTATTCCGTTGTTACCGCTAAAAATACATTGCGCAGTATCTTCAACTTCTATTTTATCTTTCCAGTATGAATTAGAACATATACCATATCCTTTATTAAAATTTCCCATAAAATACCTTGATAAATCTAATAAATGACAACCGTTATCAAGCAATGTTCCTCCGCCACTTAAATCTTTCTTCCAAAACCAAGTATTTTTAATTCTCTCTCCGTTATGCCCAATCCGACCTTTAAAAGATAAAGGTTTTCCAATTTTTCCCTCATCAATAATTTTTTTTGCATATTTCACACTTTCAAAGTAACGGTGATTTGAACCAATCTGGACTTTTCTTGTTGATTTTTTAGCATGTTGGAGAATTTCAGCAGCTTCATCTAAATTTTTACAAAGAGGTTTTTCACAAAAAATATGTTTATCGTTACTAAGACCGTCTATGATTAGTTTTTTATGAAATTTATTTGGTGTCGATATTGCTACTATGTCTATATCTTTTCTTTTAAATATCTCGCTTAATTCTAAATAATCTACATTTAAATCTTTTTTCACTTTTTCAATATTATCTTTATTTGTGTCATAAAAAGCGACAAGCTCTCCCTTTGCAGAGTCTTTTATTGCCTTTGCTCTTTTTATACCAAAGGAGCCTGTTCCAATTATTGCAAAATTCATGTATCGATATCCCTATAACACATATTCAGAAAAAAAAAAGTGATATGGCATTTGGTAAGAATTATTCCTTAATTTACGATTTATTGTACAAAAATAAAAATTATAACAAAGAGGCCAAAGCTGCCCTCAAAGTTGTACTTAAGTATAAAAAAAAAATTAATAATTTACTAGAAATTGGATGTGGTAGTGGAAATTTTACTAAAATCTTAATTAAAAAAAATTACTCAATAACGGCGATAGATCCCAGTGTTCAAATGATAAATTTAGCAAAAAAAAAAATAAAAAGTAAAAAGGTTCAATTTTTAAATTGTAAAAGTACAAATTTAAGAATTAAAAAAAAATATGATGTGGCTTTATCTTTATTCCATGTTTTCAGCTATCATATTAAAAAAAAGGAAATTAATCTTTTTTTCAAAAATCTTTCAAAAAGACTAGTTCCGGGTGGTATTTTAATTTTTGACTTTTGGTTTAAACCAGCTGTAATTAATTTGAAACCAATGCAGAGAGAAAAAATTGTTGAAAATGATAAATTTAAAATTATTAGAAAAGTTACACCAATTTGGAAAAAAAAGAATAACATTGTTATCTCCTGTTACCTGATTAATTTAATTGATAAAAAAAAAGGTCAAAATTATCTTTTTAAAGAAAATCATTTCATGAGATATTTTTCACTCAATGAGGTGAAAAAAAAATTAAAACAATTTGGCTTTGAGTTTAAAAGCTCTTTTGATATTATATCGCAAAAACCAGTAAGCAAATATACTTGGGGAGCAACTGTAGTTGCTGAAAAATTAAATAAGCAGTAGATCGGTAAAAATAGTTTTATTAGAATTTTTATTAGTCTTTTTTTTCCAATAGAGGAAAAATTCATCTAAATTTTTTTTATTAATTTTTAATTTTATTGGTTTTGGCTTGGATAAATCATATAAATAATTATAATATCGGATGTGCGCTTTAAGAGAATTGTAAGAATTGAATTTTAAAAGTGCTTTTGGCCAAAATTCTATTACTAATGGACATTGTAGTTTCAATATATTTTTAGCACCACTTAGAATTTTCCCCTCATACCCTTCAGTATCTATCCAAATCAAAGTATCTTTTTTTTTTACCTTTTTAAATAATGTATCGAATTTTTTTGATATTACTTTTAATCCTTTGAGTTTTTTTCCACTTACTTTGTGTGCCCCAAAGTTTTTTTTTGAATATTCAATACTAAGTAATTTATTATCATAATCACTCATCGCAAAGTTATACGATTTAATTTTATTTTCTACATTATTTAAAAAAATATTCATTTTAAGTAATTTAAAATTATTAGGCTCCATTTCAACAACATGAGCAAAATTAACAAGATTTCTTACTATCGAAGGGATACAAATTGAACCTATATTTGCTCCAATGTTATAAAGCGTATTAATTCTTTTTTTTTTAAGTATGTCCATTACCTTATAGAATTTATGCAAATCAAAACTTTTATTAAGGTAGATATTTCTAGAAACCTCCATGTCTTTCGTGAATAAAATAAACTTTTCTTTATTTGAGGTAAATAAAATGAAATCTTTTTTGTTATTTAATTTGAAAATAATTGATCTGAAAATTTTTAAATCAAGTTTATTAAATACAAAAAATATTAAATAAATAGAGTTATAGATTAAAAACTTTATTCCAGTGTATTTAAGTATTAAATAAAAAAAATTTTGATTGAAAATAGTTTTAAAATTCATATTTTGGCTACTATTATATACTTAATAATTTAATAATATGAAAAAAAAAATAGGAATATTCATAGATTCTTCAAAGAATTCAGGCGGCGCATTTCAAGAGGCTAAATACACTTTAAACTTAATAAAAAAGGATTTACTTGATATCTATGATGTGATCATTTTATCTCCAGATAAAATGGTACTAGAGGATTTAAAAGCATTAAACTTCCAATTTAAGTTAATACAATTAAATAAAATTCAAAGATATATTCTATATCTTAAAAATTTTTCCGGTTTTTTTAGAAGAATTAAAAAAATTAGCCCTATAAGATTTTTATTTAAAAATAAATTTGAAAATTTTTTAAGAAAAAATAATATATTTTTTTTATATTTTCTTGGTCCCTCAAGCTATTCTTTATATTTGGAGGATACAAATTTTGCTATAACAGTTCCTGATATTGCACACATAAGTTCAAATGAATTTCCAGAAGTTTCCGCTGATGGGGAATTAGTTAGAAAAAAAGAAATATTTGAAAACTCTTTATCAAAAGCATATTTGATTATTACAAATTGTGAGTACTTAAAAAATCAAATAAGTTATTATTATAAAGTTGATAAAAAAAAAATTTTAATTCAACCACATTTGCCATCAACTAGTTTTGATAACTTTAAATTTAAGCCTGAAATTAGTAAAAATATTAAATCTAAGTATAACCTCCCTAACAAATATATATTTTATCCGGCACAATATTGGTTACACAAGAATCATACAAAATTAGTAGAGGTAATAAAAAAATTTAAAGATGATAAAATTGATGTAAGTCTTGTTACTTGTGGTTCTGACAAAGGAATACTTGCTGCATTAAAAGAATATGTAAAAAAACTTAAAATAGAGTCCAAGGTTACGTTTTTAGATTTTGTAAGTGACGAGGAATTGCCATATTTATATCAAAACTCTACAGCATTAGTGATGCCAACTCATATAGGGCCGACAAACATACCACCATGGGAAGCATTTAATTTAGGTGTACCAGTAATTTATTCTAATTTAGAGGGAGCAAAAGAAATTTATGATGATGCAGTTATTTATATAAATCCTAATGATGTAAACTCAATTTATAATGCAATTGAGCAAATCTATACTAAGCAAGAACTAAGACAAAAGCTTATAAATAATGGCAGAGAACTTTTAAAAAGAAATATGGCAAAAAACAATGTAGTCGCATTAAAAAATAATATAAAAAATTTGGAGAGTAATCTGTCTTTAAATATTACTAAAAATATTTAAAGTATTCCTTTTTAGATATAATTTTAAAAAACTCTTCCTCGATCTTTGGGGTAAAATACTTTTTCCAATTATCTGATTTTCCCTCCCTAAATGTAGTATTTTTTCTTCCTGGAGCTTCAAGTCTTTCTTGAAGACTCATTTTTTTTATAGAATTTCTTTTTAAATTTATTTTTTCCTCAACCAGCTGAGGTTCAATATCTTTGATTTCTAAAAAATTTAAAATCTTTTTAATATAATCGATAGGATTAGATATATATTCTTCGTATTTAATAAAAAGGTATTCACTTGAAGAATTATTTTTCCAATCCATAACCCATTTAAAATAGTACCTTAAAGGCGGTAAATTGTATTCCTCTTTTTTTCTGAATTTTTTAAAAGTTAGAATTAATCCTTCCGCAAAGTTTAATTTATTAATTAATTTGTGCTGCCAGTGCGATGGATCATTTAAAATATGAAAATATTGACTAATCATCATATCTCTTAGGTCTCTGTATGAAATAATAATTTTGGCCTTATTTTTTTTGGCTACATCAATATATCTTTTTGAATAATGGCTATGAGTTTTAACGTAAGAATTTTTATCTATCGGAGCATATTGAAACATTTTATCACTAACACCATGAATATCGTCTAAATTAAAATCATCATAAATTCGTAAAGACGAAAAATTTAGTTGAACGTAATTTGTACACTCAATAATCTCCTCAATCAAAGTCGAACCAGACTTGGGCAAAGATGGACACCAAATTAAATGATATTTATGTTTTATTTTTGATTTATCTTTTTTTAAATCCAATAGTAATTCTTTAAAAAAAATTACTGGAGATTTACAAAAAAAAATTGATCGTCTTATTATATGAATGATTCTTATACCAAATAAATTATAAATAATTTTTTTTATCATTTTAAATCCACTATTATGCAATATTAAAAGCAATGTAACATAATTTTTTACAAAAATTGCAAATAACTTTTATCTTGATATAAGTAAAAAGTGAATGAGCAAGATTTTTATTTTTATTCCAGATACAAAATTAAAATCAGGATTTGGACACTATTACAGATGCTTGAAATTTTCAAATTTTATAAAAAAAAGAAAGATTTATTTTTTAATAAATCAGGAGTTTAGTAAAAAAATTATTAAGAAAGAAAAAAAAATAAATTACATATTTTATAAAAATATTAATAATAGTTTAGAAAAAATTCAAAATAAATTTGGAAAAGACAAGATTAATATTTTAGTTGATACTTACGACGATAAAATCCTTAGAATTAATTTTTCAAAGTTTTCAAAAAAATCCTTTGCAATTTTAGACTATAAATTAAATACTAAAATAGAAAATATTATTGATCATACATTTGAAAGAAATCGAAGCTACTATAATTATTTGGGTAATAAAAAAAAAATATTTTGCGGATTGGATTATTTCCCTATAAATAAATTAGAGAATAATAAAAAAAAAAAAGATATAATCTTAATTAATTTCGGTAGTGTAAATAAACCCAATTTAATTTTAAAAAGTATTAAATTATTAACTACGGTAGATTTTCAGGAATATAAAATATTTATAATTAATAATTTTAAAAGAACGATAAATTTAAAACATTTAAAGATCAAAAATAAAGTTTTTTTTGTAAAATATTCAAATGACATTAATAGAATTTATAAAAGAACCTTGTTTTGCATAGGATCCTGCGGCATTTCCCTTTATGAGAGGTCTTATTTAAAAATACCATCAATTGTGAAATGTGTAGCAAAAAACCAAAAAACAAATTACAAAAACTTTATAAATAGAAAATGTGTTATAAGTTTAGATGAATTCTTTAAAAAAAAACAATATTCAAATAAGAAAAATTTTTTAAAAATTATTAATAATGCAAAAAAAAATTTAATATATTATTTTAATAAAAAAAAAAATAAAAAAAAAATTACCTTACTTTTAAATAAATGAAATTAATAAATTACTTTCAGAAATCAAAAAAAAAGCTTAAACCACTGATAGTTGCTGAAATTTCCGGGAATCATTGCGGAAAAAAAAGTATTTTTTTACAATCCATAAGAATTGCTGCCAAAAGTGGAGCAGATCTTATTAAGATTCAAACTTACGAACCGCAAGATATAACTATAAATAATAAATATAGTAAAAAAATTAAAAAAATTGATTTGTGGAAAATTTATGAAAAAGCTCAGACGCCCTATTCATGGCATAAAGAGGCATTTAAGCTTGCAAAAAAATTAGGTGTGCAAATTTTTAGCACACCATTCTCAATTAAAGCAGTTGATTTCTTAGAAAAACTTAAAGTAAAAATTTATAAAATTTCCTCATTTGAAATTACAGACTTTAAGTTAATTAAAAAAATTGCTGCCACTAAAAAACCTGTAATTGTTTCTACCGGGATGGCGGATTTGCAAGAAATTAAAAATTGTTTGAAGATTATATCAAAATATCACTCTAAAATTATTTTACTTCATTGCGTATCTGGTTATCCAACTTCAGAAGATCAAGCAAATTTGAAAAGAATAATAATTTTAAAAAAAAAATTCCCAAATTATAATATAGGATTGAGTGATCACACCAATGATATATTGACTTCTCTATCTTCAATTCCTTTAGATGTAAAAATCATAGAAAAGCATTTTATTATTTCCAAAAAATTAAAATCTTTAGACAAATCATTTTCAATTGATCCTAACCAGCTTAAAGAATTAGTTAATAAAACAAAAAGAATTCACAAATCCCTTGGTGAAGAGGACTTTTTAATACAAAAAAGTGAATTAACTTCAAGAAAGTTTAGAAGATCTATTTTTACTGTAAGATTGATAAAAAAAGGTGAAAGACTAAAACAAAATAATATTTCAACATTTAGGCCTAATATCGGTGTAGACGCAACAAAATTTTTTAAAATTTTGGGAAAAAAAGCAAAACGAGATTTACCAGCTTTTTTCCCGATTTATGAAAAGGATTTGAGTCAATAAAATGAAAATTTTTTTCTTTGGTTATACGAGTTTTATTGGTACCGATGTTTTGTCTAGAATGGGAAGTTTTAAAGATATTGAATTATTTTCTAGAAAAAAAAATAACAGATTAAATTCTCAAAGATATAATTTAAACTCACCAAAAAGTTTTGATTATCTAAAGAAAAAAATTTCTCAAAAAGATTACATTTTTTTTTTTTCTTCTTATGTGCCACAAAAAGAAAGAATAGCTTCATGGGAAAGTGTTAAAAAACCAAATATTTATGGATTAATTAATCTTTTATCGTCAATTGATAAAAAACTTTTTAAAAAGATTATTTTTTCATCATCATGCTCAGTATATGGATACAATAAAAGAAAAGTTAATGAGAGGTCATTTCTAAAACCAGAAAGCAACTATGGAATTTCTAAAATTGTACAGGAAAACCTTATCAGAATATTTTGTAATTCAAAAAACAGAAAATATTTTTCATTAAGACTAGGATATGTATTTGGAAAAAGAATGAAAAATTTTAGAATTATAAAAAAAATATTTTTTGATAAACAAAGTAATAGAAATACAATAAAATTATATAATAAAAAAAAAAATTTAAATTTGATCCATGTGTCTGATGTTTCAAAAGTTATATTAAAAAATTTTAGAAAATTAGATGGTTTATATAATTTAACTTCTGAACACGAGGTCTCGATTCAAGACTTTTATAACTTAGTTAATGATAGGGAATTATTTTTAAAAAAAAAGAAAAACTATTTCTCAACAAAAAAACTGTTTACTAGAATTAATATCAAGCTAATGTCATTAAAGGATTCAATTAAAAATTTTTAGATGATTAAAAAAATAATTATCTTTGGAAGTTCCGGATTTATAGGAACAAAAATTATAAAAAGATTAAAATCTAAGAATAATATAAAAATTTACGGATTTGATAAAAAATTTTCAAAACAAAATAATCAAAATCATATCAAATTTATTTCAGGTGATATTTTGAATAATAAAAAGCTAAACAAATTACCAAAAAAAATAGATGTAATTATCTTCCTAGTAGGAAAATTAGGAGGTCCTGAAAGTTTAAAAATTTCCAATGCTAAAAAATATTTGAAAATAAATACTGAGACTTTAATTAAAGTACTACATATCTTCAAATTTAAAAAGATAATATTTATTTCTTCGGAACATGTTTATAATGATAATTTTAGTTCGAAAAGTTATAATACTATGGAGTACGAACCAGAGCCAAAAAATTATTATGGTCTATCTAAATTGGTTTCAGAAAAATACCTTTATTATTTCTACAACATTATAAAAAAAAGAAAGCTAAGTGTTGATATTATAAGAACTCCAAGAGTTATTGATAAGGAAAAAAATAATTTAATTCAAAAAATAATTAGAAAATTATTGAGAAAAGAAAAAATTTATATTTTCAAAAGAAGCAAATTTAATTTTCTTGATATAGATGATCTTATTTCAGCTATTATGAAATGTTTAAACACAAATAAGAATAAGTATAGAATATTTGATATATTTAACAATTCTCCGCCTATTTCCTTGGAAGATTTAATAAAAATAGTTTCCAAAAAAAAACAGATAAAACCTGTTTTTTCTTATAAAAAAAAAGAGACTTATGATCATAATCCAAAAAATTTAAAAATAAAAAATTTATATGCTAAAAAAGAATTAAATTGGTTTCCAAAGAAAGAAACGAGAGATATAGTAGAGGATTTAATTTTAAATGAATTTGAATAATTTCTTGAAAGAGATAAACACAAAAGATATTAACGATTGTAATCAAGAAGAAATTAAAAATATACTTCAAATTAGAAACGAAGAAAAAATTCGAAAAAACATGTTTAATTCTTCATTAATTAGTCTTGTTTCTCATCGAGAATGGGTAAAAAAATTTAAAAACAATAAAAAAAACTTTTTTTTTGGAATTTTCTTAAAAGAAAAACTTATTGGAGGACTGGGACTTAAAAATTATGATCAACAATTTAACCATGTTGATTGGGCTTTTTACATTTCAGATAAAGACAATAAAATTGGTTTAGGCGCTAGTGTCGAATATTTTAGTTTAGAATATATTTTTACAAATTTTAATATAAATAGCTTGTTCTGTTACGTATTAACCTCTAATTCAGAAGTTTTAAAATTACACAACAAGTTTGGCTTTAAAAAAATAGATTTAGATAATGATTTTAACAAGCGTTATAATTATGATAATATTCAGAATGTTCAAAGATTAATTTTGACTAAAGAGTCTTGGAACTTTCGAAAAAAAAACATAAAAAAGAAATACTTTTAAATATAAATTTTATGGAGACAAAACAAATTTTAAGAAAAATAAAAAATGATGGATATTGTGTTATAGGAAACATATTTTCTAATAAAGAATGTTTAAACTACAAAGAGTCATTAATCAAAATTCAAAATAAACTAAAAAAAAATAAATACTTTAAGGGTGAGGCAGATGATAAAGGTCAAGTAGTTATCAGAGATTTGGTGCTAAGAGATCCCTCAACGTTTTTAAGTACAATTAATAAAAAAATCATAAACAAAACTTTATATAAAATTTTCAATGACCAATTCATTTTAGATAATTGTATGGCCAGTAATAGCGTAAAAACAAACAAATATGGTACAGGATACACAGTTCATATTGACTCTCATTTACCCGCGGAAAAATTTAACAATACAACTGACGTAGTGATTTTAATTTGCTTAGATGACTTTTCAAAAGAAAATGGGTCAACTAAAATTTGGCCTAGAAGTCACTTGTCTGGTATCAGAGCACAAAATATAAAATTAAATCAACAAAAATTAAAAAATTTTAAACACATAAAAGCAAAAAAAGGATCAATAGTTTTTTTCCTTGGGCATTTATGGCATCAAATAGGTAAAAATGAAAATTCATTAGATAGGTGGGGGATCTTATGTCATTATAAAAGATGGTGGATTAAACCTTCCACCGATTTTACTAAATGTGGAAAAAAGATATTCAAAATGTTAACAGAGGACCAAAAAAGAATATTTGGTTTTAACTCAATTTCACCAAAGTTTAATTTTAAAAAAAAAAGTAGACCACTTAAAACATTAAGAAAAATGTCATTGAAAAATTTAAATTATAAGCAAATTCTAAACTACTAGAATGGTATCGTGCATCATTCCAGCCAGGTCGAACAGCAAGAGGATTAAGAATAAAAATATTTTAAATATAAATAATAAACCAATCATATCTTACGCAATCAAAACTGCAATAAATTCTAAAATCTTCGACCGGGTAATTGTCTCGACGGACTCAAAAAAAATACAAAAAATTTCAAAAAAATACGGGGCGGAGTGCCCAGTTTTAAGGTCAAAGAGACTCTCTGGTGATAAAGTACCTATTTTTGAAGTTATTAAAAACTCTGTAAAAATATTTAATTTAAATAAAAATGAGTTTATATGTTGTTTATATCCAACTTCAATTTTTATAAACAAGAATGATATTATTCAGGCTTATAAAAAATTAAAAAAAACAAAATCTGACTTTTTATGCTGTGTCTCAAAACCAAACTCTCATCCTCTAAGAAGCTTCATTAGAAAAGGGGAAAGGATATTTTTTAAATGGCCTAGATATTCCTCAAGTAGAAGTCAAGATCTACCATCTTTTTTTAATGACAATGGTAGCTTTTCATTTTATAAAACAAAAATGATTATTAAAGCGCGAAACAATTTACTACCAAAAAAATCTACATATTTTGAACCAAAAAATAAATTAATGATTGATGTAAATACTCTAGAGGATTTAAGAATTGTCAAAATATTACTAAAAAATATAAATAGTAGAATTTAGAATGTTTAATGGTAAAAATATACTTATTACAGGCGGAACAGGTTCGTTTGGAAAAAATTTTGTAAAAATTTTCTTAGATAAATATAAGCCCAAAAAACTTATAGTTTTTTCTAGAGACGAATTGAAACAATCTTTAATGAAGGAAGAATTAAATACTAAAAAATATACTCCGGTAAAATATTTTATCGGAGATGTAAGAGACTCAAGAAGATTAATCTTAGCCACGGCAAATGTAGATTATGTTATACATGCAGCAGCAATGAAGCAAGTTCCAGCAGCCGAATACAATCCATATGAGTGCATTAAAACAAATATTGTAGGTGCGCAAAATTTAATTGATGCTTGCATTTATAATAAAGTTAAAAAAGTAATATGTCTATCAACCGATAAAGCAGTTAATCCAGTAAATTTATATGGAGCATCTAAACTTGCGTCTGATAAATTATTTATTTCAGCAAATAACCTAATTGGAAAACAAAATACAAGTTTTGCTGTAGTGAGATATGGAAATGTTTTAGGCTCAAGGGGCTCAGTAACCCAAATTTTTCAAAGTTTAATCGAGAAGAAATCTAAATTTCTTCCAATAACAGACCTGAACATGACTAGATTTTTTTTACTTTTGGATCAAGGAATTAATTTCGTGATTGACTCACTGAAAAGTATGAGGGGAGGAGAAATATTTATTCCAAAAATACCTTCTGCAAAAATTATTGATCTTGCTAAAGCTATGAAAAGTAATTGTAAAATTAAAGTAATTGGTTTGAGACCAGGAGAGAAATTAAATGAGATTCTATGTCCGAACGATGAAGCAAGACTAACTTATGAATATAAAAATTTTTATATTATTTTTCCTGCAATAATCTTCAATAAGTTATCTTTAAATAATTTAAAAAATTATAAATATAACGGTATAAAAGGAAAAAAAGTTTCTAATATCTTTGAATATTCATCAAATTCAAATAAGAAATTTTTAAATAAAAGAGAAATACAAATTTTATTAAATAAAGTAAATGTTTCCTTATAGTACTCAATCTATCTCTAATAGTGATATTAAAAACGTAATTAAATCTTTAAAATCTAAATTTCTTACTCAAGGACCTATAGTAGAAAAATTTGAAAATTCAGTTGCAAAATTTGTAAATGCGAAATACTCAGTAGCCACAAATAGCGCAACAAGTGCACTACACGTTGCTTGTTTATCTCTAGGATTAGGAAAAGGTGATATTCTTTGGACAGCTAACAATTCATTTGTATCATCAGCAACTTGTGCTTTATTTTGTGGCGCTAATGTAGATTTTGTAGATATAGATTTTCAAAATTATAACATTTCTATTTCTCACTTAAAAAAAAAATTAGTCGAGGCGAAGAGGAAAAATAAGTTACCAAAAATAATCGTGCCTATTAACTTTTCAGGCACTGCTTATGATCAGTCTGAATTATATAAACTAAAAAAAAAGTATAAATTCTTCATATTGGAAGACTCTTCTCACTCTTTAGGGTCTAGGTATAAAGATATAAAAGTAGGTAGCTGCAAATATTCTGATATTTCAGTGTTCAGTTTCCATGCAGTAAAAACAATTACCACTGGAGAAGGTGGCATGGCAACAACGAATGATAAACATCTTTTTCAAAGGATGAAACTTTTAAGAAGCCATGGAATATCGAGAGATAAAAAATATTTAAAAAAAAAAAATTTTGGTTTTTGGTATTATGAAAAAAAACTTTTAGGTTTTAATTATAGAATGACTGAAATGTCAGCAGCCCTTGGCCTTTCTCAAATGACTAGAATTAATAAATTTATTTCTAAAAGAAGACGGTTAGCATTTAGATATAACAATCTTTTAGATGCAAAATATTTTATTCTTCCAAATAAAAAGGATATTTCAAACTCAACTATGCATCTATATATAATTAGAATGAAAAAAATATTCAACCTGAAAAAATATAATCAGATTTTTAAGTTATTGAGAAAAAATAAAGTTGGAGTAAATTTACATTATTTGCCTATCTCAAGTTTATTAAATCAAAGCAAAGATAGTTTTAAAAAAAAACTCCCTAATAGTTATTTATATGCGAGATCATCTTTTTCAATACCATTATATTATGATTTAAGTTTTAAAGATCAAAGTAAGATAGCAAAAAAAATTAATATGATTTTTAAAAAAAATTTATAATGAAAAAAAAATTAGTAGTTCACTTTTTCGGACTAAGTGGTTCGGGCAAAACAACATTTTCGAAAAAATTATACAATATCCTAAAAAAAAAAAATAAGAAAAAAATTTATTTTTTAGATGGTGACGAATTCAGGAGGAGCAAGATATTCAAAAATAAATCAACTATAAGTAAAAATCCATACTCAACAAAATCAAGATCAATTATTGCAAAATTAAAAAGTAACTATATTCAGAAAAAAATATTACACTATGATATAATTATATTTAATAGTATTTCTCACTCTAAAAGTATTAGGCTTTTTTTTAGAAAAAAATTTAAAAATTATTTAGAAATATTTATTGAATCAAATTTTAAAACTGCATATGAAAGAAAACTACTTCAAATTCGCAACTCAAAAAAGCTTAATGTCAATAAAATCACAAAATTTAAAAATAATCTTGTTGGAAAAGACATCAAATTTGACATTTCAAAAACATGGGATATAAAGATTAATAATAGTACTAACCGAAAAGATATAAATAATTATACAAAATCAAATTTCAAATTAATTGATTTAAAAATAAATGAAAAACTCAAAGAACCTAAAAGCTATTTTTGAAAAAAACAAATTGGTACGAATAGTAGGGGCCCATGATGGAATTACCGCTAAGTTAATTAGTCGCGCAGGCTTCGAAGGGGTATGGGCATCTGGTTTAGAAATTTCAGCTTCATATGGTGTTCCAGATGCAAACATTCTAACAATGACACAATACTTGGAAAGAGCAATTGAAATGAACGACTCTAGCTCTCTACCGGTCATTGCTGATTGCGATACAGGATATGGAAATGTTAATAACGTAATACATATGATTGAATCATATGAGAAATCGGGTATCTCAAGTGTTTGCATTGAAGATAAACTATTTCCTAAAGTAAATAGTTTTTTTGGAAACAAACAGCCCCTAGCATCAATTTCTGAATTTTGCGGTAAACTTGAAGCTGCTAAGGCTACAAAAAAAAATAAAGATTTCATGGTTATCGCAAGAATAGAAGCTTTAATCGCAAGACAAGGTATGAAAGAGGCATTAAAAAGAGCCTATGAGTATAGCGACGCAGGAGCTGACGCTATTCTTATACACTCAAAAGAAAAAAGTCCTGTTGAAATAATTGAATTTTGTAAAAAGTTTAAATCTCGAAAGATTCCAATTGTAGTTGTACCCACAACTTACCCTAAGTTTCATGAAAATCTTATGCCAAACTTAGGAATTAAAATGGTGATATATGCAAATCAGGTTATAAGAAGCTCAGTTACATCAATCGAAAAAACCTTGCAAAAAATTTCAAAAAATAAAAATTTACTAAGTGTTGATAAAGAAATTGTGCCAGTCAAAAAAATATTTGATTTACAAAGCATGAACTCACTTAAAGAAAATGAAGAAAAATATTTAGATAGTGATAATAAACGTATCTTAACAATTATACCTGCAGCGGGCAAACCACCAAAAGGAAAAACTGATAAAATAGACAAATTTATAGAGTCAAGATATCCTGTTTGTTTAATTAAAATTAAAGGAGAGTCAATTTTAAAAAGAAACAAGAGAATGTTAAATTCTCTTGGATTAAAAATAATTAAAGTCATTACAGGTTTTAAAAGTGAGAGTTTTAAAAAGAATGGCGAAATTCAACTGATTAAAAATGAAGATTATAATAATTGTGAACAAATTGATTCAATAATGGCAGGATTAAACAATAAATTTCAAGATACTTTAATACTTTTTTCTGATGTGCTTTTCGATCGGTCAATTATTAGTAAATTAATAAATTCTAAGCACGATATTTCAATCGGGATTGATAAACTAAGTCTAAACAATAGAAAAAAATATGCTGACTATTTAGAAGCAGAACACGACCCAGTTTTGGAAGGAAGATCATTACTGAATAACGAGAAAAATTTAATAAAAAAATTTTCAAAAAAGTACTTTAAAAACTCAAATTATGAATTTATTGGAGCAATA
>CACECJ010000007.1 GCA_902557935.1 uncultured Pelagibacteraceae bacterium | reverse complement strand
ACCTACCAGGTCCAGGCTTTTCATTTCTCCAAACAGTGCCAAGTTGATATCTTTTAAACGGTTTAGGAATTTCTAAATAATTTTTTGCGACGTACCTGGCAAGAGGTGCTGTTAAATCATATCTTAAGGAAAGCCATTTGTTTTCATCTTTAAATGAAAAAACACCTTGATCCGGTCTTTCTTTATCTGGTAAAAATTTTCCAATACTATCCGAATACTCAAAACTTGGAGTTTCAAGATATTGAAAACCATACTTAATCATAACTTCTTTAATATTAGAAATTATAAAATCACGTACGAGTAATTCTTTTTCTTGTCTGTCTACAAACCCTAATGGAAGTTCTTTAGAAGGTTTGTTCTTTTTTTCTTTTGTCATTTTTTGGTACAGCAGGGTGGATTCGAACCACCGACCCCTAGTTCCACAAACTAGTGCTCTAACCAACTGAGCTACTGCTGCATCCCTGTTATTTTTATCTTAATTTTAGTTAAATTTATATATTTTTGATTATAAGCTAAGCAATAGCCTAGCGTGCATTCTGTGAGAATGTGCTCTAAATGTTGAAATGATTCTTTTTTCCATAATCATGATCTCTATGTAGAAAATAATTGTGACTTTTTCAAGATGAAATTAGCGGGACAATAAAAATAGTTTAAGACTAGAATTAATGCCCCGATAATCAGTGATTTTTGGAAATTTAGATTAAGATGTTTTCTGCAGTTTTACTGCTGAAGGACCTTTTTCTGTGCTCTCCACTTCAAACGTTAACTCATCACCCTCGTTTAAATACTTTAAACCAGCTTCTCTAACTGCAGAAGAATGGACGAACACGTCTTTTTCTTTGTCTTCTCTTTCAATGAAACCATATCCTTTAGTACCATTGAACCACTTAACTTTACCTTTTAGTGTACTCATATTTATTGTTTTTCCTTATTATTATTAACTTTAACTAACCATAAGTTAGTCTTGAAGACCCTTAAATAGATTTACACGATGGAAGTCAATAGGAGAAAAATATTATTTGCCACAATTGTTTTTATGCAACAATACTAAGATAATAAGGCTATAAGGCCAATAATAACAATAAGTCCTAACCCTCCATAAACATATTTATTTTTGTTTATCTGAGATTTAAGTTTATTGAAGGCAGATTCCTTATAACTTAATCCTCCGTCAGTGATATCAGAAGATTTGCTGAACCCTTGATCTCTTCCTATTAGTAAAAATTTAGATTTTCTGTGGTCATATATTTCATCTTTACTATAACTTTCAAAATTTTTTAGATTTTTTATAATTGAAAATTTAATATCTGCGGCAATAGCTTCTGGGTCTCTATGAGCTCCTCCTAATGGTTCTGGTATTACCTCATCAATTATTTTTAATTTTAGTAAATCTTTAGCAGTAAGTTTCATCGCCTCTGCGGCTTGCAAAGATTTACTTGGATCACGCCATAAAATAGATGCGCAACCTTCCGGAGATATTACAGAATAAATTGAATTTTCTAACATTATAACTTTATTTGAAGACGCCAAAGCAATTGCTCCACCAGATCCTCCTTCTCCAATTATTATGGAAATGTTCGGAACAGTTAATGACATACAGCACTCAATTGAATTTGCAATAGCGGAGGCTTGCCCTCTCTGTTCAGCTCCAATTCCTGGGTAAGCTCCTGGAGTATCAATAAAACTTATAACAGGTATTTGAAATCTATCGGCAAGTTTCATAAGCCTTATACATTTTCTATATCCCTCTGGACGCATCATTCCAAAATTTCTTTCAATACGACTATTAAGGTCCTCTCCTTTTTCCTGTCCAATAATTAAAACTGATTTATTATCTATTAAACCAAACCCAGCAATTACAGATTTGTCGTCTCCGAAATATCTATCACCGGAAAGTAAAGTGAATTGTGAAAATATTTTTTTTATATAAAAATTTGCTTTTGGTCGGTCTTCATGTCTTGCGACTTGTGTGCGTTGCCAACTGTTAAGATTAGAATATATCTCCTCTAATTTTTTATTAATTTCTTGCTGAGTACCCTTAATTTTATCTGTATCGACTTCAGATATCCCCTCTGAACCAAAAGGGCTTTTTAATCCTTCCACTTCTTGCTCCAGAGCTTTTATTTCTTTTTCGAAATCTAAATAGTTTTTCATAAAATGTTACAATAATAATAGTATTATTATATTATAAAATATTGTAAAGATCGGCTCATAATGAAAATGGTAGAAAAAAGTGGCTTAAAAGTTAGTTCAACTCTCCTCGAGTTTATAAATAACGAGGTAATTCCGAACACTAACGTTGATATTGATAAATTTTGGAAAAAATTTTCGGAAGTTGTCCATGAACTGTCGCCGATCAATAATGCTTTAATTCAAAAAAGAGAAATAATACAAAAAAAAATAGACGATTGGCATAAATCTAATAAAGGTAAAGACTTTAATAAAAAAGAATACATGCATTTCTTAAAGTCAATTGATTATTTAATTGATGAAAAAAATGACTTTGAGATAGAGACGGCCGATATTGATGAAGAAATTTCCTCTATTGCAGGACCTCAACTAGTAGTTCCAGTAGATAACGCTCGTTACGCATTGAATGCTGCAAATGCACGTTGGGGGAGTTTGTACGATGCACTTTATGGTACGGATATTATATCAGGAAGTATAGGAAAAAGTTGGGATC
Source organism: uncultured Pelagibacteraceae bacterium (assembly GCA_902557935.1). Taxonomy (GTDB): domain Bacteria; phylum Pseudomonadota; class Alphaproteobacteria; order Pelagibacterales; family Pelagibacteraceae; genus Pelagilacustribacter. The sequence continues at coordinate 39,138 of CACECJ010000007.1, read as the reverse complement.
GAGAGAGAGCCAAAAAAGTGATAAATTTTGTAAGAGATTTTCTAGACGAAAGAATTCCATTATCACAAACCAGTTGGAAGAATGTTTCAAAATTTAAAATAGAGAAAAATAAACTTGTTGTATTTTCGAATTCAAAAGAATACTTTCTAAAAAACAATGATCAGTTCATAGGGTATAAAGGTGATAAAGTAAATCCAAATTCAATTTTAATAAAGAATAACAATCTTCATATAGATATTTTAATAAACTCTGACACCATGGTTGGAAAAATTGATAAAGCGGCTATCTCGGATATAGTGGTGGAGTCCGCTCTATCAACGATTGTAGATAACGAAGATTCTGTAGCGGCTGTTGATGCTGAGGACAAAGTTAAATGCTATCGAAATTGGTTAGGTCTAATGAAAGGAGATCTATCTTCTACTTTTGAGAAAAATGGAAAAAAAATTGTCAGAAAACTTAACCAAGACAGAACATATGTCTCTAAAAATGGAGAAAAAATTAATCTTCATGGCAGAGCTTTATTGTTAAATAGAAATGTAGGACATTTAATGACAAACCCAGCAATACTTTTAAAAGATGGAAAGGAAATACCTGAGGGAATTTTAGATGCATTTGTATCTACATTATGTGCTTTACATGACTTCAAAAATAAAAAAAATTCGAGAACGGGTTCAGTTTACATTGTTAAACCTAAAATGCATGGACCAGAAGAAGTAGCTTTTACTAACACTTTATTTGAGAGAGTTGAAGAGACACTGGGAATCAAAAAGTACTCTATTAAAGTCGGAATCATGGATGAAGAAAGAAGAACAACTGTAAATTTAAAAGAATGTATTAGACAAGTAAAAAATAGAATAGTTTTTATAAACACTGGCTTCTTGGATAGAACTGGAGATGAAATGCACACATCTTTTGAAGCAGGGCCAATGATATTCAAAGGAGAAATGAAAAAATCAACTTGGTTAAATACTTATGAGAACTGGAATGTGGACATAGGTTTAAAATGTGGTTTTTCAGGTAAAGCTCAAATAGGTAAAGGAATGTGGGCTATGCCAGATCAAATGGCGAATATGATGGAACAAAAAATTGGTCATCCAAAATCAGGCGCAAACTGTGCTTGGGTGCCATCTCCTACTGCAGCAACACTACATTCTCTTCACTACCATAAAGTTAATGTATTTAATGAGCAAGATAAAATTAAATCAAGAGAAATGGCAAATGTAGAGAATATTTTAGATATTCCAAAAGCTGATAGACCTAATTGGTCAGTTGAAGATATTAATCGTGAAATTGAGAACAACGCACAAGGTATATTAGGTTATGTGGTCAGATGGATTGATCAAGGTGTCGGTTGCTCAAAAGTCCCAGATATTAATAATGTAGGATTAATGGAAGATCGAGCAACATTACGAATATCATCCCAGCATATTGCTAATTGGCTTCATCATGGTATTTGTAATAAAGAGCAAGTCATGAAAATAATGAAAAAGATGGCAAAGACAGTTGACGATCAAAACAAAAATGATCCTAAATATAAAAAAATGTCTGAAGATTTTGAAAAATCGATAGCATTTTCTGCCGCTTGCGATCTTGTTTTTAAAGGAAGAGTTCAACCATCAGGATATACTGAACCATTATTACATCAAAAAAGATTAGAAAAAAAATCTACAAATTAATCGGTTACTGGAACTCTGTTTTTGAAAGCAGAAAAGAGAGTGCCATCGTCGAGTTGTTCTATTTCACCGCCTACAGGCAAACCCTGGGCTAATTTGGTAATTTTAATTTTATCACTTTTAATAATATCCTCTATATAATGTGCTGTCGTTTGGCCCTCAACAGTAGCACTAGTTGCAATTATTACTTCTTTTAAGTTGTTTTTTTTAATTCTACTTACTAATGATTGAATAAGTAAGTTTTTTTGCTCATAGTTTTCGTTTGAATTTAATGTCCCGCCAAGAATATGGTAATGACCTTTATATATATTAGCAGAGTCAATAACCCACATATCGGCTAGATTTTCTACTACACAAATCTTATCGTAAGAATTGTCTGATGTGCATATACAAATTTTATCAATAATTTTCAAATTTCCACATTCAGTACAACGAACTACTTTCTTATAAACTTCAGCTAGAGACTTTGCTAAAGGTTTTACCATATTATCTTTATTATTAATTAATTTTAAGATAATTCTTTTTGCAGATTTAGGGCCTAAACCTGGCAATTTAGAAAATTGTTTAATTAGTTCATTAATTTCTGGGATATCGTTTTCCATTAGAAAGGCAATTTAAAATCAGATGGAAGATTAAGACCTCCGGTTACTTTGGATAATTCTTCCGCAGATTTTTTTTTTAAATTTTCCTTTGCACTATTATAAGCAGCAATAATCAGATCATTAATTATTTCTTGGCCTTCTTTTTTAGCATTTTCAGTAATCTCGATTGATTTAATTTCATAGTCACCTGTTAATATAACTTTTACTAAATTACCTCCAGAGACTCCCTCTACCTCTATCTTTTTAATTTTTTCTTGAACTTCTCTCATTTTTTCCTGCATCACTTTAGCTTTAGACAGCATATCAGAAAAATTATTCATTATTTCCTTCCTTTTTAACACTAATCAGTTTTGCATCTGGAAAAGCTGCTTCTATTTCTTTCGCAACTTTATTTTCCTTAAAATTTTTAATTTCAATATTTTGACTCTCTAAGTTTTTCTCGTAAATGCTTTTAGCTTGATTATTTTTACTTAATGAAATAATCCACCTCTCACCAGTCCATTGAAGTAATTTTTCTGTTAAAGTTTTAATAAAATTTTTATTTAGTTTATCGTTAAAACTTATATCAATTTTTCCCCAATTAAAACTAACTAGCTTAACATTTCTTTCTAGATCATATTTAAGTTCAATTTCTTTATCTTTATCAGCTTTAGTTATCAAATCCTGAAAGCTTGTGATTTCAATTTTTGACCCCCCTGAATCAGTAGAAAGTGTTTTTACAGGGTTAGCTTTGATTTGATCCGTACTTTTTAATTGATTTTTTACCTGGTTAGTTGCCTTAGAATCAATTTTAGTCTCTTTAATTTCTTTTCCGAGGAGATCTTCACTTTTATTTTTAGAAATTTGATTTGGATTAGTGGTTTCACTTTTTTCATGTAAATTTTTTAAATGAACTAGTTGCGTGATATACATTTCAAGTGTCAAGTTTTCGTTACCGACTATCCGAAGATCATCTATTGTTTTAATTGTTAGCTGCCAAAATAAACCAATATCTTGCATATCTAGATTTTTTGCTGAAGCTTCAATCATTTTGAGTTCTTCCTCTGAAATTGACATATCTTTTTCAATAGACCCTAAATCTATGCGCCTGCTGTAGAGGTATATTATCTCTAGGATATCATTAAGAAAATTTTTTGCATCCAGACCATCTTCAATTAATTCTTTAAGATATTTTAATGCGTTCTTTTCTTCACCATTTAGAACTTCATTAAATAATAAAATAATTTTACTTTTATCTGCTAATCCTAACATCTTTCTTACATCTGACTCTTCTAAAGTTTTATTTTCTTTTACAGTTTGAGTAATTAAAGCTCGATCAAGTAACGAAATTGAGTCTCTGACTGATCCCTCAGATGTTCTGGCTATAAGTTTTATTGCATCTTCAGAAATATTTCCCTTTTCATTTGATGATATATTTTTAAGGTGATTAGTTAATTTTTCAACACTTACTCTTTTAAGATCAAACCGCTGGCATCTAGATAAGATAGTAACTGGTATTTTTCTAACCTCTGTAGTTGCTAAAATAAATTTTAAACTTGGTGGTGGTTCTTCTAATGTTTTTAATAAACCATTAAAGGCTTGTTTAGATAACATATGTACCTCGTCAATTATAAATATTTTAAATTTAGCGCTTGTGGGGCTGTATTTTGAATTCTCAATTAATTCTCTAACATCATCAATTCCAGTTTTGGAAGCTGCGTCCATTTCTAAAATATCGATATGATTTGAATTTATAATTTCCTTACAAGTATCGCAAAAATTTTGTTTTGAACATTTTATTTTTGGATTATGATTTGCATCGCAGTTAAGTGCTTTAGCTATTAATCTAGCAGTTGTAGTTTTACCAACTCCTCTAATACCAGTTAGTAAGTAGGCATTTGGTGTTTTACCAATTTTGATTCCATTATTAATGGTTTGCACCATTACCTCTTGGCCAATTAAATCTTTAAATTCTTGTGGCCTATATTTGAGAGCTAAAATTTTATTTATCATTTTAAAAGAGGCAGGCAACAACCTGAAAAATTTTCACTACGGCTGCTTCTTTTCAGACCTGACCGGGTTTATGAAACATCCACCTGATGCCAACCTCAGTATGAGTATATCAAGATCATTTTAATTACCACAAGGGTAGAATTGAATTTTGTGGACTATTTTTCCCTAAATTTTGAAGCCTCATAAACTCCCAGAATATCTAAAGTTTCTGTATGAAACCCAAGTTCCTCTAATGCCTTCTTTACTCCCGGTTGGTCTAAATGACCTTCCAGATCTAGATAGAAATTTGCTTGTTCAAAAGTATTTTTTACTGAGAAACTTTCTAACTTTGTTAGATTGACCTGGTTTGTAGCAAAACCACCCAAACATTTGTAAAGAGCAGATGGCTCACTTTTAACTCTAAAAATACAACTTGTAATGAATTTTTTTTTATCTGAAAATTCTGGTTGTTCAATATTTTTTCCCATAACAAGAAATCGCGTAACATTTCCTTTTTCATCTTCCACATTTCTCTCTAAAATTTTTAAATTATATATTTTCGCTGAAAGTTCTGATGCGATTGCCGCAATAGATTTGTCGTTTCCTTCTGCTAAATCTTTTGCGGATCCTGCTGTATCAGCAGATATAATCTGTTTAAATTTTTTTTTATTAATTAAATTTTGACATTGTCCAATAGCTTGAGCGTGACTTCTCACATATTTTATATCTTTAATATTCGCCTCTTTTTTACAAAGAAGGTTGTGCTCTACTGTTTGAAAGTGTTCGCCATGAATTTGTAGTTTGTACTTTGGAAGTAGATAATGAATATCAGCTACCCTTCCAGCTAAAGAGTTTTCAATAGGTATTACTATTTTATAATCAGGATCGTTATATGCTTGCTTAAAAGTTTCCTCAAAAGTAGCACAAGTTTTGATTTCAGCTCCATTGTATAAATTTTCTGCAGCGATATGTGAATAAGCTCCCAATTCACCTTGTATAGCAATTTTAATTTTTCTCATTTTTTTCCATTAAATTTTTAACTTTTATTAAATCTTTTTCAGTATCTACACTTAAAGGAGAGGAATTGATATAACCTACATGAATTAACATGTCATTTTCCATTGCCCTAAGTTGCTCAAGTTTTCTTTCTAGCTCGAGTTTCGATCTTTTTAAGCTTACATACCTTAATAAAGCTTTATTGGTAAAGGCATAAATACCAACGTGATGATAGGACTCGTACTGTTTATTAGGACGTATTCTGACAAAATCTAAAGCTTTAACAAACATGCCTGGCCTCATTTTTTCCTTTACACACACCTTAACAATATTTTGATCCTCTAATTCAGAGTCTGAGACTTTACTCGCTAAAGTTCCTATTTCACACTTTCCTAAATACATATAATCAATTAAATCTTTAATAGCCTTCGGTTCAATATTTGGCATGTCTCCCTGAAGATTAACAATTATATGTGCATCACTGTTGAACGTTTTTTTAAAAGCTTCGAAAATTCTATCCGTACCTGTTTTATGATCATTAGTTGTCAACACAGCGTTTCCGCCAGATTTTTTAATTAAATTGATAATAGCTTGATCTGGGGTGGCTATTATTACCTCTCCGGATTTAGCAATCTTTGCGGCCTCATAAACATGAAGAATCATCTCTTTATTTTTTATTAGTTTAAGAGGTTTGTTTGGCAATCGCTGAGCAGCTAATCTTGATGGTATTATTATTGCAGTTTTATTCATAATTATGCGTCCTAGAGACGCAAAAAAATTTGGTAATTTTAAGTTTTTTTTTTAAATCTCGTGTTATACGTTTATAAAAGTATTTACCAAAATTATGGACAGTTTTGAATTAAATAAAATAATTGCAGCGGTGCTTTTAACTGTTTTAATAGTAATAGGTATTGGAAAATTCACCGATGTGTTATTTCACGTAGAAAAACCTAAAGAGTCAGCGTACAAAGTAGAGGGTTTGGAAGTGGCTTCAACTACAGGTGCAACTGAAGCAGTCGAGAAGACAGTTCAGGCAGTTGACATCAAAGCTTTATTAGCAATGGGAGATCTTGCTCATGGAGAAAAAGTATTTAAGAAATGTAGTGCATGCCATATGATCTCAGCAAGTGGAAAAAACATGATTGGACCAAATTTATGGAATGTGATTGGTCGAAATGCTGGGATCGTTAATGATTATAAATACTCAAAAGCTATGGTTGCTTACGGGAAGGAATGGACTTTTGAAGAAATGAATAGTTATTTAATTAAACCTCAAGCTTATATTAAAGGAACTAAAATGGCTTTTGCTGGTTTAAGGAAAGAGAAAGACAGAGCATCAGTAATTTTATATATGAATTCAAAAGGAGATAACCCAAAACCTTTACCTTAGTCCAAACACCACTTAATAATACTTTTTTGGGCGTGCACCCTATTCAATGCTTGTCTCCAAACTACTGATTGCTTTCCATCTATCACTTCATTCGTAACCTCTTCTCCTCTTCCGACTGGAAGACAATGCATAAAAATAGCATCCGAATTTGCCTTGCTCATTAGTTTCTTATTAACTTGGTAAGGTTTTAAAGTTTTCTTTTTAGAAATTTTGTTTACTTTATCATTCATTGAAATCCATTTATCGGTCATTACACAATCAGCCCCTGTAGCTGCCTCTAGAGGTTTAGAAGTAATTGTTAATTTGACTTTCTCCTTTTTAGCTAGCTTCAATAAACTCTTATTTGGAGAATATTTTTTTGGACAACCAATATTAAGTTTAAAATTGAATTTTCCTGCAGCTTCTATTAAAGAATTAGACATATTATTATTACCATCTCCAATCCAAGAAACAGTTTTACCTTCGATTGAGCCATTACTTTCTTCATAAGTAAGAATGTCAGACATAATTTGACAAGGATGACTGACGTCTGAGAGACCATTTATAATTGGGATATCTAAATGCTTTCCAAACTCCTCTAAATTTTTATGAGATGAAGTTCTCAACATAACGATATCAACATACTCAGATAAAACTTTTGCCGTATCTTTTAAAGTCTCCTCTCCCTTGCCATAATGTATTCCATCTGGATTTAAAATAATTGATGAACCTCCTAATTGCTTTACAGCAATGTCAAATGACATTCTTGTTCTAGTGGAAGGTTTTTCAAAAATCATAGCCATCGACTTACCTTCAAAGGGCTTATCTTCATCAGGCGCAGATTTATTTAATCCAGATCTATTTTGTTTTCTCTTTTTTGCTTCTTCAATAATTGCTCTAAGCTCTACTGAAGAACAGTCAGAGATATTTATAAAGTTTTTCATTTAAAATTTTTTGCAAACTTTCTCAATTATTTTTAAACCTAAGTTTATCTCGCTCTTTGTTACATTCAAAGGAGGCAAAAGTCTGACAACATTTTCAGCAGCTCTCACTGTCAATAAATTATTATCTAAAAGTTTTTGGATAAATTTAGCTTGATTTACATGAAGACAAAGTCCAATGAGAAGTCCTTTGCCTCTTACTTCTTTAATAATTTTAGGATACTTATTTTTTATTTTATTAAGTTGATTTATAAAATATTTTCCATTTTTACTCACATTGTTAAGGAAACCTTTTTTAAACATCATATCCATGACAGCATTTCCGGCACTCATTGCTAAAGGATTTCCACCAAATGTTGAGCCATGTGTTCCGGGCTTCATACCTGATGCTACTTTTTTATTTACTAAAACTGCACCTATTGGAAAGCCACCACCGATACCTTTTGCTATTGGAACGATATCAGGTTTGATTTTTGCGTATTCAAAAGCAAAAAATTTGCCACTTCTTCCAATTCCGCATTGAACTTCATCAAGAATTAATAAAATTTTTTTCTTATTACATAGTTTTCTTAATCCTTTGAGGCAAAAATCTGGAATAACTTTAATGCCCCCTTCTCCCATGATTGTCTCGACCATGATAGCTGCTGTTCTGCTGGTTATAGCTTTTTCTAAACCTTTGTGATCACCAAAGTTAAAGTGATCAAAACCATCTACTTTAGGTTTAAAACCCTCAATAGCTTTTTTACTGTTACTAGCAAAAATAGCTGCGATAGTTCTCCCATGGAAACTATTATTAATACAAAGAACTCTATTTTTTCTTGGTTGACCTTTTGAATAAAAATATCTTCTAGCAAATTTTATAGCTGCTTCTGTCGCTTCTGCCCCAGAATTTTGAAAAGTTACATAATCAGCAAATGTTTTTTGGGCTAATCTTTTTGCCAATCTCTCTTGCTCAGGGATAGTAAAAACATTTGAAACGTGCCATAATTTTTTAGATTGTTTATTGATAGATCTAATTAAGTAGTCGTTAGCATGGCCAAGGCAGTTAACAGCAATTCCTTGAACGAAATCTAAATATTTCTTTCCATTCGTTGTATATAAGAAACTTCCTTTTCCTTTGGAAAAAGAGATTTTCTTTCTGTTATAAGTATTTAAAATTTTACTCATGATTTTATTTTATAGCCTTTTTTATACAATAAATAACAAACAAGCCAGCTAACAAAGCTTAGGGCAGTTAAATATACCAAACCAAAAGAGATTGAACCGTCTGAAGTGCCAATAAAACTATATCTAAAACCATCAATCATATAAAAAAAAGGATTAACTTTACTTACTACTTGCAAAAAATCAGGAAGTCTCTCTATTGAATAAAAAGTGCCTGATAAGAAAGATAGTGGCACTATTACAAAATTAGTGACTGTTGCCATATGATCGAATTTTTCAGCCCATAACCCAGCAATTATTCCAATATTTCCTAAAACAAAAGAAGAAAGTAAAGTAAAGGCTATAAGCGTTAAATAGTTTTTGATTTCAATATCTATAATTAATTTAAATACAATTATCGAAACTATTCCAATTAATACACTTCTCGTTACAGCCGCAAGAGAAACAGAAATTGTAACTTCTCCAGCTGACAGAGGAGCAAATAATAAATCAACTATAGTTCCATCAATTTTTTTAATCATAAAAGATGAAGAAGAATGAGAAAAAGATTGTTGAATTACCTGCATTGAAATCAACCCTGGCGCTAAAAAAGTTATAAAAGGCACTCCAAGAACATCGCCTCTATCTACTCCAATAGCTAAAGATAAAACAAGTAAAAAGAGTAAAGATGAAATTAGTGGAGAAAAAATAGTTTGTATCCACACAATTAAGAATCTAAGAACTTCTTTTTTGTATAAAGTCCATGTTCCGTACCAATTAACTAATCCGAATCTTCTTTTTCCAATTTTATATTTTTTCGAAATTTCAACCATTGATAGTCTTATAACCTGTTATTAAAAAAACTGTGCAAAACTAAATCTACTCACAGCTTTGATGCGTTTTAATGTTTTAAACCCCAATATTATGCCCTAAGTTTTTAATAATTACTAAATATTGTAATTATATACTATGAGTTGGACAGAAGAAAAAGTCGCTAAATTAAAAGAACTCTGGTCTAAAGGGCATACTGCAAGTCAGATAGCCGAAGCATTAGGTGACACCACTAGAAACGCCGTAATAGGAAAAGCTCATAGATTAAATTTAGAAGCTAGAGCCCCTTCTAAGCAATCTAATTCGCCTAGAACCAATGATAATAAGCAGATTAGAAGAGGACCAGCGCCCACATCAAGAAAAGCTAAATTTCAATCAATTTTATTAGATAAAAACTTCGAGCCAGAAAACCCTAAATCATTGGAAGAACTTACTGATGAAACGTGCAAATGGCCTATAGGTCATCCTAATGAGGAGAAATTCTATTTTTGCGGTAGAAAACCTGAAGGAGATTTTCCTTATTGCAAACTTCATGTTTTGTATGCCTTTCAACCTAAAAATCAAAAAGACGATGATCTTGGTGATGAGATACCAGAATTTATCGAGAAAAAAGTTAAAGCCTCGTCTGGTTAACAAAACTTTAACATTACAATCATATAGTTGATTATGAAGTTTATTAAAAAATACCTTAAATGGTTAAGTACTTTTTTAGTTCTTACAGGTATTTTATTAACAAATTTGAATATGTATCCAGTAAATATAATGTTTCATGGAGCGGGAGTTGTTGGATGGACTATTGCAGGTTTTATTTCTAAGGATAAAGCAATATTAACCAATTTTGGGTTGCAGATTCCATTATTTATTATTGGTTTTTATCAAATTTTGGCTCCGTAAGTTCGGGACACTTCAATACATTTTTTATGAGGAAAATAAAAACAATATTATTTGTTTGTACTGGAAACTCTGCGAGAAGCATAATAGCGGAAAGTATTGTAAACAATAATTTCCGAAATCAATTCATCGCATTTAGCGCTGGAAGTAATCCTTCAGGAAAAATCAATCCCTACATTAAAGAGTATCTTGAAGGAAAAAAATTTAATTTAGCCACGTATTATTCAAAAAATTTTGATGAATTTTTAAAAAATGATATTGATATTGATTACGTGATTACAGTTTGTAATAACGCCAATAAAGAAGTTTGTCCTGTATGGCCCAAAAAAAAGACCATTACGCACTGGGACATCGCAGACCCTGTTGAAAAAATTAAAAAAACTAAAAATAAAGATAAAATAAATTTAATAGCTGAAGAAACTTATAATATAATTAATGAAAAAATTAAACATTGGGTAAAAAATGAAAAGTAAAAAGATATTTATTGGTGAATTTATAGGAAGTTGTTTTTTAGTCATGATTATTGTTGGTTCAGGTATTATGGCTCAAAATCTAACTGATGATATCGCTGTAATGTTAATAGCGAATACTTTAGCTACAGGTGCAGGATTATTTGTTCTGATTACTTCAATCGGTGATATCTCCGGCGCACATTTCAATCCTGTCGTTACTTTAGCAATGTATTTTACCAACAAGATTAAAAAAAATTTAATTATCACTTATATCTCTGCTCAAATCTTAGGTTGCATGTTAGGGGTAATGTTAGCAAATTTTATGTTTGATCTTCCTTTGTTGCAGCTTTCACAGAAGATTAGACCTGGAATAAATATTTTTACAGCTGAGATCATTGCAACTTTTGGATTAATTTTTGTGATATTTGGATCTTTAAAGAGCGGCAAACTTGTGGTCGCTTCATCAGTAGCTACTTTTATTACAGCGGGGTATTGGTTTACCTCTTCAACTTCATTTGCAAATCCAGCGGTAGCAATAGCAAGAACTTTTACAGACACATTTACTGGAATTAATTACTTAAATACTCCTAGCTATATCATTGCTGAAATTGTTGGCGGAATACTAGCTGTCTATTTAATTAGAAAAATTATTTTATAGTTGGAGGGTAGCCCAAGGTAATATTGATACCTTGGGCTAATTAATTAACAACACAGATGGGAGACTGATGATCTATTAATCTATCAATAATATAAATATACAAATGCTAAAAAAATATTTAAATTAAGTTAAAGATTTATTAATTTTCAAGAATAAATGATATTAGAGTCGACATTCATCTCTCTTGCCAGGTTTTTAAGTCTTTTAGTTACTTGTTTTGAGACTATATCACTATGATTGTTAGGTATTTTCAAAAAAATAGTCTTATTTCTTTTATAAATTTTAAATTCATCTAACAATAACGAAGACATGCTTGTAAGTGACTCTGCTAATCTTAAAGCAGATCCCACTTGCTTTGAGGATAAAATTTCGTTGTTATTTAATAAGGATAAAAACTCATAATTCGGATTATATTTTAAACCACAATGTCTCCAAAAACTTGCTGATGCAACTTTTACTCTATCTCTATGTTCTAGTTTTAGTAATGGAGTATTTAACACTTCCATAAAAACTAATTCTGCTTTTTGAAAAGCTCCTAAACCCCAATCCATTTTACTTAAGATACAAGCCAAGGTTAGTAATCTTCGATTAAAATATTCGTTGTCTTCAAATAATGGTGAAATAAAGTTAAAATATTTCTCAAAACTCTTTCCATAGTCCCCTTTTTTAAAAGATATACCATCAGTTTTTAATTTGAAAATTTCATCCTCGCTCATTCCTTGGTTTATAATTATATTCATATGCCCCTCTCTCAGTCCACTGATTGAGCAAATAACTTTTGAAGGGCTTGCTGCTTCAATTATTTCGTTAAGTATTATAGAGCTAAACGGTAAATAGGGAGTTCTAGATTTAGTTATATACTCCATTGATTTCAAAGATGATTTATTAAATTTTGAAATCCTATTTAAGTATTTAACTGCTACATCTTTTGAGAGTTTATATTGATGCAAAATATGTAATGGGTGTTTTTCTTTAAAGAGATGATATTTAAATAATGATCTCCAAGTCCCTCCTACCAAATAAATATTTTTAAATTTCTTTTTAGAAAGCCATTTTTCATCTCTTAAAAGTTTTCTAACATATTTTCCCAAATTTCTTTTTTTTATAATAGGATTATTTTCAAGTCTTAATACTCCAAGAGGTAAAGAGGTTGTTTCAAAAATTTGATTTTTAGAAACTCTGGCAAGTTCTAAACTTCCACCTCCTAAATCTGCAACTAGTCCATCTACTTTATCAAATCCTACCATTACACCGTTTGCTGATGTTCTTGCTTCTTCCTCGCCAGATAATACTAGTGGTTTTTTATTAAATATTTTTTCAATTTCTCTTAAAAATTCACTTGCATCAGTGGCCTCTCTAAAAGCCGCTGTTGCAATAATTTCTAAATCTTGAACGTCTGAAATATCTAAAATTTCTTTAAATCTATTTAAAACTTTTAAAGAACTTTTAATTCCATCAGGGTTTAGTTTTTTAGATTTATCTAAATTTTTTCCAAGTTTGCAAACTGCTTTTTCATTAAAGACTGGAATTGGAGAAATTTTAAAATTATCGTATATGAGCATTCTTACTGAATTTGATCCAAGATCTATTATGGCTTGCTTAGACTTTTTATTAGACTGAAATTTAAAAAGATTTTTTAATTCTGGTTTCATTTTACTAATCTTAAATTTTGAGGTTTAGCTCTTAAAATTGACTTACCACGACCTGATAAACTTGGGTTCTTCATGAAATAGGAATGTGCGGAAAAGCCTTTCTCTTGTTCTTTATGATAGTTTCCTAAGCTATCTAAATACCATGTTTCTGATTTATCTTTAAAGTTGGCTAACATAATTTGATCTAAAATTTGTTCATGCACAGTATTGTTTTCTATCGGAATTATAATTTCAATTCTTCTATCTAAATTTCTAGGCATTAAATCTGCAGATGAAATATATACCTGATTCTCTCGAGAGGGCATAGAACTACCATTTGCAAAACAATAAATTCTTGAGTGTTCTAAAAATCTGCCAATAAGGCTTTTTACTTTTATATTTTCAGATTGACCTTTAATTCCAGGTCTTAAGCAACATACTCCTCTTACTGATAAATTTATTTTTACCCCTGCGTTTGAAGCTTCGTAAAATTTCTTAATAATTCCAGGGTCTACAAGAGAATTCATTTTTGCCCATATTTCTGCAGGTTTTCCTTTATTTGCATTTACAATTTCATTTTCAATTTTTTCTTCAAAAAAATTCCTACTATTTAATGGAGACATAAAAATTTTATTCAATTTTTTTGGTTTTGCATAACCAGTTACATAATTGAAAAATTTTTCGACATCTTTGGCCAAGTCTTGATTAGAGCTAAACAGTGATAAGTCAGTATAAATTTTTGCGTTAATTGGATGATAGTTTCCTGTACCTAAGTGAACATAGCTTCGCGTTTTAGCTCCTTCTTTTCTTAAAACTAAACTTGCCTTTGCATGCGTTTTGTATTTTGCGAATCCGTAAACAATTTGAACGCCAGCTTTCTCTAGTTTCCTAGATAATTCAATATTAGCTTCCTCATCGAATCGAGCTTTTATTTCTATTACGGCTGTAACAACTTTTCCGTTTTCTGCTGCTCTACTTAGTGCTTTTACGATAGGAGAGTCAGGTGTGGTTCGATATAAAGTTTGTTTGATACCGATAACTTTGGGATCTTTTGCTGCAGCTTCTAAAAATTGAATTACTACATCAAAAGTTTCAAAAGGGTGGTGTACAACAAAATCTTTACTTCTTATAGCTGAAAAAAATTTATCATCAAATTCTTTTAATCTTTCAACTTTTCTAGGATTAAACTTTTTAAATCTCAGCTTTGGATCTTTCTTTTTACAAATTTCATCTATATCTTGTATTCCGACTAATCCTTCAACCTCATAAATATGATCTTCATCCATTTTAAATTTTTTTGAAATAAAATTTAAAAGGTTTTTATTTGAATTAGTGAGTACTTCAAGTTTAACTACGTTTCCCCTTCTTCTTTTCTTAATTGCTTTTTCAAAATATCTCACAAGATCAGCAGCTTCATCATCTATTTCAATTTCACTGTCTCTAATTATTTTAAACTGCAAACTCGCCTCGATATTATGGTCTGGAAATATTTCATTTGCAAATTTACAAATTACGTCATCAATTGTGACAAATTCATTTATTGTTTCAGAATTGTTTAGCGATATAAATTTTGGAAGTGCTCTTGGTATAACTATAATTGCGTTTAGTTCTCTTTTTTTTTTAATTCTTGTCATTCTTAGTAAAATTGCTTGGCCTTTATTTGGTATAAAAGGAAAGGGATGTGATGGGTCAATGGCAGTAGGTGTTATTATAGGATAAATTGTTTCCTGAAAGTATTCTCTTAGATACATAAGATCCTTCTTATTTAGTTCTGATATTTTTCGAATGAAAATTTTTTCTTTTGATAACTCCTTTTTTAACTCAAGGAACGCTTCGTTTTGCTTCTTTAATAGATCTTTAGTTTTTAATACGACTCTATTTAATTGATCCTCTGCAGTTAATCCATCTGCGCTTAATTCGTCAAAACCATCTTTAATTTGATTGAAAAGTCCAGCGACTCTTACCATAAAAAATTCATCTAAATTTGTACCTGCGATTGATAAAAATTTTACTCTTTCAAATAGAGGATTTGTTTTATCTTTTGACTCTTCTAAAACACGATCATTAAACTGAAGCCAAGATAATTCTCTGTTTATGAGTTGATTGCTAATATTAGCGTTTTCTGAAAATGATGCTTTCGACATATATAAATGTTAAATTAAAAATATGTTTAAATTATATGCGATGAGACATGCTAAATCTAGTTGGGATTTTCCAGATTTAGATGATCATGACAGGCCATTGAATAAAAGGGGAGTAAATTCAGCAAAATTAATTTGTGAATTTTTTATTAAAAAGAAATTAAAATTTGATTTAGTTTATTGCTCATCCTCTAAAAGGACAATGCAAACATTAGATATATTGTCAGAAAAAATCAGTTTTAAAAAAATTATTAAAAAAAAGGCGCTTTATCACGCTAGTGAGGATGAAATTATTCATATCTTAAAACAAACAGGTGATAATTATAAAACTTTACTTTTAATCAATCATGAACCTTCAATGAGTGAACTCATAAATCGAATCTGTCTTAAAGAAAATTCTGATCAATTTGAAAATTTAAAAAGAAAATTTCCTACTGCAGCCGTTGCCGAAGTAAACTTTAATTTCAATGATTGGGAGAGGTTATCAAAAGTTAAAGGAAAATTAATTTCATTTATAAAGCCAAAAGATCTTCAGGCATCTAAGGAGTAACCGGCAGATCTAACTGTTCTGATAAGATCTTTCTTGCCATCAATATTTATTGCTTTTCTTAGTCTTCTAATATGAACATCTATAGTTCTGGGCTCCACATAAATATCATCTCCCCATACAGAATTTAAAAGTTGCTCACGCGAATATACTCTTTTTGGATTCTTTATTAAAAAATCAATTAGTTTAAATTCTGTAGGACCAACTATAACTTGCTTATCTGCTCTATAAACTCTTCGTTGAACTCTATCTACTTTTAGATCCTCAAATACTACAACATCAGCGGCAACACTTGGTTTAGATCTCTTTAGTAAAGCGTTAACTCTTGCAATAAGTTCTTTTTGGCTGAATGGCTTAGTTACGTAGTCATCTGCTCCTGTTTCAAATCCTTTCAGCTTGTCTTCTTCTTCACCTTTGGCTGTTAACATAATGATTGGGATATTTTTGTGAAGATTGCTTCTTTTCAAATTTTTACAGACTTCAACACCTGAAATATCCGGCAACATCCAATCTAATAAAATTAAATCAGGATTTTTTTCCTTTATATTTCTAATAGCGTCTTCTCCATTGACTGCATAATCAACTTTGTGACCCTCTTTTTCTAAATTGTATTTAAGCAAAGTTACGATGGGCATTTCATCTTCGACAATGAATAAATTTGCCCTCATTATCCTTTTGGTCGGTCTCCCTCTAAATAATCTCCTGTAATCAGAAAATAAACTTGCTCTGCAATATTGGTTGCATGATCTCCAATCCTCTCAATATTTTTAAGCATGAAAAGTAGTTGGGTTACTTTTTGTATATCGTTTTTATTTTTTTCTAAATGTTTTATTGCAGCTTCCATATTACTATTAGTCATTTGATCTATTTCTTCATCAGAATTCCAAACATTTTCTGCTGTATCTTTATCTCTATGTAAATACGAGTTTAAAACTGCATTGACTTGTTTTGATGCTTTTAAACCAGCTATTTCAAAATTTTTAGTTATATCATTGGGTAAATCAGTTCCAATTTTAGTTAATCGTTTTGAGATATTTTTTGCTAAATCACCAATTCTCTCCAAGTCTGAAGAAACTTTTAAAGCAACAACTGTTTCTCTTAAATCTATTGCCATAGGTTGCCTTAAGGCAATCAAATTTACAACTTGCTCTTCTATATTTATTTCATACTTATCAGTCAATTCGTCATCTTTGATAGATTTTTCTGCTAAGTTAATGTCTTTTTTAACTAAAGATTGAATAGTATTTTCAAGCTGTTTCTCAACTCCAGTTCCCATTTTCACTATTGTATCTTTTAATAAATGAAGTTGCTCTTCGTAAGATTTTACAATATGCGGTTTTTCACTCATTAACCAAACCTTCCTGTAATATAATCCTGAGTTTGCTGGTTGTCAGGATTTTTAAATATTTTATCTGTTGGTCCAAATTCTATAAGTTTTCCCAAATGAAAGAAACCTGTTTTTTGAGATACCCTGGCTGCTTGTGACATTGAGTGGGTAACTATTACAATTGTAACCTCTTTTTTAAGATCATCTATAAGTTCTTCGATTTGAGCTGTTGCTATTGGGTCAAGCGCTGAACATGGTTCGTCCATGAGAATCACTTCTGGACTTACAGATATAGCTCTAGCAATACATAGTCGTTGCTGTTGACCGCCTGATAAACCAGTTCCGATTTCATCAAGTCTATCTTTAACTTCGTTCCACAGGGCAGCTTTTTTCAGACTTGTTTCAACTATTTGATCCATTTCTTCTTTGCTCTGTGCAATACCGTGAATAGTAGGCCCATAAGCTACATTTTCATAAATTGTTTTAGGGAACGGATTGGGTTTTTGAAAAACCATACCAACATTCTCCCTAAGTCTCACAACATCTAACTTTCTTGAGTTCAGTTCTAGGTTGTCCATTTTAATACTGCCTTCAACTCTACAAATTTCTATGACGTCGTTCATCCTGTTCAAGCATCTTAAGAAAGTAGACTTTCCACACCCAGATGGTCCAATTAGAGCTGTAACTTCTTTTTCTGCAATATCTATAGAGACATCAAATAATGCCTGTTTGGATCCGTAATATACATTTACATTTTCCGCTTTGATTTTACTCATTTAACTCCATTTCTTTTCAAATTTGTGTCTAACGATTTGAGCTGCCAAGTTCATTAAAATTAAAAAAGCTAGAAGCACCATAATACATGCAGATACTTTTTCAACGAAACCCCTCTCAGCACTTTCTGACCATATATATATCTGAACTGGTAAACTTGCAGCAGGATCAACTGGCGTTCCAGGTATTGTGTTCACAAAAGCAACCATTCCTATTAAAATTAAAGGGGCTGTTTCCCCTAAGGCTTGAGCTAAGCCAATTATCGTTCCAGATAAAGTTCCAGGCATTGATAGTGGCACAGTATGATGCATGGTCGTTTGCATATTACTCGCACCCATCGCTAATGCAGCTTCTCTTATACTTGGTGGTACAGCTTTTAAAGAGGCTCTTGCAGCAATAATTATTGTTGGTAATGTCATAAGAGACAAAGTAATTCCTCCAACAAGTGGTGTCGATCTTGGTAAATTAAAAACTGCTAATAAAACACCAAGACCTAGCAAACCAAATACTATCGATGGAACAGCTGCTAAATTATTAATGTTTACTTCTATAAAATCTGTAAATTTATTTTTTGGTGCAAATTCCTCGAGATAAATTGCAGCTAACACTGCAACAGGAAATGAAAACGCTAAACATACTAGTATACTAAAAACTGTTCCCATAAACGAGCTAGCTATACCTGCTAGTTCTGCCTCTCTTGAATCAGGGCTTGTAAAAAAACTAATGTTAAACTCTGATAAAATATCCCCTCTTTCATTAAGCATATCGTAAATCTGCAGCTGATAATCATTTACTCTTCTATTCTTTTCAGGGATATCTCTTGGATAATTTCCCTTATGAACTTGATCAACATCATCAGAAGCTGTTAATTTTATGGGTACTATTTTACCCAGAAAGTCTGGATTTTTTAAAAGTAGATCTTTAACTTCAGTCTCATATTTATATGAAACCATTTGAATTAATTGACGATCCTCTTCTTCAGGAAGTCCAGGATCTAATGAGGTCATAGCTTTGTAAGCAACATCATAATAGTCTGCATTTTCTAAATCATCTTTTGATGGACTTTCTGCATCGATTAAAAGTAATTCTTTATCATAATGAACTTCTGTTACTATCCAAGTTTTTTGAAAAGCTGAGTAACCTTTTGAAAATATCTGAAACATAAAAACTGCTAAAAAGCTTAAAGCTAATCCTATAGCTATTTTGCCATACCATTGAAATCTTCTTTCAGCGTTATATCTTTTTTTTAATAAATTTTTCTTAAAACTATTCATATTTTTCCCTATATTTTTTAACAACTGAAAGAGCGATTACATTTAAAAATAAAGTTACTATAAATAAAGATATTCCTAAGGCAAAAGCTGATTGAGTTTTTGGATCTCCAAATTGTTGGTCTCCAATTAAAATTACTACAATTTGTGCTGTAATGGTTGAAGTTGATTCGAGTGGATTCATTGTAAGATTAGCCGCTAGTCCTGAGGCCATTACAACGATCATTGTTTCTCCCACCGCTCTTGATACTGCTAAAAGTATCGAACCTACGATACCAGGTAAGGCTGCTGGAAAAATTACTTTTTTTACAGTTTCAGATTTTGTTGCACCCATTGCGTAACTTCCATCTCTTAAATTTTGCGGTACTGCTGTTATAACGTCATCGCTTAGACTTGAAATAAAAGGAATTATCATTACTCCCATAACTGCTCCTGCAGCTAAAGCGCTCTCCGCTGAAACTTCTAAACCCATAGCGTTACCAATTTCTTTAACAAAAGGACCGACGGTTAAAGCTGCAAAAAAACCATATACCACTGTTGGAATACCAGCTAAAATCTCAATAATAGGTTTCGCATATTTTCTTACGCCTCTTCCAGCATACTCAGATAGATATATCCCACTCAGCAAACCTATGGGGATGGCAACACACATTGCAATAAAAGCAATAAAAAAAGTTCCAGCAAATAAAGGCACAGCTCCGAAAGCATCCTTCATTAATTCAGGATCTGGTTGGCCATCTCTTACAAAAGTTTTAGCAGGATACCAATGAGTTCCGAATATAAAGTCAAAGATTTTTACTGCTTGAAAAAACCTAATCGCTTCGAATAAAAGTGAAAAAACTATTCCAATTGTAACTAAAACTGCACCTAATGATGCAACAAATAACACCCATTTAAGAAAAATTTCTACTGGTTCTCTCATGCGATCATTTTTCTGAACAGATTTATATGCAAAACTCAGAGAGAAAATTAAAATTGCTAAAATAATTGCTACTTTAGCGCTGTTAGCTATTCCTTTTAATTGAATGTACTTATTAGCAGACTCATCTAGAAAATTAGTAATATTTCCCGTGTAAGTTCCTGCGGCTAATGCTTTAACCTTTGTGTAAATAAGCTGAAGCTCATTTTTAGTTAAGTTCTGATCAGTGTAATCTTGTAAAATAAATGTTTTAACGATTGATGGTTCAAAAACTGACCAAAGAGCAAAAATTATTAATGCTGGTGCAGCACACCAAGCAGCTAAATAATATCCATAAAATTTTGGTAATGCCGTAAGTCTTTGTGATGATTGAATAACTAGAGCTTTTTTTCTACCGAAATAATAACTTGTGAAAGCTAAGAGAATAATAAAAGTTACAAGTATTAAATTCATATTGAGCTTTTAAGATAAAAAAGGGGGTAAAATACCCCCTTTTTGTTTAATTGATACTACTACTTCTTAGCAGGCATGTTAACTAACTTCGTAGCGTTAGTTCTAGATGTTTTGTATAACTTGCCATCTAGGGGTACTAGCCCGATATCAGTTAAATAACCTTTTTTACCCATAGCTTTTTTACTTGTGAACTCTTTTACGAATTCATGTAAGCCTGGTACAACGCCCACGTGAGCTTTTTTCACGTAGAAGAATAAAGGTCTTGCAACTGCGTAACTGTAATCTTGAATCGAAGATAGACTTGGTTGACCACCTTCAATGCTTGCAGCTTGCAATTTATCTTTTGCAGCTAAGAAATAACTGAAACCAAAGAAACCGAACATTTCTTTGTCCGCAGCTAATTTTTGAATAATAAGTGAGTCGTTTTCACCAACTTCA
Source organism: uncultured Pelagibacteraceae bacterium (assembly GCA_902557935.1). Classification (GTDB taxonomy): domain Bacteria; phylum Pseudomonadota; class Alphaproteobacteria; order Pelagibacterales; family Pelagibacteraceae; genus Pelagilacustribacter. The sequence goes on along the minus strand of CACECJ010000007.1, from coordinate 18,110 downwards.
ATTACCGCACCATCTTCTCTTAACGCTTTATATTTAGCGCCAGCTTTTTTAGAAGCATCATCGATACCTTTTTTCATTACTAATGAATTCCAAGCATCTCTTGTTCCTGATGTTCCTGGAGGCACCATAACTTTGATAGGGTAGTTTGGTAATGATGAGTCGATATCACTCCAATTTTTATATGGATTTGGTACTAACGCACCATCTTTAGCAACTTCTTTTGCTAATGCTGCCCATAATTGTTTTTTTGTAAAGTTTACTGGTTTAGCATCTTTAGAATAAGCTAACGTTATTCCGTCGTTACCAACTGTAATCTCTACGATTTCTTCAACACCATTTTTTTGACATAGCGCATACTCTTTAGCCTTCATAGCTCTAGATGCATTTGTTATGTCTGGGTGCTCTGTACCAACTCCAGCACAGAATAATTTAGCTCCACCACCTGTTCCTGTTGACTCGATTACTGGTGTTTTAAATTTACCAGACGAACCAAATCTTTCAGCAACGATTGTTGCATAAGGGAATACAGTTGAAGAACCTACGATTTTAATCTGATCTCTAGCTTGAGCAGAAGTTACAACTAACATTGCAACTAATGAAGCTAAAGCGATTGATAGTTTTTTCATTGTTTATCCTTTCATTTATTAATTAATTAACAAACATTGGACTCATAGAATTAAGAGGACTCTTAATTATTACAGATATGTTACAAATTTATTAAAATGATAACTTTTTAGTTGAACTTTCTAGTTATCTCGATTTGTTGATAATCAGAGGCTAAAGACCCTCCGCAACTAAAAGGTCTTACTTTATTTTTAACTGCATAGGACTGAGTTGGCTTTAATGTAACTTCTAGTTGTACAAAGTTAACTAATTTTTGAGTAAAACTTTTATCATATCTCCAAGCATTCCATTGTGTTGGAGCGGTGAATACTTCACTTAAATAAGATGCAGCTTTTGAGTGAATCATATTGCTCTCGTTTTGTCCTTTTAAAAGATTATTTTTAACTTTTTCAAAAATTTTTCTACATTTAATTGAGTCCGCCATGTACGAGTTAGCATTTAAATGAGTGCTCATCGGTGCTGACACAATTAATTGAATTCCATCGTCTCTTCTAGAAAATAAAGCTTCAGTATAAATTGTAGATACATTTTTATTATCTACTTCAAGAACTAAATCGTTTTTAGCTAGCTTAAGATCGTTTTTTAGTCTTAGAAGTCCAAGATCAAAAACTGTAAGAGGTTGAGAACGTAAAGTTTTCTCTATTAAATTTACATCTGCTTTAACAGTTGTAAAAATTAAAGTTAATAAAACCAGACTTATATAATTCATTAATCTAGTCATACTAAAACTTTAACTATTTTGCCGTCTATCTCAAGACAAAATTTAATAAAACTGTAATATTTGCTAAAATTTTGAAAAATGGACCTTTATTTCGGTGCCATTTTGAGGTTCACTTTTTATTTCTAGTTCTCCTCTATGCTGATTAACAATGTGCTTCACGATCGCCATTCCAAGTCCAGTGCCACCAACTTTTTTGCTTTTAGCAGCATCAACTCTAAAAAATCTTTCAGTAATTCTCGGAAGTTGTTCAGTTGGAATTCCAATACCATTATCTTTAATGGACACGGTATAAGAGTCTCCTATAACTTTTCCGTTACCTTGCCCACAATTAACCTCAATCTTTTTATTTTTTTCTGAATATTTTATACTGTTATCAATAATATTTGAAAAAACTTCAATTAATTTTTCATGATCGCCTTTAATAAAGAAATCATCTTTTATATTATTTTTAAATTCAAAAGATTTTAAATTTTTTTGATGGATGTCTTCAACGTTACTTAAAATTTCTTTTAAATTTACTTTATCTTGAGGCTGTATATGTTCCTCTAACTCAATTCTACTTAATGAAAGTAAATCTTTAATTAAGCTTTCCATCCTATCAGCTTGCTCAAGCATTATCGGTATAAATTTTTTTTGTGCTTCTAAATCATCTTTCGCATGTCCGCTTATAGTTTCTAAAAATCCTTTAATAGAAACTAAAGGCGTTTTAAGTTCATGGCTGACATTAGCTACAAAATCAGATTTAAGCCTTTGCGCTTTTATAATATCAGTTAAATCTTTTAGAAATAAAACAACTGAGTCAGGATCATCGACATATGAGGTCGGTCCAGAGAATAGATGAACTTTAAAGAACTGAAATGAGGGAGAGGATAATTCTAAATCCATAGTAATTGTCTCTTTTTTTAAAAGCACTAAATCAATATTTTGGAGTAAATCAGGAACTCTTAATAAAGTAGCCACGTGCTTATTTAAATTATTTTCTCCAAATTTTTTTTTTGCACTATTATTAAAAAATTTGATATTTTTAAATTTATCTACAATTAAAATTAGATCATCGATTTGATTTATAATCTTTACTTGCTCATTAGTTTTTTCAATATTTTCATTGGTGATATCTTCTATCCCCTGTTCGTTATCAGCTGGTTTATTTTCTCTCTTAATATCTGATCTTGCCTCCATACCTGCTACGATTGATTTTCTAGATACTGCAATAACTACGATCACAATTATCCCAGCAAGAGAGTAAAATAACAATTCCATAAATAAATTATACTTGAAGCAGAAGGTTTTTAAAGAGCATCTTTGTAACAGATTTTAAACAAATTCTTCATATTTCTGAAAGGTGAATCACATAATTACTTAGTATGTTAATTAGCCTTAAAAAATTACAAAATAATAAGTTATTTATTAATACAAGTAACTTTTTTCAGCCAACTTTTAGTTGCTATTTAGCCGATAGCAAATCTGAAATAAAAGCTGCGCAAAGATTAAGATATAAAGTATTTTTTGCAGAACGTGAAAATAAAATTATAAAACTTAATTCTTTTAAAAGAGAAACTGATGATTACGATAAATACGCAGAGCACATAATTGTAACTTTTAAAAAAAATAAATTAAGTAAAACTAAAGTTATTGGAACTTATAGACTTCTAAAACAAAGTGTTGCTCAAAAAAATAAAGGTTTTTATTCATCTAATGAATATGACCTTTCTAATCTTCTAAAATCAAATAAATATAATAACTTATTAGAGTTAAGTAGATCTTGTATTAATAAAAAATTTAGAAAAAAAAATGTTTTACAGCTTATGTGGAAAAAAATTCATGAATACGTTGTCGAGAACAAAGTAGATGCTTTATTTGGAACAGCTAGTTTTTTAGAAACAAATATAAAATTGATTGAACCTGAGCTAAAATTCTTAAATGATAATTTTACAATGCCTGATGAAATTAAAGTAAAGGCACTAAATGGGTATAAAGTAAATTTGAGCAACAATATTTCTATACTCTCAAAAATGGATATTGTAAAAAAATTACCTGCTTTAATTAAAGCATATCTGAGGTTGAATGCTTATATCGGTGACGGTGCAGTTTTAGATAATCACTTTAAAACTACGGATGTTTTCATATTTCTTCCTTTTTCTAGAATTAAAGAGACTTATCTAAAAAAATTTAGCAATTAATTTACCTATCATTTATAAAGTAAGAATGCGTTCTTTAATTGAAAGTATTTTCAAATTTGAAAAAATAAGAAAGATTTATAAAGATAATTATAATGATCCAGATTTTAACATAAATTTTTGGGCTAAAGCATTAAAAATATTAAATATTAATTATGAAGTTGATGGCAAAGTCAATATACCTTCTTCTGGTCCTTGTTTGATTATTTGTAATCATCCTTTTGGTATAGTTGATGGTTTAATTATCAGCGCTCTGGTTGCAGAGGTAAGAGAAGATTATAAAATATTAATTAATGAAGAGCTTGCTGAAGTTAATCATATAAAAAAATACTTATTTCCTTTAAGTTTTAAAAAAACTAAGGGTGCAAAAATTTCTAATATTAATTCAAAAAATAAAGCGATTAAACACCTTAAAAATAACGGCTTGCTAATAACCTTTCCTTCCGGGGAAGTTGCAACTTCTAAATTCATTTTTGATAAAGCTAAAGAAAGAGAGTGGAAACCGTTGGTGGCCTCAATTTATAAAAAATCTCCATGTGAAATTACCCCAGTTTTTTTTTCAGGCCAAAATAGTTTATTTTTTCAATTTGTAGGATTTATAAATAATAATTTAAGAAGAATTTTGTTCGTTCAGGAACTTCTAAATAAAAAAAATAAAACTATAAACTTAACTATTGGTAAATCTTTCAAAATCATGGAATTTATAAAGGATAACAATTTTTATTTGGCTGAAAGAATGAGAAAAAAGGTTTTATCTTTGATTAATTAGGAACAGCGCTATCTAAAAAAATTTTAGCGCAATTTTCCCAAGTATATTTTTTTGCATGTTCCACGCATGCTTGTCTATCTGCTTTTAAGGCTTCTTCGGCAGCTAATTTTAAATCATTATTTAAAGAACCAATATTTGTGCCATTAAAAATATCTTTTGGTCCTGCTACTGGGTAAGCAGCTACTGGCAATCCACATTTTAGAGCTTCTATAATTACAATTCCAAAAGTATCTGTTTTGCTCGGGAAAACAAAAACATCAGAAGAAGCAAAGTAACTTGCAAGCTCACCATTTGTTCTCTCTCCTTTAAATATCGCTTCTGGGTATTCTTTTTTAAGTTTATCTAAATCAGGTCCTTTACCCACAATTAGTTTCGTGCCTTCTAACTCTAAATCCAGAAATGCTCTGATATTCTTCTCAATAGATACCCTTCCCACATAAAGAAAAATTGGTCTTTTATACTCTAAATTAATCTTTTTAGGCTTTTGAAATGCCCCGTGGTTTGCCCCTCTGGTCCAAACAACCATCTTATCCTTATCAAAACCAATTTCTTGAAGTTCATCTTTCATTGACTGAGTTGTTACTAAAATTTTTTCCGCCTTTGAATGAAATCCTTTAAGGAACTTTTGAGCAAGCTTAATTGGCAAATAAGGATAGTATAGCTTCAAATATTTATCAAATTGAGTATGGTAAGACGTGGTAAACTTAAGCTTATTTTTTACACAATATCTTTTTGCAAATATTCCTATCGGACCTTCTGTAGCTATGTGAATTATGTCAGCATCGGCTTTAGAAATTAATCTACCTACTCTAGGCCAAACATTAAGAGAAAGTTTTATTTCATTATATTTTGGCATTGGCACAGTAAAAAATTGATTAGGTTCAATATATTCAACCTGATGTCCAATTTTTTTTAATTCATCGCCAAGATTTTTTAAAGTTCTACAAACACCGTTCACTTGCGGATACCAGGCATCAGTAACGATTAAAATTTTCATTTATTTATTTACTACTTTTAGATATGGCTCGTAATCAACAACATCACCTCTGATTTTATCCCAGTCAATAACTTCCATGCGACCATCAAAATGTTCTACCAAGAAAGTTGCACCTTCTACCCAATCACCACAATTTAAATATCTCACACCATCTAAGACTTGATCGGCAGAATGATGAATATGACCACAAATTATGCCATCAACATTTTTTCTTTTAGCATAAGTTGCTAAAGTTTTTTCATAATCACCTATATATTTTACAGCGTTCTTTACTTTGTGTTTTAAATATTTTGCTAAAGACCAATTACCTTTTTTTAATAATCTTCTAAAAAAATTTATGACTACGTTAAACTCGAGTAACAAAGTATACGCTATGGCTCCGGCTTTTGATAACCATGGAGCATATTTCATCACTCCATCCCAAGCATCACCATGAACAACAATATACTTTTTATTATCTGAACTTACATGTATGGCTCTATTTACAACTTCAATATCGCCAAAATGTAATGGTAAAAATTTTCTGAAGACATCATCATGATTTCCAACAATATATTTTACTTTTGTTCCATGTCTTGCTTTTCTTAATGTTTTTTGAATCACATCATTATGTTCTTGAGGCCAGTAAAATTTTGTTTTTAAAGCCCAAACATCAATGATATCACCAACAAGATATAAATTCTCTGACCTTGAATGTTTGTAAAATTCTAATAATTTGTTAGCTGCACTTTTTCTATGTCCAAGGTGCACGTCGGAAATAAAGATGCTTTTGTAATTTAAAATCTTTCCCTTAGATTTAGTTTGAATTGTTTCCATATTTTTTATAAAACGAATCTCTAGTAAAAGTAGAATCATAAATATGTTACAGAATTGTTAAAATATGAATAAAAAATTGAATTTTGCAGTGATATTTAACGCAAATGCAGCAGGTGGCAGAAAACTTAAATTAATTAACAAGGTCATTAATCTTTTAGAAAAAAATCATATTGTAGATCTTTTTAAAACCGAAAGCGAAGATCATGCAAGGGATGTATTTAAAGAATTGTCTAATAAAAAATTTGATCGGTTAGTATTTGCTGGCGGTGACGGGAGCGTATGTTTTGGTATTAATGAAATGTTTAAAAGTGATAATCTAAAAGACAAATTAGTTGGATACATACCTGCTGGCACTGCAAATATTTTACAAATAGAAACTCAAATTAAGAAAAAGGCGGAGGAGATTTACAACGTCCTAGTATCAGATAATCATAAGAAAATTTCATTAGCAAAAATAAATGATAAGTACTTTTTCTTGATGGCTGGTGTAGGTTTTGACTCTCGAATTGTTGAGTCCATAAATACTAATATTAAAAAGTATCTTGGAAAAGTAATTTTCGCTTTAAAAGGTTTTCAGCATTTTTTATTTTTAAAAAATAATAAAATGGAGGTTAAGGTAGATAATGAAAAAATTATGGCTGATTGGATTTTATGTACTAATTCAAAATACTATGCTGGTCCCCATTCTATAACTAATGATACCAATATATTTGAAAACAGGATAGTGGCTTACATATTTAAAGACCTGACCAGAATAAAATTACTTTATTATGTTTGGTTAATTTTAACCAAAGGCGACTTAACTCCTGCAAAAAGTGTAATTAAAAAAGAATTGAACAGATTAAAAATAAATGGTGTAAACAATAAAGTTCTATCACAAGTTGATGGTGAAAATTGTGGTTACGTAAACAGTCTTGAAATCCAAAAAACAGACAGATTTATAAATTTATTAGTTCCGTAGGATTTTCTACATTTTTTCAACTTTTAGTTTAAAAGATTTTTCTTAATTTCATTTGAAAAATTTTTTAGATTATTTTAGATTTTTCTTTTTGGAGGAATAATATGAAAAAAAAATTAAAAAAAAACGAAAAGAAAAAGAAAAAAATACTAAAATCAATCGATAAGCTTAAAAATAAGATAAGCACTAAACAAAAAAAACTATCAAAGATTGATCTAAAGATAGCTAGTATCGAGAAAAAAATCGCTGAAAAAAGAGCTAACAAAAATAAAGAACCTATCACAGCATCTTTAAATAATTAGTTTATAAAGTAATTAAATGCCCCTGATTTAAAAACATCAGGGGTTTACTTTAATTTACCAAAAAGGTTTAAAAGTATAACTCCTGAAACAATTAAAATTAATCCAACAGTACTATAAAGATTAGGAGTTTGATTGTATTTAAATATTCCAAATAATGTAACTGCAGTTATTGTTAATGCTCCGTAAGTCGCATAAGTAAATCCAACAGGTATTATAGTCATTGCTTTAGATAAACAAAAAATACAAACAACAATACTTGTGATGCAAAAAATTGTTGGTGTGAGCTTGGTAAAACTTTCTGTAGTTTTGAGAAAACCGTTAGAGGCAATACCTGTTATAATTGCAAGAATTAAGTAAATATATCCACTAAATAAACTTATACTTTTCATTGTGCTTTAGCGAACTGACCACCGTCTTTGTATCTCCATAACCATTTTTTCATTTCCTCTTCAACGTCTTTTGGATCTATATCAAGGTCTTTAAGTGTTAGATGATTATTAGAAACAACATTATCTGCCTCAGACAAAATTTCACATTGGTCTTTGGTTAAAATCGGAGGGAAAGGAAGTAAATCTGTAATAGTACTCTGTATTTTTGCTAAAGCCATTGGCATTTCAACAACAAATCTTTTTTTGTTAATAGTTGATAAAATTGACTTAACCATGTCTCCAAAACTAATTATTTTTGGACCTCCAATTTCATAAATTTTACTTTCGTTATTTTTTGTTTCAATAGCTTTTAAAATTGAGCTTGCAACATCTGAAACTAAGATTGGTTGAAATTTATAATTTTTGCCAACAACTGGAATTACAGGCAATATACTTAATTTTGAAAATAAATTGGTAAAATTATCTTCAGGGCCGCAAACTACACTTGGTCTTATAATTATCGATCTTTTAAAGTTCTCCAGTGCTTTTTGTTCCCCAAGAAATTTTGATTTTTGATAAAGCGATTTTGATTTATCATTTGCGCCAATAGCGCTAACGTGAATAAATTTCTTAACATCTGACTCTGAGCAAATCTTAGCGATAGCTTCAGGAATTTTTGAATGGATATTGTAAAATTTTTGTTTTCTATTTTCAAAGAGTATACCAATTAAATTTATGACTACATCTGAATTTTTAATTGCCTCTTTTAAATCTGAGAAGTTATTTGGATTCCAATCCAGTAACTCAATAGCTCCGGGTGTGGCTTGAGTCTTTAAATACCCCTTATGAAAGGCTTTTCTTGTAGTAATGATGCATCTATAGTTTTTCTTGGTCAAATTTCGAACAAGATATCTGCCTATAAACCCCCCACCACCAAGAATTGTGCAAATTTGATTTTTCATGGTATTTAAACTTATATATGAAAATAACTAAGATTAAAGAGGACATTACTTCAGAGATAGCAAATTCTTTTAAAAAAAGTATAGCGATTGATACAGAAGCTACTGGTCTACAGATTCCTGAAAGAGATAAATTAAGTTTAATTCAAATTTGTGATGAAAATCAAAACGTTTACATAATCCAACCTAACAAAAATAATTTTAAAGCTCCTAATTTAGTTTCTGTTTTAGAAAATAATGAAATATTAAAAATTGGTCATTTTTTAAGATTTGATAAAAATGCTTTAGAATACTTTTTAAAATGTAAAATTAAAAATATTTTTGATACAAAAATAGCCTCTAAAATTGTAAGGACATACACCGACTCTCATGGATTAAAAAATTTAGTGCAAGAATTTTGCAATAAATCTTTAGACAAAAGATTTGGAAGCAGTGATTGGAACAAAGATATTAACGATTTAACCGATAAGCAATTAGAGTATGCAGCAAATGACGTAATATATTTGCACAAGATTAAAAATGAATTGGAAACCATGCTCGTTAGAGAGAAAAGAATTGAAATTTTTAATAGATGTTTAGCTTTCTTAGACACCAGGGTAGAGCTTGACCAAAAAGGTTTTAAAGAGGATATTTTTGAACATTGATGAGATATAAAAATTATATATCATTAGCCAACAATGCTGCAAAGATTCAAATAAATGAATTAAAAAAAATTAAAAAAGTATTTAATAAATCTTTTGTTAAAGCAGTAGATTTGATTTTAGGCTGTAAGGGAAAAGTCATATTCGCTGGAATAGGGAAATCAGGATTGATAGCAAGAAAAATATCAGCAACTTTTTCAAGTGTTGGGATACCAAGTTTTTTTTGTGACCCGGCACAAGCAATTCATGGAGACATGGGTCAATTGGAAAGAAGAGATATACTTATTATTTTTTCTTATTCTGGAAATACATCTGAGTTAAATAACATGCTCAAATTTGCAAATAGAAATCGTATTAAAATTATAGGCGTGGCTTCTAAACCGGATAGTATTTTATTAAAAGCAAGCGATGTAAAACTTATCCTACCAAAAGTTAAAGAGGCTGACATCACAGGAATGGTTCCTACATCAAGCACTTCTCTAACATTATTGCTGGGAGACTGTTTGGCGACAACAGTAATGCTTCAAAAAAAATTTTCAAAAGAAAAATTTAAAGTTTTTCATCCAGGGGGGAATATTGGAAACTCTTTATTGTTAGCAAAAGATATAATGGTTAAGGGGAAAAAAATGCCAATAATAAATCAAAATAAAAAATTAAAAGACGCTGTAAAAGTAATGAATAGTAAGAAGTTAGGAGTTGTGATTATTATGAAAAATAAATTTATCAAAGGCATGGTTACGGATGGAGATTTAAGAAGAGAGCTTAACAATTATTCAAAAGATCAAAGCCTTAAAAGATTTATGACTAAGAGTCCCTTGGTAGTAAATGAGAATATGACAGCGTCCAAAGCCTTAGCAATTATGAATGAAAAAAAAATTACAAGTTTATTAGTCGTTTCAGATAAAGATTTGAAAAAAAGCAATAAATCACTAAAAGGAATAATCCATATTCATTTTTTGCTTCAGAATGGAATTAAATGATTAATCGAAAAAAGAAACTTAGAATAGCTCAATTTAGTCTTTTAATTTTAGGTGTTTTAATAATTTTTCTTACTTATTCAAAAAAAGAAAATCTTGAAACAACTAGGATAATTCCTGAGGAATTACAGCAAAAAATAAAAGATCAAATATCAAACGAGGAAAGTGCAGATATTTTTTACAATATTGAATACTCTGGTTTAGATCTTGTTGGAAATCGATACATTCTTAGATCTAATGAGGCTTTTAATGACAAATTAAATCAAGAAGTTGTTTATATGAAAGGTGTAGAGGCACAATTTTATTTTAAAGATAACACATTATTAGAGGTGATGTCGGAGGAAGGGGTTTATAATAATCAAACTTTAGATATGAATTTTTATAAAAATGTAAAAGCAAAATATGAAGGAAGTGAACTATTTGCGCAAAAAGCTGAATATTCAAACTCTGAGAGTTTTTTAATAATTTCAGACAGTGTGAGAGTTAAAGATTTCAGAGGAACTATGGTTGCGGATAATCTTTTTTTTGATATAAAAAAACAAACCTTAAATATTTCGACAATAGATGATAAAAAGATAAATGCTAATGTTAATTTAAAATGAAAAAAGGATTTAGAATTTTAAAATTTAAAAAAGACAAACCTATTTTTGAGGTCAAAGATATTAGTAAATCTTTTGATGGTAGGCCTATTCTAAAAAAACTTTCTCTTAAAGTTTATCCAGGTGAGTGTGTTGGAGTTTTAGGACCTAACGGTTGTGGAAAGACAACTTTATTTTCAATGTGTATAGGAGAGCAAAACGTGGAGGGTGGTAAAATTTTTTTAAATAACAAAGCTATTGAACAGATACCTATTCATTTGAGGTCCAAGCAAGGTTTAGGCTATCTTCCACAGCAGAGAAGTGTATTCAATATGTCGGTTTATGATAATATTTTAGGAATTGCTCAAATTTCAGTCAAAGGATCCGAGAACCAACAATCAGTAACTGAAAAACTTTTAGACGAATTTAATCTTCAACATTTAAGATCATTAAATGCATCAGTTTTGTCTGGAGGTGAAATACGGAGGCTGATGATGGCCAGAGTAATGATTAATAAACCAAAAATTGTTTTATTAGATGAACCTCTAGCGGCCTTAGATCCTCTTGTTATTCAAGATATTCAAAAATATATACTTAAAATTCAGTCTAGTGGCACTTCTATCTTAGTCACTGATCATAATGTTAAAAACCTGTTTGATATTACTGATAGAAGTTATGTGCTAGGAGAACAAACTGTAATTGCAGAGGGAACATCAAGGGAATTACTAAAATCATCTAAAGCTATAGAACATTATTTTGGATCTCAATTTTCTTAAAAGGATGTCCTCTAAAAGATTTAATCTAATAATAAGTAGGAAGATTTCACAGTATAAGAAAAAAATAAATGTAGACTCTGATAAATCGATTTCAATAAGGAGTTTTATAATTGGTTCAATATGTGAAAATATTTCCTTAGTTAAAAATGTTTTAGAGTCAGAAGATGTAAAGTCTACAATTACGTGTCTAAAAAAACTTGGTGTTAAAATTACCAAATTACAAAAAAAAGTTTATACTATTCACGGAAAAGGCTTGGGTTCTTTAATAATAAAAAAAAACTCCACTTTAAACTTTGGAAATTCAGGTACATTAGCTAGACTCCTCTTGGGTGTGTTATCTACTACTCCTCAAATAAACGTGAATGTAATTGGAGACAAATCATTAAATAAAAGAAGTATGAAAAGTTTAATAAATTTATTATCTGAATTTGGAGCAACTTTTTTGCCTCGAAATAAATTTCAGTTTCCTCTTAAAATTATTTCAAGCGAATTTCCAGTTGGGATTGAATATCAAGCGGGAGTTTCTGCACAGCTAAAAAGTGCAGTAATTTTAGCCGGTCTTAACTCATATGGAGATACACTAGTTTTTGAAAATAAAAAAAGCAGAAATCATACTGAAAATATTTTATCTTCAAATTCCAAGGCGATAAAGATAACAAATAATAATAAAAAAACCATTAAGGTAATGGGAAAAAGAAATTTAAATTCTTTTAAAATTAACATTCCTGGAGATCCTTCATCTGCAGCGTTTTTTTACAGCATTAACTATTCTCAACTCGGATTCAACTTTAACAATTAAAAATGTAGGATTGAATAAAACTAGAACTGGCTTTTATGATTTATTAAAAAAACATGGTGCTAAAATTAAATTCAGAAAAGTAAAAAATGAAAACTCTGAAATTCGGGGAGATATAATAATTAAAAGTTGTAAAATAAAACCCTTGAGTGCGCCAAAAAAGTTTTACGTTAATTCGACTGATGAATATCCAATTTTGTTTATAATCGCAGCTTTAACAAAAGGAACATCAGTTTTTAAGGGAATAGATGACCTAGCGAATAAAGAAAGTAATAGAATAAATGAAATGCAAAAAGTTCTTAAGCAAATTGGTGTTAGGAGTTTTTTCTCTAAAGGTCAGCTTAAAATATTTGGCAAAGATCGATTAGATATAAAAAATAAAAATATTAATATTCCAAATTTAGGTGATCACCGTATTTGTATGTCCTCTTTTGTATTAGCGTGTATAACTGGCGTAAAAGTAAAAATTAAAAATTTTGAAACAGTTTTTACTTCTTCACCTTCATTTTTAAAAAATATGAAAATATTAGGAGCTAAATTTGAGATTCAAAAATAAACATCTTCATATTGCTTGTGACGGGGGAGCTGCAACTGGAAAATCTACTGCGGCAAAAATGGTTTCTAAAAAATTCAATTTAAAATTTTTATCTTCAGGATTATTATATAGATACGCTAGCTATTTAATCTTAAAAAATTCTCCTAAAAATAAAATAACTTTTTTAAGAAAAAAATTTAAAAATTTAAAATACAAAGAAATTGAGAAATTGCAATTGCACACCACAGAAATTTCTGAGCACAGTTCTATAATAGCAAAAAATAAGAACATAAGGAAAATATTAAAGAACTTTCAAATTCGTTTTTCAAAAAATAATAAAAAATGTTGCATCGAAGGAAGAGATATTTCAACTAAAATCCTTCCAAGATCTGATTTAAAATTTTTTTTTGTTTGTAATTTAAATACTGCTGCTAGAAGAAGATTTAAAGATCTACGAAAAAAAAATAGAAAAATTCTATACAAAAATGTAAAAAAGGCCCTTAGAATAAGAAATATTTTAGATACCAAACGAAAAATCTCCCCTTTACTTAAACATAGAGATTCGATAAAAATCGACACCGGAAAATTAACTAAACAAGCGGTACTAAAAAAAATGTCAAAACACATTGTTAAAGTATTGAAAATAAAATATGGCATCTGAACAAGAGATTAAAAAGAACAACACTCTTCAGAAAGAATTCCAAAATCTATTAGATAAAGATTTCGAAAATAGGAAACTAAGAGAAAACGAAATAATTAAAGCCACAGTCACAGAAATTACTAAAAATTTTATTGTAGTTGACTGTAAAGCAAAAATGGAAGGTATGATTCCAATAGAGGAATTTAAAAATGATAATGAACTTACAAAACTAAAGGTAGGATCACAAATCGACGTTTATTTAGAAAGAATTGAGAGCTTTAAAGGTGAAATTATAATTTCAAGGGATAAAGCAAGAAAAATGAAAGCTTGGAAAAAAATGGAAAAAGTTTTTGAAACTCAAGAGGAAATGACCGGCTATATTACAGGTAAAGTTAAAGGGGGTTTTATTGCGAATGTTGAAGGTTTACCTTGTTTTATGCCCTCATCTCAAATTGATGTGAGACCACTTAAAAGAGTTGATCACCTGATGAATACGCCGGTAAAAGTAATCGCAACAAGAATAGATAAAAATAGAGGTAATGTTTGTGTTTCAAGAAGAGCAGTACTTGAAAAAAGTAAAAATGCAGAAATCTCAGAAGCTCTCAAAAATATCAAAGAAGGTGACATCGTAGAAAATGCTCTAGTTAAAGCGACAACAGACTGGGGAATATTCTTAGACATTAATGGAATTGATGCTCTTTTACACGTGTCAGACTTAAGCCATGGAAGAGTAAAGAAACCATCTGATTTGGTAACTATCGGACAAAAATTGAAAGTAAAAATTACAAAAATTGATGAAAAAACTAATAGAGTTTCAGCTTCTGTAAAAGCTTTAACTGAAGATCCTTATGAAAATATAGAAAAAAAATATAAAGTTGGGGAAGTGTATAGTGGAGAGGTTACTAAAATTATGGATTATGGATGCTTTGTAAAACTAGAGGATGGTATTGAGGGGCTTATACATAATTCAGAACTAGATTGGACTAACAGAAATGTTAAACCTAGTAAGGTTATATCGGTTTCGCAAAAAATAAAATTTAAAATTGTGAATATTGATAAGGAAACAAAGCGGATTTCACTTTCTTACAAAGCTATTTTGGAAAATCCTTGGGATAAAATTAAAGATAAAGAGGGAAAAGTGGCAAAGATAAAAGTAAATAATATTACTGATAAGGCTATTTTTGGCGAGATCACTGATCTTGGTTTGTCTGGTATGCTTCACTACAAAGAAATTTCATATGATGAAAATATCGAAGATCTCAAAAAATTTAAAAAAAATGACACAGTTGAAGTAAAAATTTTAGAAATTAAGGACGATAAGATTAGATTTTCAAAAAGAGCCTTGGATAAAGATCCTTTGTACTGGTTTAAAGATAATAAGAAAAAAGTAGGTGATGTTATAACCACAAGAATACATGAAGTCTTAAAAACTGGAGTAAAAGTTTCAATCGATAAAGAAAAAAAATTAATTGTAAATATTCGTAAAGGAGATTTGGCTAAAGATACTGCTGATGCCAGACCTGAAGTTTTTTCACCAGGAAATGCCTTGGATGCGAAAATTACTGAGCTTGACTTAAAATCAAGAAAGATAAAATTAAGTGTAAAAGCAGCACAAATAGATGAGGAAAAATCACTTATTGCGAAATTTGGAGAAGGAGCAACAAAATCTGGGGCTACTTTAAAAGGAATATTTGAAAAAGCCATAGGTAAAAAAAAAGATAAGTAATTGTCTCGAGCTAAAATTATTAAAGAGCTTAAAAAAAAATACCCTGAACTTAACCATCAAGAAATCAAATTAGTTGTGGATTGTTTTAGCAAAACCATTGGGGAGGCTTTAATTAAAGGTAAAAGAGTTGAATTAAGAGATTTCGGAACTTTTTTTGTTAAAAAAATAAAAGCAAAATTTAATGCTCGAAATCCTAGAACTGGAAAAGAAATTTATGTACCTGAAAAAAAAAAGATAAGATTTAAATCGAGTAAAAAACTTAAGGAAATAATTAATAAATGAAAAAACCTAAAATATTTATAGCTTGTGACACAAATAATCTTACAAGAGTAAAAGAAATAATAAACCAGACTCAATCAAGCAAAATTAAAATTGGGTATAAGTTCGGTTTAGAATTCATGAATTCTAAAAATGGAAGAAATTTCATATCAAAATTGAAAAATAAGATAATTTTCGTAGATTTAAAATTAAACGATACAGTGAATACAATGATTTCTACGGTGAAAACATTAAAAGATATTAAAATTAACTATCTCACAGTTCATATATCATCTGGCTTAGCGGCCTTAAAAGCAGTTAAAAAGGTATCGGGGCAAACAAAAATTATAGGTGTAACAACTTTAACTTCTTTGAATAATAAAGATTTGAAATTAATTGGCTACAATAAATCAGTGAAAAATTTAGTTAATCATCAAGCAAAGCTTGCAAAAAAAGCAAATTTAGATGCATTAGTCTGTAGCCCATACGAAGTGCGTGCTGTAAGAAAAATATTTAAAAAAGAGATTATTACGCCAGGTGTACAAATTGGAAAAAGAAATTATGATCAGAAACGTTCTATGGAAGCTAAGAAAGTCAAATCTGATTGGCTAGTAATTGGACGAGCAATCACTAAGGGAAATATTAAAAAAAATATTCAAAATTTTTATAATGAGCTAAGATAATGAAAATAAAAATTTGTGGTTTGAACCCAACCAAAGATGTTCAGATATGTATTGACCATAAAATAAATTATTTAGGATTTGTCTTTTACGAAAAATCTCCTCGAAATGTAGATATATCAGATATTAAAGTACTTTCTAGCTACGACAAAAAAAATTCTGCGTTCGTTGCAGTTACAGTTAATCCAAGTGATGAGTTTATTAAAAAAAACATTAAAGGTATTTTTGATTTTATCCAACTTCATGGATCTGAAACAAAAGAAAGAGTATCCGATATTAAAAGTATGGGTTTAAAAGTAATCAAAGCAATTAAAGTTAAAGAAGAACGAGATATTGAGAAATACAGAAAATTTGATAATGCGGATATAATATTGTTTGATACTCCGGGTATGGAAAAATCCATTGAATTTCCAAGAGAACTCATTAACAAAATCCCAAAAGGAGAAAAATACGCATTAGCAGGATCGGTATCAGAAGATAATATAGAAAATATTAGTAAATTAGGGGTTAACTTTTTTGATTTATCCTCTAGTTTAGAGGCTCAATTAGGTTACAAAGATCATCAAAAAATAAAAACATTTGTTAAAAAAGTAAATGAACTTAAAAATTAGAAAAGGCATACCATTAATCGATCAACACGATAAAAACTTCATGTATGGCGGTAAATTCGGTGGAAATTTCATACCTGAAACTTTAAAAAAACCTATAGATGATTTAACAAAATTATTTACTAAACTAAGAAAGGACAAAAGATTTCTAAGAGAAAGAGATCATGTCTTTAAAACGTACGTTGGTGCTCCTACACCTTTTATTAAATTAGATAATTTAACAGATCATCTGGGTGGCGCACAAATTTATGCAAAGGTAGTTTCTGAAGCTAATGGCGGAGCTCACAAGATTTATAATGCTACTGTTCATTGTCTTATTGCAAAAAAAGCAGGTAAAAAATATATTGTTGGTGATACTGGTGCTGGATATGCAGGTAAAATGCTTTCCATGGCAGCTAAAAAATTTGGACTTAAATGCAAAATATTTATGGGTGCTAAAGATATTAAAAGACAAAGACCAAATGTAGAGGCTATGAGAAAAAATGAAGCAGAAGTTATTCCCGTTACTAGTGGAAGTCAAACTCTTGTGGATGCTGTGAGCGAATGTATGAGATACTGGGTTTCCAATTGTGACACCACAGCATTATGTGTTGGTAGCACTGTCGGTCCAAATATATTTATCAAAATCTGTGCTTGGAGCACTGCACAAATTTCAAGAGAATTAATAAAACAAGTAAAAGAAGAATTCGGGAAAATACCTAATAAGTTAAAATTGATTAACTGTGTGGGGGGTGGAAGTTCTGCAGCTGGTTTCTGGAATGAGTTTATGGATACTAATGCTGAGTTTATTGGAGTAGAGGCTGGTGGTCCTAAAAATAGTAAGTTGCATGCCGCACCACTTACTAATGGATCTAAAATAGGTATTCTTCATGGGGCTGCGCAGTATGTTATACAGGACAAAGAAGGTCAAATAGGTTCTACCGAGTCAATATCTGCAGGTCTTGATTACCCTGGAATTTCCCCGCTCCATTGTTTTCTTAAAGATGCAAAAAGAGCTAGATATACCTCTGCAAGTGATGAGGAGGCCTTAAAGGCCTATCAATTAGTTTCAAAACTTGAAAATATTTCTCCCTCTCTTGAACCATCACACGCATTTGCAGAAGCAATTAAATTAGCTCCTAAATTAAAATCATCCGAAGTAATTATCATCAATTCCTGCGGTGATAGTCTTAAAGATAAAGATATAATTAAACAAAAATTAGGA
>CACECJ010000006.1 GCA_902557935.1 uncultured Pelagibacteraceae bacterium | reverse complement strand
GGCAGATAGTTTGGTATTTTCAACAGAAAAAAGCTTAAAGGAACATGGCGATAAAATTTCAGCTGAAGAAAAGAAAGCCATTGAAGATGGAATTGCCGATCTAAAAAAATCTTTAGAGGGAACTGATGCTGAAGAAATAAAGAAAAAGACACAAAGTTTAATCCAAGTTTCAATGAAATTAGGTGAAGCAGTATATAAAAGCCAACAAAAACCCAATGATAAAGATAAAGGTGGCACTGGCGGAACAAAAGACTCTAAGCCTGAAGAAAAAGATAATGTTGTAGATGCGGATTTTGAAGACGTAAAAGAAGACAAAGAAAAAAGCGCCTAAGATAAAATAAGGAGACGTCCTGTGGCTAAAAGAGATTGTTATGATGTCTTAGGTATACCGAAAGGTGCTTCAAAAGACGACATAAAAAAAGCTTATAGAAAATTAGCTCTCAAATACCATCCAGACAAAAATAAAGGTGATAAAGCCTCTGAAGAAAAATTTAAAGAAGCAAGCGAAGCTTATCATATTCTTTCAGATGACAAGAGAAAAGCCAATTACGATCAATTTGGACATGCAGCTTTTGAGGGTGGAGGAACTGGAGGTTTTCAAGGCTTTGGTGGATTTGATAGCTCGTCGTTCTCAGATATTTTTGAGGATTTTTTTAGTGACTTTGGCGGTGGGTCATCAAGAAGAGCAAGTAATAGAGGAAATGATTTAAGGTACGATATTGGTATTAGCCTTGAGGATGCTTATAAAGGCACTGAAAAAAATGTTAGATATACCACTTACAAATCGTGCAAGTCATGTTCGGGAAGCGGCGCAGCTAAAGGTTCTAAACCATTGAGATGCGAATATTGTTCTGGAAGAGGAAAAGTAAGAACAAATCAAGGTTTCTTTACAGTTCAACAGACTTGTCCGCAATGCAGCGGTTACGGAGAGACAATAGGAACGCCTTGTAACAACTGTGGTGGTAATGGAAAAATGCAGACGAACGAAAACGTATCAGTTAAAATACCGAAAGGAGTTGACGACGGAACAAGAATAAGGTTGTCAGGTAAGGGTGAAGCGGGTTCAAAAGGTGGTTCTAGTGGAGATTTATATTTATTTATTTCTATAGACAATCATAACATTTTTAAAAGATCAGACGAAAACCTGTATTACGAGTTGCCAATATCCTTTTCTGATGCTGCATTAGGAACTTCAGTAGAAGTCCCCTCTATAGATGGAGGTAAGTCTAAAATCAAAATTCCTGCAGGAACACAATACGGGAAACAATTCAGGCTCAGAGGTAAAGGTATGCCAATACTAAGAAGAAGTGTATTTGGCGATCTTTATATTAGAGTAGTTACTCAAGTTCCATCGTCTCTCTCAAAAAGACAAAAAGAAATTTTAGAGGAATTTAATGAAATTGAGTCAAATAAACCGGATCCAGTGATTAAAAGCTTTTTTGAAAAAGCTAAAAAATTCTGGAAAAAATCTTAATTTTGATGGAAACTGATCAAATTATGTCTGCAATATTTCTTATTGCAGTGCTTGCTTTAATCTTACCTGGTTTTTTATCCACCAATAATAAGTTAAAACAATTTTTAAGAAATTTATCTATCTGGACTATAGTTGTCCTAGTGATTATTGTATTTACTTATTTGATTAGATAATGAAAAAAATTAGTTTAACTATATCAGGATGCATGGGTAGAATGGGTCAGCAACTCATTAAATCAGCTGATAAAAACAAGAATTTTAAACTTGTTTCCTTTACTGAAAATAGAAAAATTAGCAGAAAAATCTTAGGAATTAAACCTGAGATTAATTCAATAAGTGCCTTTAAAAAAACTAATGTAATTATAGATTTTACCACCCCAAAATGTACATTAGAAATTCTTAAAATCGCAGTAAAACTGAAAAAGAAAGTGGTAATAGGCACAACAGGATTTACAAAAAAAGAGGACAATCTAATAAAAAAATTTTCAAAAAAAATTGCGATATTAAAAGCTGGAAATATGAGCTTAGGTGTTAATCTTTTAATGTATTTGACAGAAATTACATCAAGATCTCTTGGCAAAAGTTTTTTGAGTAAAGTTTATGAAGTTCATCATAAACATAAAAGAGACTACCCGTCTGGTACTGCGTTGATGTTAGGAAAAGGAATTGCCAAAGGCAAAAATAAGGAATTTTATAGTATTCTTGGTAAGAAATTTTTAAATAAAAAAACATTTCCCTACGGGAATAAAATTAATTTTAACTCAATTAGAAAAGGTGAGGTGATCGGAGAGCATGAGGTAATTTTTTCTAGCGGAAAAGAAGTTGTAAAATTGAGTCATGAGTCTTTTGATAGAGCTCTTTATTCTGAAGGTGCTCTTACTGCAGCTAAATGGTTATTCAATAAGAAATCAGGTCTTTACTCAATGAGAGACCTTCTAAATTTTAAGTGAATAGCAAAAAAAAATCTAAAATTATCATTAAGATATTAAACAAGACTTATCCTAAAGTCCCAATTCCACTTAATTATAAAAATACATTTACACTTTTAGTATCTGTGTTGCTTTCAGCTCAATGCACTGATGTAAATGTTAATAATGTTACTAAAAATATCTACCCGAAGTATTTTAAGCCAGAGCATTTTGTAAAATTAGGAAGGAAAAAAATAGAAATTCTAATAAAAAAAATTGGAATTTTTAGAGTAAAAGCTAAAAGTATTTTTTACTTATCTAAAAATTTGATCGAAAAACATGATGGTAAGGTGCCAAAAACTTATGAGGAACTTGAACAACTGCCTGGAGTGGGACATAAAACTGCTAGCGTGGTAATGTCTCAAGGTTTTGGTTACCCTGCTTTTCCGGTTGATACTCATATCCATAGGCTTGCTCAAAGGTGGGGCCTAACAAATGGAAAAAATGTTGTACAAACAGAGAAAGATTTAAAAAATATTTTTCCCAAAAAACTTTGGAATAAACTTCATCTTCAAATAATTTGGTACGGACGTGAATTTTGTAAAGCTAGAGATTGTTATGGAATAACTTGTAAAATTTGTAAAAGCTGTTATCCAAATAGAAAAAAACCAGTAAAAACCTTGAAAGCATAAATTTTATGAAAATTTTAGGTATTGGAAATGCAATCGTTGACGTTATCTGCAAAGTAGATGAAAGTTTTATTAAACAAAATTCTTTAACTAAAAGTACTATGAAATTAGTGAATGAAGATGAATTTAAAAAACTACTGTCTAATCTCAATATTGAAGAAACAATTTCAGGTGGATCTGTTGCGAATTCTATTGTCAGTCTATCTCAACTAGGAAATAAAGTAGGTTTTATTGGTAAGGTAAGTGATGATGAGTTAGGTAAAAAATATGAGGATGGGTTAAAGAGAGAAAACGTAGATTATTTTTATTCAAAGAAAAAAGAATTAATTCCAACTGGTACTTGTCTTATTCTAATTACACCTGACTCTGAAAGAACGATGGTAACTTTTTTAGGAACAGCAGGTAAAATTAATGAAAAAGATATTGACATTAATGCTGTAAAGCAGAGCGAGCTTTTATTTCTAGAGGGTTATTTATGGGATGAGGGGGAACCAAGAAAAGCTTTTGATAAAGCTATTAAAAGTTCCAATAAAGTAGCTATGTCGCTTTCTGATTTATTTTGCGTTGAAAGACATAAAAATAATTTTTTAGAATTAGTAAAAAATAACTTAGATATTACTTTTGCGAATGAACAAGAAATCATGTCTTTGATAAGTGCAAAAAAAATAGAGGAAGTTATTGAATTTTCAAAAAAATTGAAAAAGCTTGTAGTCATAACTAGAGGAGATAAAGGGGCATTAGCAATTGAAAATGATAACGTAATAGAATGTGAAGCGAGGAAAAATCTTAAGATAGTAGATTTGACTGGAGCTGGGGATTTATTTGCGGGTGGTTTTCTTCATGGCTTAATAAATAGGAAATCAATTAAAGAAAGTCTTGAAAAAGGTACAGAAATGTCCTCAAAAATTATTCAAAATATCGGTGCAAGACTAAATTAGATTATTTTTTTTTTCTTTTAAAACTTCCTTTACCTTTTTTTGGCCTGATAACTCTCTTACGATACTTCTTAGAAAATAAATCAAAGGCATATTTATTTCTTTTTTTCAAATATAATAACCCTCTTTATTATTCAAAATGAATTTTTCATCGGAAAAAACATCATTAATTTTTTTTCTTAATCTATAAATATGCGTTTCAACGGTATGTGTATCGGCATCAGCGGCATATTGCCAAACTTCTGATAAGATTAAATTTTTTGTAATGGGTTTATTATTTGAAACAAGCAGCTCCAAAAGTAGAATTTCTTTCTCTGTTAATACGACCTTATTTTTTTTATTAGATAGCTTCCTTTCATTTTTATCTAAAATATAGTCCTTTATTTTAATTGAAGAATTTTCAATAAATTTTTTTTTTGAAGAACTTTTTTCTACAACTTCATTTATTTCTTTTAAGGATGCTGGAAGCTCAATGTAATTATCAAATAAGGCATTGGGTTTGTCACTTTTGAATGTAGCCAATATTTTTATGCAATTTTCTTTTTTTATTTCATTTTTTACATCTCTATCTTTCAAATAATCGTAGTGATAAATAATGACATCTTTTTCTTTACGAGATAAGTTAAACTTTAAGAAATGTTTAATTTCGTTTAAAGTATTTATGAAACTATCCGGACCTTGTAAATAAACGTTTATTTTATGCATATAGTTTATAAAAACAAAAACATATTTTTTGGCAATTTAAAAGCAAAATGTGCATACGGTAAAAAAGGTGTGGGACACAAGAAAAAAGAAGGAGATTTAATTACACCCTTAGGTACTTATAAAATAAGTCAATTATTTTACAGAAAAGATAGAGTAAAAAAACTTTTTTCTAAAATTAAAAAAATAGAAATTAAAAAGAATATGGGATGGTGTAATGATTCAAAATCTTCAAAATATAATAGATTAATCAGGTATCCTTTTAAATATAACTCAGAAAAACTTTATAGGAAAGACAATATATACGATATTATTTTAGTATTAAATTACAATACTAACCCAATAAAGAAAAATAAAGGAAGTGCAATTTTTATTCATGTTGCAAAAAAAAAATTTGAAAAAACGGAAGGCTGTTTAGCAATATCTAAAAAACAATTAAAAGAAATAGTTAAATTTATAAACAAAAAAACAAAAGTTATAATTCTTTAAGTTCTATTACCAAAAATTAAGCTTCCTACTCTAATAAAAGTAGAATTATTAATAATTGCTTCTTTGTAATCTGAGGACATGCCCATACTTAACTCTTTTAAACCTAAAGAGCTGTTTAATTTATTAATGGAATCAAAATATTTTGTTGGATTGTTATCGTTAGGTGGAATTATCATTAGACCTTGGATATTTAATTTTTTTTCATTTCGACAATAATTAAAAAAACTCTCTAGCTCAGTTGGCGGTATCCCAGATTTTTGAAGTTCGTTTCCAATGTTTACCTGAATAAAATATTTTAAAAATTTATTGGTTTCGATTTGATGTTTAGATAGAATATCTGCAAGTTTTTGACTGTCTAAAGAATGTATGTAATCAAAAGTTTTGATTGCATCTTTAGCTTTATTACTTTGTAATCTGCCAACCATATGTAATTTAAAATTGGTATTTATTTTTCTCACTTCAGTCCACTTATGCTTGGCTTCTTGCACTTTGTTCTCACCAAAATGAATGTGACCAAAATCCAATAAAGGTTTGACGTGACTCATCGGAAATGTTTTGCTAATTGCTACTATATTTACAGATTTTGGTGAGTTTAAATCTAAAATATTAGATTTTATTTTTTGATACCTTTCAATTATTGTATTCATATGTTTGCATTTAAAAGTAAATATTTTTTAATAATAGAGAATATAAAAGATTTTGATTTTAAAAAAATTAAAAAAATAAATAAATTTACAGTTATTTATAGAAACAACTCAAAAATTGAAGATTTCGATAGCTTAAAAAGATTCCGAAACACTTGTAGAATAAAACAGGTAAAGTTTTTTATTGCTAATGATCAGAAATTAGCTACACGGTTGAAAGCAGACGGCATATATATTTCATCATTCAATAAAGATTTAAAGTTTCTAAATTTAAGAAAAAAAACTTTTAAAATAATGGGTTCAGCTCACAATATTAGAGAAATTAATCAAAAGAATGTCCAAGGTTGTAGTGAAATATTATTATCAAAATTATTTCAGGTTGATTACGATAAAAAAACTTTTCTAGGTGTTGTAAAGTTTAATTATTACTTGCATTATTCCAAGAAACTTATTCCGCTTGGTGGAATAAAAGAAAATAATCTTAATAGTCTTAAAAACGTAAACTGTACAGGTTTTGCTATTTTAAGTGAGATAAAAAAAAAGCCGGCTAAAATAATTAGCCGGCTTTTCTAATTGTAGTCCTACGTTAATTAAAACGCCATTGCTACTGAGAATACTGTATCTTGTACGTCGTTATTTTCTACGTACCTTGAATTCTCGTGGTTATTCATAGCTATCGCAAGAGTCATTCCACCCATTGTGTAAGCTGCTTGAATACCTGTAGACTCTAACTCGTAATTAGCTGAAGCAGCTGTTACGTAGTCAGGGTTTGACGTCTCTTCTTCGTAAGAAACTGAGAAGTTGTCATTTATGTTAGCAGAAATTGACATCTTTGTAGATTCAATTGACTCTAACACTGTAGCACCTGCACCTGTAGCTAATGCTGTCGCTGCGAAACCTTTTGAGTAACCAATTGTTGCTGGTCCAAAAGCGTATGTAGCGTAATATGCACCTGACTCAGGTCCTTGTGCTGTAGCACCTTGTACTCCACTGTAGTCTACGTAGTCGGCACCAACTTTTAAGCCATCAATTGGAGATGCATCAACTCTGTAGTGAGTTGCTGATTGTCCCATTGCAGCTGTTTGTCCGAACACGTTGTCAGCTGTTGCAGTTGCAGTTGTTGCAGCTGTAAAGCCTCCTACGTTAGCTTTACCACCAGCTTTGTAGCTGTTGTTTTTAGCTGCAGCAGATGAAGACGAAGGAGCGTATGCTACCTTAGCCGTAATACCAAATGGTAATAAGTCTGCTGGAGTGTGGTATTGAATTGTATTCATTCCACTTAGGTTAAAGTTATCAAACATTTTTTCTTTGTATGATGTGTCTGATGGTCTTGATATTACTGATTGTGAAGCAGCGTTAACTGACTCTAATCCACCTTCAGAAACAAAAATACCTACGGTACCGAAACCACCTGTTAAGGTTAGTTTACCATCATCCTGCACAGTTGCGTCATCGATGTCTTGAGCATAGCTCCATGACATACCGTTGTCTAACTCACCTGATGCAGAAAGTGTAAATTCGTTAGCAACTCCTAAGCCTTTTCCTTGTTCAATTTTAGCAACAGAAGAATCACTTGAAGTGATTGCGTATGAAGCTTTAGCAGAACCAGTTACTGATAATTCACCAGCGTTTGCTACTGAAAAAGAAAATGCTGTTAGTGCAACTAACATGTATTTCATTATATTTTTCATATTTTTCCTTTATGTTATGTTAAATTATTAATTTAAATTAAATTAACGTGTGTAACTTAAGGTTTTATTGCCTTTTTGCCTCTTTTATTTAACAAAAGCTTGGTTTTTCTTTGATTTGTTGTATTTAAGCAACACTTAAAAAAACCCTAATTCACGTGTATTTTTTAAGAAATAGTAGTTTTTTTAAACCATAACGTTTATTTTAAGAACTTTAATATGCAAAATTTCAAATTTACAGTATTTTTTATAATTCTATCATTATTTGTCATGAATTCATGCGGAGGTTTTAAATATACTCCATCAAGAGATACGCCTACAAAAGCAGAAGACAGGGCTAGAAAAAATATTAAAGAGGGAAGAGGAGTGTCTTTAGGTAATGCAATTAAAAGAGGTACGACTTATGAATTTAGCACTTCAAATCCAATGTGGAGAGCTTCACTCGAAACTCTAGATTTCCTTCCACTAACCACAGTTGATTATTCAGGAGGAATAATTATTTCGGACTGGTATTCAGACGGTGGAAATAATGAGTCAATTAAAATTTCTTTAAGATTTTTATCAAATGAAGTTCGAACTGATAGCCTTAAAGTTATAGTGCATAAAAAAAAATGTGTTAAACAAACTGATTGTAGAATTTCCTTACTTTCAGACAATAAAATAGTTTCTGAACTACGTTCTACTATACTTCGAAAAGCTGCTCTATTGGAAAAAGATGGCAAAAATAAAAAAAAATAAATTCTAATGGAGAGAGTAAATTTTCAAGTAATCGAAAAAAAATGGCAAGATATTTTTTCTAAGAAAGGCAAATTAGAAAACAAAGACGGGAAAAAATTTTATTGTTTAGAAATGTTTCCTTACCCATCTGGACGAATTCATATGGGGCACGTGCGAAATTACACAATAGGTGATGTTATAGCCAGATACAAATATCTCAAAGGGTTTAATGTTTTACATCCTATGGGCTGGGATGCTTTTGGATTACCAGCTGAAAATGCTTCGAAAACAAATAATCTTCATCCAAAAGAATGGACTAATAAAAATATAGAAATAATGAAAAATCAATTAAAATTATTAGGTTTATCAATTAATTGGGAACATGAAATATCGACTTGTAGCAAGGAATATTACAAACATCAACAATCGCTTTTTATTGATTTTTATAAAAATGGTTTGGTATCCAGAAAAGAAACTTATGTTAATTGGGATCCTGTTGAGAAAACAGTGCTTGCTAATGAACAAGTAATTAATGGTAGAGGTTGGAGATCTAATGCTTTAGTTCAAAGAAAAAAGTTATCCCAGTGGTTTTTTAATATAACAAAATTTTCTAATGAGCTACTTAATGATTTAAGTGAACTTAAAGGCTGGCCAGAAAAAGTTAAATTAATGCAAAAAAATTGGATAGGTAAATCTTTTGGTTGTGAGCTTGAATTCAAATTAATCGACGATAAATCAAAGATCAATGTTTTTACAACTAGACCAGATACTTTATTTGGTGCTAGTTTTTTAGCTTTATCGGTTGATCATCCATTAAGTAAAAATTTTTTAAAAGATAATAATTTCACTAAATTCAAAGAAAGTTGTAACAGCACAGGAACTACTGAGGAAGCCTTGGCTAACGCTGAAAAAATTGGGTTTAACACAAAATTATTTGTTGAGCACCCATTCCTAAAAGATAAAAAATTACCAGTTTATTTTGCAAATTTTGTGCTCATGGATTATGGAACAGGTGCGATATTTGGATGTCCTGCTCACGATCAAAGAGATTATGAGTTTGCAAAAAAATATAATCTTGAAATTTTGAAAGTTGTATCAGATGGTAAAAATAGTGATGAATTAACTGAAGCTTATACCGGGGCAGGAAAAATTATAAATTCAGATTTTTTAAATAATTTAGAAGTAGAACAAGCCAAAAAAATAATAATCGATAAAATCGAGAATAAAAAAATCGGGAAAAGGAAAACTTTATTTCGTTTAAAAGATTGGGGAATTTCCAGACAACGTTACTGGGGTTGTCCAATCCCAATGATTTATTTAGAAGATGGAAGTGTAGTTCCTGTAGAAAAAAGTGAATTGCCGATAGAGTTACCAGACGATATAGATTTAAATAGTTCTGGTAACCCACTCGAGAGTCATCCCAGTTGGAAAAACACTATTCAAAAATCAACTGGTAAAAAAGCTACTAGAGAAACAGATACTCTCGATACGTTTGTGGACTCTTCATGGTACTTTTTAAGATTTTGTTCACCAAAAGACCTGAGCGCGCCTTTTGATCAAAAAGATATCAATTATTGGATGCCAGTTGATCAATATATAGGGGGTATTGAGCATGCTATTTTACATTTGCTATATTCACGTTTTTTTACAAAAGCAATAAATAAATTTGATAAGAAACTAAATCTTAGTGAGCCATTCAAAAATTTATTTACACAAGGTATGGTTTGCCATGAGTCCTATAAAGATCAGGGAGGTAATTGGCTTTATCCGGATGAAGTCGAAAAGATAGAAAATAAAAAAGTTGTAAAAAAGATTGATAAAAGCCCAGTATCAATCGGCCCACCTGAGTCTATGTCGAAGTCAAAAAAAAATACTGTCGATCCTGAAAAAATGATTAAACAATTCGGCGCTGACTCTGTAAGATGGTTTATTTTATCAGATAGTCCTCCGGAAAAAGACATTCAATGGTCAGACGTTGGCGTAAATTCAGCTAATAAATTTTTACAAAAAATTTGGAATATAAATATTTTAATTACAAAAAGAAGATCAGTAAACGCTAACACTGATATTGAAGAAGATTTTGTGAGACAAATAAACAGTTTTGCTTTTAAAATTGAGAATTCAATTGAAAAATTTAGGTTTAACGTTGCAATCGCCCACTTTTATGAACTTTTTAATCTTTTAAAAGACTGTTTAGAAAATGAGATAAGTAATAAAATATTTAAAGATAATTTAATTAAAGTTATGAAGTTATTGATGCCATTTACACCTCATCTATCAAATGAATGTTTGGAAATATTAAATTGCAAAAATCCTAACAAATGGCCGTTGATTGAGAAAAATTTATTGGTTGATGATATCAAGTTAGCTATTCAAATAAATGGAAGAACGAGGGATATCATTAATGTAAAAAAAGATTTGGATAAAGATGCTATCTTAAAATCTGTTAGTAATAATTCTAAAACAAAAAAATATTTAGAAGATAAGAAGATTATTAAAACAATTTTTGTTAAAAATAGGATTATAAATTACATAATTAAAGAATAAATAATAAAAAGATGTATCGATATTTAAAATTTTTAATAGTCCCAGTTTTTTTCCTTTTATCAAACTGTGGTTTCAAAGTTGTAAAACAGTCAGATTTAATAAACTTTAATGTTGTTGAGATTAGATCTATAGGAGAAAAAAGGATTAACTATAAGTTGAAAAATAAGCTTTCTATAAAACAAGAAGAAGCAAATAAAAATGTTAAATTAGAGATAAATACAAAAAAAAATAAAGATGTAAAAGAGAGAAATATCAAAAATGAGATTACTAAATATCAAATAGAAATAATTGTAAATGTAAAATTTGAAGAATTGAATAATAATAAAGAAAATGTATTTGAAGTAAGAGAGAGTATAGATTTTAATGTAGCGTCTCAGTATTCACAAACTTTAACCAATGAAAAAAAAGCGATTAGCTTGATAACTGACAATCTAGCTGAAGAAATTATTGAAAAATTAATATCTAAATTATATGATTATTAAAAGTTACTTAGCTGAGCAAAATATTAAGATCATTAAAAATAAGTATATTTTATTTTATGGAGAAAATTTAGGACTCAAGAACGAATTCAAAAAGAAAATAAAAAATGATTTTAGTAACTACGAAACCTTAAATTATTATCAGGATGAAGTTATTAAAAACGAAAATTTATTATTAAGTGAAATTTCAAATACATCCTTATTTAGTACAGAAAAAATTATTTTTTTAAATGAAGTATCCGACAAAATCCTTAAGACTGTTCAAACCTGTGAAGATATAGATCCCGATCAAAGAATTATATTATTTGCAGAAAATTTGGATAGAAGATCAAAATTAAGAAATTACTTTGAAAAATCCAAAAATTTCGCTGCGATAGCTTGCTATCAAGACAATCGTATAAATATTTCAAACATAATTAGAGAAAAACTTAAAGGATTCGAGGGTCTAAATACTGACATTGTAAATTTAATAATAGATAACTGCAAACTTGATAGAGTTAAATTACTAAATGAACTTGATAAAATAGGATCTTTTTTTAAAGAAAAAAAATTAAATATCAAAGATATTGAGGATCTACTAAATCTTACAACTTCAAACGATTTTAACGCTTTAAAAGATGCTGCTTTTTTAGGAAACAGAAAAGCAACTAATAAACTGTTGAGCGAAACGATACTTGAAACAGAAAAGAATGTGCTTTATTTGAATATAATTAATCAAAACTTGAATAAGATTGACCAACTTAATAAAATCGAGTCAAAAGATAGTGTTGAAAAAAAAGTTGAATTACTAAAACCACCAATATTTTGGAAAGATAAAGAAAATTTTATAAATCAGGTAAAAAGATGGGATAATCGTAAATTAAAAAAAATCAAAAATGAAACATATAATTATGAAATAAAAATTAAATCAAATAGTGTATTAGATAAAAATATTTTGTTAAAAAAATTAATAATTGATATATGCAAATGTGCTAATTCCTAGTAAGCAAACTTGAAATTAATTCGAATTGGTCCAAATCTTTGTATACGATCGTAACTTTTCCTGAATTGTTTTTCTTGTTAATAATATTTACTTTTAAACCAAGAGCTTTCTCTATTTTTCCTTGAACTTTTATAACATTCGGATCTACAAAATTTTCACCTTTAATACTTTTCTTGTTTCTAGTTAGATACTCAACTTTTCTCGCACTATAATTTTTTGATACAATTTCCTCAGCAATAGAGGATGCATTTGATAATCCAATTAATGGTCTCGCTTGACCAGATGTTAAAGTTCCCTCTTCTAACATAGCTACAACATCAGCTGGCAGAGTTAGTAATCTAAGAGTGTTGCTGACATGACTTCTGCTTTTAGACATTAATTTTGAGATACTCTCGTGATCATATTTAAACTCATCGTTTAATCTTTTATATCCCCTAGCCTCCTCAATAGGGTTAAGGTCATCACGTTGAATATTTTCAACTATAGCAACCTCCAATGATTCAACATCACTCAAGTTTAAAATTGTAACTGGTATTTCATGCAATCCAGCTCTTTGAGCAGCTAACCATCTTCTTTCTCCAGCTACTATTTCATATTTGTCATTTGATGATTTGCTAGGTCTCACTGCAATTGGTTGTATAATACCATTTTTCTTAATAGAATTAGCAAGTTCTTGTAGCTTTTCCTCACTAAAATTCTGTCTTGGTTGATAAGGATTCCTGCTCAAATCAGCAATTGAGATCATTTTTGATTGATTGTTAGCTTTAGCTTCCTCTTTAGGTTTTTGGTCTCCAAATAAAGCTGAAAGTCCTCGACCTAATCCCTTCTTTTTTCCTGAATTCATGCGGCGCTCTCAATTTGGCTGTTTTTTATAAATTCTTTTGCAAGTTTTAGATAAGATTTACTACCAATACAATTCTTATCATAAATAACACATGGTAAGCCATGTGAGGGAGCTTCGGATAATCTTACATTTCTTTGAATTACAGTTTGGTAAACTTTTTCTTTAAAATAATTTCGTGCTTCTCTATCAACCTCTGAAGATAATTTATTTCTTTTGTCAAACATAGTTAATAATATGCCTCTTATCTTTAAAACAGGATTCAAATTTTCTTTGATCCTATCTATAGTTTTTACAAGTTGCGTAATTCCTTCTAAGGCAAAAAATTCTGTTTGAAGTGGTACTAATAATTCATCACTAGCTACTAAAGCCATAATAGTTAGAAGACTTAAAGAAGGAGGACAATCAATGAATATATTGTCGTATTTTTTTAAAAGTCCATTTTTTTCAGCGTTAAGAATTTCTTTTAATACAAATGCTCTATTCGAGTCATTTGCAGTTTCTACTTCAAGACCAGATAAATTAACGTGAGAACTTATTAAATCTAAATTTTGAATTTCAGTTTTTAGTATTGTGTCATTGATATTAATTTTTTTTATTAAAAGGTTATATATATTTTTCAACTCGTCGCTGTTGCTTTTGCCCAGACCTGTTGTTGCATTTCCTTGTGGATCTAAATCTATAACTAAATTATTTTGACCCAAAATGGACAGTGACGCTGCTAAATTAATAACTGTAGTTGTCTTGCCCACTCCGCCTTTCTGATTTATAACCGCTAATGTAGTCAACTTTCCCATTTTTAACTTATGTTCATCAAAATTATTTTAGAATCAATATTTGTTATACTTTTTTCTAATTTATAAGGGTATTTTTTATTTTTAAAAGATTTATTTATCTCTTCCTGTGCATTTTGACCCTTTAAAATGATCAATTTATGTGGCTTTTTAGCAATTTCACGTGAAACTTGTATTACATAGTCTAATTTTTTAAATGCTCTGCAAACGATAATGTCTGTATCTAACTTTTCGTCTCGAATATCTCCTAGAACTTCAGCATTTAGTCCCAATTCCTTAATCGCTTTCATTAAAAATCGTCTCTTAACAGGTGATTTTTCGTATAATTTCACGTGAAAACCCTTATTTTTATTGAATATTTCTAATACTATGCCTGGAAATCCAGCACCACTACCTAGATCAGCTAATGAATTGCTGCTAAAATCTATAAATTTAACCAATTGAGCGGAATCAAGAATGTGTCTTGCCCAAATTTGATTTTCTGTGCTTTTTGAGATCAAATTATATTTTTTATTTTCTTTTAAAACTAGATTTGTAAATTTTTTCAGTTTTAGAATAGATTGATCGGTAAAATTAAGATCTTTTTTAAGAATATTTATAACTTCAAGCTGCTGCATTAAGCAGTAGCTTTATATCTAAGTTTTTTAATGTGTGAAAGAAGAATAATTATAGCTGCAGGCGTAACACCATCAATACGTATAGCTTGGCCTAGCGTTTTAGGCTTAACCTGAACCAGCTTACTCTTAATCTCGTTAGATAGGCCGCTCAGTTTTTCATAATCTATACCCTCAGGTATGATAACTGACTCGTCTTTCTTAAAAGATTCTATATCTCGATCTTGTCTGCCCAAGTAACCCATATAATGAGCATCTGTTACAACTTGGATTTCTATATGCCTTGGAAAACTAGGAATATCAGGAAATGCTTGCCTTATTTTTACCATATTTACTTTTCGCTGACCCATAATCTCTAAGCAAGATCTTTTTACACCATCCATAGCAATTTTAATATCATATTTCTTAGCTTGATTAGGTGATAGATAATTATTTTTTAAAATTAAATTAAGAGCCGAAATATTTTTTTTCTTTTCATTAAATATTTTTTTTCTTTCAGACTTAACTAAGTTTAAATTAATTCCAAAACCAGTTAGTCTTTGGTCGGCATTATCGGCTCTTAAAGTTAGTCTATATTCGGCTCTAGATGTAAACATTCTATAAGGTTCTGTAACTCCTTTAGTGATAAGGTCATCAATCATAACACCAATATAAGAAGTTGATCGATCTAAAATAAACTCCTCTTGTTTTTGAATTTTTAAAGCCGCGTTAATCCCTGCTATCAAGCCTTGAGCTGCTGCTTCTTCATACCCTGTAGTTCCATTAATTTGCCCAGCAAGAAATAAAGAATTAATTTTTTTGGTTTCTAAAGTTGCTTTTAACTCCCTTGGATCCACGTAATCATACTCAATTGCGTATCCAGGTCTCTTCATCTTAACATGCTCTAAACCCTTGATTTTGCTTAATATTTTAAGTTGTATCTCCTCTGGGAGAGAGGTCGATATACCATTTGGGTAAATAGTATTGTCCTTTAATCCCTCTGGCTCCAGGAATATTTGATGCTTTTCTTTTTCCTTAAACTTAACGATTTTATCTTCTATAGATGGACAA
This sequence comes from uncultured Pelagibacteraceae bacterium, assembly GCA_902557935.1. GTDB lineage: Bacteria > Pseudomonadota > Alphaproteobacteria > Pelagibacterales > Pelagibacteraceae > Pelagilacustribacter. The sequence goes on along the minus strand of CACECJ010000006.1, from coordinate 29,881 downwards.
TACCTAGGTCCTATTCCTTTTATGTTTCCTGAATACATGGCGCTTCTTGAAATGTTTTCACTAATAATTTTATGAACATCATTATTTGTGTAAGTCATCCCACATTTAATCTGCTTATTATCAATCTTGTTCGTCAAGAAAGAGAAATAGTAATGATCATCATCAGCAGGTTGCATTTCTAAGTCATCATAATCAATTGTATCACCATCTAGTCTAGGTGGCGTTCCAGTTTTTAATCTTCCAATTTGCATTTTAAATTTTGCTAGTTGTTCACTTAAACCAGTAGATGGTTTTTCATCATACCGACCAGCTGGTATCTGTGTTTCACCTATATGTATTAAACCATTCAAAAAAGTTCCAGTAGTAAGTATTAGTTCTTTAGTTCTTATTTCTTTACCGCTCTGACAAACGAATCCTATAACTTTGTTGTTATCAAATAAGAATTTAACTACAGGATCTGCTACGACCTCTAAATTTTCATAATTTAATAAAATCTTTTGCATGTACTCTTTATAAAGAGCTCTGTCTGATTGAGTCCTTGGTCCTTGCACTGCTGGTCCACGACTTCTATTTAACAATCTAAATTGAATACCTGATTTATCAGCTACTACACCCATTACACCATCCAAAGCATCGATTTCTCTCACAAGATGCCCTTTTCCAAGTCCTCCTATGGCGGGATTACACGACATTTCACCAATAGTCTCGATTTTATGGGTAAAAAGGGCAGTATTTACGCCCATTCTAGCGGCAGCTGCTGCTGCCTCACATCCGGCATGTCCTCCACCTATAACTACTACATCATAGCTTTGTTTTGTCATGTTGTGAATTTAAACGTCTAGATTAAGAATACAAGTAGTATTTTATTTACCTATACAGAAATCTTTGAATATAGATCCAAGTATTTCTTCCACATCTACCTTACCGATGATGCTACCAAGATGTCTTGTAGCCATTCTTAGATCTTCTGCTGCTAGTTCAAGGTCTTTGTTTTGATCCTTTTTAAGAAACTTATCAATTTCTTTTAAGCAATTATTGAGTTTAACTCTGTGCCTTTCTCTCGTAATTAAAGCGCTATTGTTGGATGTAAATTTATTGCTTAACTTAGCTTTAATCAAATTTATTAATTTATCGATATTTTTATTATTTTTTACTGAAGCCAAAACAGTATCGGCGTTAAATTTATGATTTTGTTTATCTGAAACATCTGATTTATTTAAAAAAATTATAGTATCTTTATTAATCATATTCTGTATTTCTTTGTTAATTTTTTTTGATGAATTATCGATGACTATTATACTTAAATCTGCTTCTTTAAATTTTCCAAGAGCTAATGAAATTCCTTTTTTCTCTACTTCATTTTTGGTATCTCTAATACCAGCAGTGTCAGCTAAAAGAACAGGATATCCATCTAAATTTAAATAGGTTTCGATAACATCTCTAGTTGTGCCGGCCTCATCTGAAACGATTGCTACTTCTCTTTTAGAAAGTAGATTTAATAATGATGATTTTCCAGCATTAACTTCTCCTATAATCGAAACCCTAAAACCATCTCTAATTTTTTCTCCGACTTTATTGTCCTCAATAATTTTAGTAATTTCTGAGTGAATTTCTTTGATTGATTTGTGGGCATCTTTTAGTACTTTTTCTGGAAGATCTTCCTCTGTAAAATCAATTTTAGCTTCTATAAAAGCTAGAGATTTAATTATTTTTTCCCTCAAGTCATTATAATAATTTGATACGTTTCCCTGAACTAATTTTATTGCTTGCTGTCTTTGTAGCTCTGTTTCAGCATGGATAAGATCTCCTATACTTTCTGCTTTTAACAAATCGATTTTATCGTTTTGAAAAGCAATTTTAGTGAACTCGCCTGGTTCAGCTAGTCTGCAGTTTTTTTGCTCGGATAATACTTTCAATAAAGCGTTTATAACTGCGTTACTTCCATGGATTTGTAGTTCTGCTAAATCCTCTCCAGTATAGCTATTTGGCCCGGGAAACCACAACAATAGAGCCTCTGGGTCTATTACATTATCATTTTTAGGGTCATAAAACTTACAAAAGTTTACTTCATTAGACTTAATATCTTTGGACTTAGTCAAATTTTGACAAATCTTTAGAGTTTCACTACCTGATATTCTAACGATAGCTATTCCGGAGGGTCCTCTACCCGAAGATAAAGCATAAATGTTCATTGAGTTAGAATGATAAACCTCGATTAGAAATTATTTTGCTGAATTTTTTTAATGTCCCGTTGTTCTTAATATTTTTTACAATTATTTCTTTGAATGGATCTAAGTATTTATTTTGCTTAAAAAAACTGTGAGTAGCATCAACTCCTAAGCTCATAATAGTATTTTCGGGTTTTCTACTATTATAAAAATCATTTAATGCATAGCTATTTTTTATAGAAATACCTAAACTCACATAATATTTAATAATTTCTTTTAGTTTTTTTATATCCCTTAGAACTAGATTAAAACCTTGACCAGCTACAGGATGAATAGTGTGCAAACCCTCACCAAGAATTAATATATTTTTTTGATGATACTGTCGCCTTAAACTAAGAGAAATAGGATACGACTGAATATTACTAATAGTAATATCTTGTTTATTCTTCAACATTTCTAATATTTTTTTTTTTATTAAATATGTAATTTTTTTTGAATTATTTTCAAAAAAGTATTTTTTTACACTCCAAACAAAAGAGAAATAATTTTTTGAAAAGGGGAGTATAGCGAATGGCCCTTCTTTTAAAAAGAACTGGCTTGTGTTTAGAGTTTTGTAATTGTGCCTTACGTAACCAGTTATAGCTACTTCTTTATAATCTTTCTTAATAGATCTAATTTTTGTTATGTTGTTGTAAATTTTAGATTGTCCACCTATACAGAGAATAATTAAATCATAATTTTTTAACTCAGATAATTTTTTTACATCCTTTCTTATCAACTTAATTTTATTTTTTGAAATTTCTTTCAATAATAAATCTTTAACTTTGTCATTTTCAAAAACATACATAAGATTAGAGTTTGCCTCGTTGAGATTTAAAAAATTTATATTTTCTTTAGAAGTTTCGTAATAAAGCTCAATTTTTTTTGAAGGCCAGAACAAATTTTCTCCTAAACTTATAATATTTTGACTAATGAACTTATAATTTGTATCTGAAATAGCAGTAGTCCTTTTATCAACGTTTTTTGTACCTTTTTTAGCTATTAAATTTACCTCTATACCAGGCACTTTAGCTAAAACTACAGCTGTCATTAAGCCTGAAAGGCCGTTTCCGACAATGCATATTCTTTGTTTAATCATATAACAATTTTTAACACTTTCATAAAAATGGTAAAAAGTACGTAATCGATTCGTAATGAATACAAACTTTTTTGATAGTGTAACAAATTTTTTGAAAAAACGAACCTTTGAATTGCTAGGTTTAATCTTAGTTATATCAAGTGTCGCACTTGCTATTGCTTTTACAACATATTCTCCTGAAGATCCTTCATTTGTTTATGGAGATAAGAGCTTCGAGATCCAGAATTTTTTTGGGATTTATGGAAGCAGCATTGCAGATTTTTTATTACAAAGTTTTGGTTTAGCCTCTTTTTTATTATTGCTTAACTTTTTATTCTGGGGATTAGATTTGATAATAAAAAAAGAGTTAAAACAAATAATTTTAAAATTGTTTTTGGTCATGGCTTATTTGACTGTGGGCACAGTTTTTATTTATTTAACATTCGATAATTCTTTTTGGTTAATTGATAACGGTAATTCTGGTTTTGTAGGAAAAATAACATATAACTTTATTAATACTTGGGCTCCATGGATTGATAATACATATTCAATTTATGGACTACTTTTATTAACTATAATATTTTTTTCATTTTCAGCTGATATAAATTATAAAAAAATGTTCTCGGTAATTTTATCTCTTTTTAAGAGAAAGTCTGCAGAAAATATTGAGCCAGATTTTAGTAAAATTAATATTGAAGATCAGCCACAGACTTTAGAAAAACCACAGCAATCTTTTTCGTTTGACACTGACACAAGTTCTAAAACAGAGCAAGTTACTATGAAAAATAAATATAAATTACCAGATATAAATTATTTAGAAAAAAATTTATCTAAACTAAGTTCTGATGGAAATAAAAATCGTCCAGATACTGACTTTATGGAAAAAATATTATTAGATTTTGGTATAGATGGAAAAATTAAAACAATTAATAATGGTCCTGTAGTAAGCCTTTATGAATTTGAGCCAGCACCCGGTGTAAAAGTTTCAAAAATTATTAATTTATCAGAGGATTTAGCAAGAAATACAAGTTCAACTTCTACAAGAGTCTCTGTCATTCCAGGAAAAAACACTGTTGGAATCGAAATTCCAAACGAGGAAAGAGAAAGCGTATCACTAAGAGAAATAATTTCTTATGATAAATTTCAAAAAAAAGACGTGAAACTTCCGATAGCATTAGGTAAAAGTATTTCTGGAATGCCAATTGTTGGCGATTTAACCTCAATGCCTCATCTTTTAATTGCGGGCACAACAGGTTCAGGAAAGTCTGTTTGTATTAACACAATAATTGTTTCTCTGCTTTACAAACTAAGCCCAGATCTTTGTAAATTTATTTTAATTGATCCAAAAATGTTAGAGCTATCTACTTACGAGGGAATACCTCATTTATTAACTCCAGTTATTACTGATGCTAAGAAAGCTACATCAGCTTTATCGTGGACAGTCAAAGAAATGAACAGCAGATATAAATTGATGAGCAAGGTAGGAGTAAGAAACATAGATGGCTATAATGCTAAACACAAACTTAAAATGCCTTACATCGTTGTAGTAGTTGATGAGATGTCAGACTTAATGCTTGTAGCTGGAAAAGAAATAGAAAACTATATTCAAAAATTATCTCAAATGGCGAGGGCAGCAGGTATTCATATCATCATGGCTACGCAAAGACCTAGTGTTGATGTAATAACAGGTACAATAAAAGCGAACTTTCCAACAAGAATATCTTTTCAAGTTAGTTCTAAAATTGACAGTCGAACTATTCTGGGAGAGCAAGGCGCTGAACAATTACTTGGAAAAGGAGACATGTTATTCATGTCATCAGCAAACAGAATAGTTAGAATTCATGGCCCTTACGTCTCTGAACAAGAAATTGAGAAAATTACAAATTCGTTAAGGGCACAGGGGGAGCCAGATTATATGGAAGAAATTACTTCTCAAGAAACAACTGAAAGCTCATTAACACCTGGAAATGAAGGTGGCGAGGATGAATTATTTAATCAAGCTGTAGAAATCATAAAAGCGGAAGGAAAGGCCTCTACAAGCTTCTTACAGAGAAAATTACAGATAGGATACAATAGAGCTGCTAGAATTATTGATATGATGGAAGAAAAAGGTATTGTTAGTAAAGCAAATCATGTTGGTAAACGTGAAGTTCTTTAAAAAAACATTCTTAATCTCGTTTTTTCTTTTAATAACAGCGAGTTTACTAGCTAGTGAAAAAGATCAAATAATTGTTCAATTAAATAGCCTGAATTCATTAGAATTTACATTTGATCAATTAATTAATGAAAAAACAGAAAAAGGTAGTTGTCTTTTAGAGTTTCCGGGAAAATTAAAATGTAATTACTTTGACGACAAAAAAAAAGAATTAATTATTAATAATAAGAGACTAGCAATAACACAGAAAAGGTATGATAAAACTTATCATTATCCTATTTCAAAATCTCCATTCTTAAATATTTTATATAAAAATAAACTTTTAGAAATTGTGAAATCAGGGGAATTAGAGTCAACTGACCAATTAATTAAGCTTGTTTATTTTGGAGATAACGATATTACGGTTTTTTTTGACAAAAAGAATTTAAACTTGAAAGGATGGGAGATTATAGATCAATATAATAATTATATTAATTTCTCCATTAAAATTGTTGCTATAAATGACGTTTTTAAAAAAGGTACCTTTAAAGTGCCTGAAATTAACTAAGCTACAAAATCAATTTCTTCCTCTTTAAAGATTTCAAAACCTTTTGATTTATAATTTTGTAATGCGTGCTTATGGTCTAAACTACAAGTATGAACCCACATTCTTCCAGGATTTTTTCTTGATGCACTTGCAATAGCATGATTTACAAGAATTGAGCCAAGTTTCAAACCTCTAAATTCTTTTAGTACTCCGAGATTGATGAGTTCTACTTCATTTGATCCGGGATGATATTCTTGCTCATAATACCCAACTAGATCTTCACCTTGTTTAAGAACATGTGTCTCTAAATTTTTATTTGTGACATATGTTACCCACTCACTATCAGACCAAATTAGTCTATCTCTCCAGTAATGATCTACACCTATTTGTTTATAAAAAAATTTATTTAAATGAAAATTATCTTTATCGTCCAAAATAATTTTAAAGTTTTCTGGAAGATTTAAATCTACTGTTTTTGAAAAATCTTTTATTTCTAAAAAATATCTTTTTACTCTTGATGCCATTAGCTAACCATCTTTCCAATTTTTTCACCTGCAAATATATGAAAGTGTAAATGAGGAACTTCCTGACCGCCATCACTTCCAATATTAGTTAAGGCTCGATATCCTTTATCTTTTGCGCCCATTAATTTTGCAACATGCGTCAAAGCTTTGTTTAACTCTACAATCTCTTTATCTGAAGCTTTGCTGTTAAAATCATTTAAATCTACATATTTGCCTTTAGGAATAACTAAAACATGAATTTTCTTTTGAGGATTAATATCATGAAAAGCTAATACATGTTCATTTTCATAAACTTTTTTACACGGGATTTCACCTCTTAGAATTTTAGCAAAAATATTATTTTTATCGTAACTCATTTCTGTCTTTTCTTAAGTTCGCTCATCACATCTTCGATTTTTATATTATTAGCCTCTAAGTAAACCATCAAATGATAAATCACATCGGCAGCTTCGTGTATCTTATTTGAATTTTTTTCCACAGAATCTATTAATTCACCTATTTCCTCTTTTACTTTTGAAACACTTAAATTTTCATCATTCAAAAGTTTATTTGTATAAGACTTATCTGGAGTAGAATTTTTTCTCTCTCTGATTGTTTTGATTAATTCTTCTAAGTTTTCAAACATTTTATAACCTTACTGAAACATTTTTAGAATTCAAATATTCTTTAGCATCTTTAATTTTATATTCACCATAATGAAAAATAGAAGCCGCTAAAACTGCGCTTGCACCGCCTTTAACAATGCCATCGTATAAGTGATCTAGAGTTCCAACTCCACCAGAAGCTATTACAGGAATATTGGTGTTATTCGTAATTGTTTTTAATAAATCAACGTCGTAACCAGATTTAGTTCCATCTTTATCCATTGACGTTAATAAAATTTCTCCAGCTCCATTTTCTTCTACTTTTTGAGCAAACTCCACTGCATCGATTCCAGTTTTATTTCTTCCACCGTGTGTAAATACTTCCCATTTATTATCTGAAACTTTTTTTGCATCGATCGCAACAACAATACATTGAGATCCAAATTTTTTTGAAGCTTCCTTAACAAAGTCGACATTCTTTACAGCGGCAGTATTAATAGAAACTTTATCTGCACCAGCTAACAGTAAATCGGTGATATTTTGAATAGTTCTAACTCCACCTCCAACAGTTAAAGGAACGAAACATTCTTTAGCAGTTTTTCTAACAATATCAATAATCGTTTCTCTATTTTCATTTGAAGCGGTAATATCTAGAAAACAAATCTCATCAGCGCCACCGTCACTATAAATTTTAGCTTGCTCTACTGGATCTCCTGCATCTTTTAATTCAACAAAGTTTATACCTTTAACAACTCTTCCATCTTTAACATCAAGACAAGGTATAATTCTATTTTTAAGCATTAATCTCCTTTGCTAACTCATCAAGTTTAATATCACCATCGTAAATAGCTTTACCAACAATAATACCTTCAATTTTTTTATTATTAAATTCTTTAGCCTTCTTAATGTCATTTATTGAAGAAACACCTCCTGAAATAACAACAGGGCAATTAGAAAGCCCTGCAATTTTCACACTCTCATCTAAGTTGGGACCGGTTTTCATTCCATCTCTGTTAATGTCTGTAAAAATAATTCTACTAACACCAAAATCATTTACTTGTTTTAAAAAATCTGTGGTTTTAACTTCTAGATTTTCTTTCCAGCCAGATACTGAAAGATTTCCATCTTTTGCATCTAGTCCCAGAGCAATTTGACCTTTAAATTTTACGCAAGACTCTTTCAAAAATTCTTTATTTTTAATAGCACCACTTCCTAAAATTACTTTCTCAACACCAGTATCAACATATTGTTTAATGCTATCGAGAGATCTAACACCACCTCCTATTTCAATCTTCAAATCGTATTTACTTACTATTTCTTTTATAATATCCAAATTGACTGTTTTACCTGTTAAAGCTCCGTCTAGATCAACAATGTGTAAGTTTTTAAACCCATGATCTTTAAATTTTGCTGCTTGCTCAATAGGTGAAGTTTCGTATTCAGTTTTATTTTTGAAGTCACCTTTGATTAATCTCACACATTTCTTATCTTTTATATCTATTGCAGGAAATATTTTCATTATAATTTTAAAAAGTTTTCAATTACTTTTAATCCGATTTTATCACTCTTCTCAGGGTGAAACTGTGTTCCAAATAAATTATCTCTTTCGACGGAACAGACAATTTTTGATGAGTAAGTTGTGATCGCTGAAATGACTGATTTATCCTCAGGAATAAATTCATAACTATGTACGAAATACATGTGAGATTTATTTTTTATATCTTTAAATATTTTACTTTCTTTTTGAATTTCAATTTCGTTCCAACCAATATGTGGAAGCTTAAATTTTCCTTTTTGATTATCGATTTTAGAAACTTTACCAGAAATCCAACCTAATCCCTTTGTTTCTGCTTCTTCATATCCAATATCAGCAAACATTTGTAAGCCTACACAAATTCCTAATAAAGGTTTCTTATTTGTCATTGCAAATTCTTGAAGTGTATCAACTAATCCCTTAATTTGATTAAGAGAGTCAACACAGCTTTTAAATGAACCTTGCCCTGGTAAAATAATCTTGTCACTAAACTTAATTTTCTTGATGTCTGAAGTTACCTCTAGATTAGCTTTACCTTTAGCTACCTCTGTAAAAGAATTTATAACAGAGCTAATATTGCCCGATTGGTAGTCAACAATTGTGACGTTCATCAATTTTAAATAGAGCCTTTTGTCGAAGGTATTGAGTTTTTAATTCTTTTATCAATCGCTAAAGCATCTTTTAATGATCTAGCTAAACCTTTGTAGCACGACTCAATCTTGTGGTGACTATTTTCACCGTAAATATTTTCTATGTGTAAAGTAACTCCAGCTGATTGTGAAAATGCTTGGAACCACTCTTTAAATAATTCTGTGTCCATCTCACCAAGTTTCTCAACCGGTAGATTTACCTTCCAGATTAAATAAGGTCTATTCGATACATCTATTGAAACCCGGCTCAGAGTTTCATCCATAGGAATCATTGTTGATGCATATCGTGTAATTCCTTTTCGATTTCCTGCTGCTTTTTTAATAGCTTCACCAATTGCTATACCTGTATCTTCAGTAGTGTGATGTAAATCTATGTGCGTGTCACCTTTTGCTTTAACATCTAAGTCTATAAGTGAGTGCTTTGATAGTTGCTCTAACATGTGGTCTAAGAAACCTATTCCAGTTTTTATTTTATACTTTCCTTTTCCGTCTAGATTAACCGCGACAGAAATACTGGTCTCCTTTGTTTTTCTAGTAATTTTTGCTTTTCTACTCATATACTACGCCTGATTTACCTTTGATATATATTTAAATGGTCATTTTATCAATAAATCACTATTGAAGATCTCAAAATAATCTCCACATATAACTCTATGAATACAGCTGAAAAATGGCACGGTACTACAATCGTCCTTCTTAGAAAGGACGGGGAAACCATTGTAGCAGGTGACGGTCAAGTCAGTCTTGGTAATACAGTTTTAAAAAGCAAGGCCAAGAAGGTTAGAAAAATTGAAAGTAGAGGAGTAATCGCAGGATTTGCTGGCTCAACTGCTGACGCTCTAACTTTATTTGAAAGACTCGAAGCAAAATTAGAAAAGCATGCCGGAAATTTGCAGAGAGCAGCTGTTGAATTAGCTAAAGATTGGAGAAGTGATAAATTTTTAAGGAGATTAGAAGCGCTTATGGCAGTGGCAGATAAAGAACACAGTTTTATTATTTCTGGTACTGGTGATGTGTTGGAACCAGAAGATGGAATAATTGGAATAGGATCTGGTGGAAATTATGCTCTTGCGGCTGCAAAAGTATTAATCGAAACTGATATGAAAGCAGAGGAAATAGCAAAAAAAGCTTTAAAGGTTGCATCAGACATCTGCGTATTTACAAACAATAATGTAACGATGGAGAAAATTTAAATGTCTAAATCAAAAAAAGAAACAAACTTGAAGTTGGTTAAAGGATCTAAAAACGATAGCTCAAAAGTAAGCGCTCTTTCGCCGAGAGAAATAGTTTCTGAATTAGATAGATATGTAATAGGACAAAAAGATGCAAAAAAAGCGGTCGCTGTTGCTCTTAGAAATAGATGGAGAAGACAAGCTCTCACCGATGAAATGAGAGATGAGGTTCTGCCTAAAAATATATTAATGATTGGACCAACAGGTGTCGGTAAAACAGAAATTTCAAGAAGACTCTCAAAATTAGCTGAAGCTCCATTCATAAAAGTTGAAGCAACAAGATTTACTGAGGTCGGATACGTTGGAAGAGATGTAGAACAGATTGTAAGAGATTTGGTTGAAATAGCTATTGCTATGGAGAGAGAAAGAAAAAGGAAAGAAGTAAAAGCCAAAGCAGAATTAAAGGCAGAGGAAAAAGTTTTAGACGCATTAGTCGGTAATAAAGCAAGTGTGGCTACAAGAGAAAGTTTTAGAAAAAGACTGAGGAACGGTGATCTTGATAATAATGAAATTGAAATAGAAGTTCAAGACTCATCATCTGGAGTACAAAGCTTCGAAATACCTGGCATGCCAGGTGGAAATGTTGGAATGGTTAATCTTGGAGATATCTTGGGTAAATCTATGGGAGGAAAAAAAGGTAAAAAGAAAAAAATGTCAGTTAAAGAATCCCACGGAATTTTAGTAGCACAAGAATCTGATAAAATGATCGAAGAAGATAAAATTATTAAAGAGGCTAAAAAAGCTACAGAAGAAAATGGAATAGTTTTTCTAGATGAAATAGATAAGGTTTCTGCAAGAAGCGACAGAGTAGGCGGAGATGTCTCTAGAGAAGGAGTTCAAAGGGACTTATTACCACTAATTGAAGGAACAACAGTAAGCACCAAGCACGGCCCAATAAAAACCGATCATATTTTATTTATCGCATCTGGAGCTTTCCAATTAGCAAAACCTTCAGATCTATTACCGGAGTTACAAGGAAGATTGCCAATTAGAGTGGAGTTAAATGCACTAAATGAAGATGATTTTAAAAGAATACTCAAAGAACCAGATAACAGTTTAATTAAACAATATAAAGCACTTTTAAAAACTGAGGACGTTAATCTTGAGTTTTCAGAAGATGGTATTAACATGCTTGCAAAAATATCTGCAGAAGTTAATTCTTCAGTTGAAAATATTGGAGCAAGAAGACTGCATACTATTATTGAAAAAGTATTAGACGATATTAGCTTCAACGCTACAGATAAAGCTGGAGAAACAATCACAGTAGACAAAAAATTTGTTCAAGATAATTTAGGTAATTTAATTAGGGATACAGACCTATCAAAGTTTATATTATAAATTCCTCAGCTTTATTAAAATTGCACCTTCTCCACCATCTTTTACTTCAGCTTCATTTATTGAAACAATTAATTTATTTATCTCAGGATCAGATTTAATAAATTCCGGAACAGAAAATTTTAATTTTCCAAAGTCTTTTGAAATATAAATATCTTTATCACTTGCAGAATGTAATCCTTTACCTGTAATCAATAATAGTTCTTTATACCTATTCTTGGCACAAAAGAATAAAATTTCTTTCACCTTTTTGTTTGCATCATCTAGTGTGAAGCCGTGAAGATCAAATCTAAATCTTTCTTTTCCGACTGTCTTTTGATTATTTATATCTTTGTCGTAAATATCTGATGGATCTTTAATATAATCTTCCCAAGTTTTTTTATCCTCTTCGGAAAGATCCTTTTTTTTTATCACTGGCTGATAATTTCAGATAAATACCAGTTCGGGCTCTTGTTGTTAATATTTTTTGTAAATTTCCAACTATCAGTTACAAATTTAATTTTGTCCGGATTTCCCTCAATAATCTTATTATCTTTATCTTTTTTGATAGAGATCACTTCAGCAACAAACTTAACTGTTGCAAATAAATTATCTTTAATTTTCTCATATTTTTCCACAGATGACTCTTTTACTCCGATAAATGTAAATTCAGATTTAATCTTATCTTTGTTTCTAGATTTTATTGCATCGGAAAAATTAGAAAACATGTTCGGTGAAAGTAGTGCTTTTAATTTAATAAGATCACCGTTAGCAAATGAGGTTAAGATACTTTCGTATGCGATCTCAGCTCCTCTTAAAAATTCTTTCTTTTCTTTACCTTCTAACACATCTAAATTTTGCTCGACCACTTCCAGATCTTTTTTAGGCATGTTAAATTTCTTCTTAGCGAAATTAGGATAAACTTTAGTCTCGTGTCCTGTTTTTCTGCCCAATATACTTCTTAATCGTAGAATTATAAAACCTGCGATCATTCCTAATAAAATTATATCTAAATAGCCAAAACTGTTACTCATCGTTTGATAAATATACATGAATAATATAATTTTGTATCAGACAAATGAACACATTTTTCCTGATTTTTATACTTTTACCTGTTTTAGAGATATTTTTATTGATAAAAATTGGAGGGGAGATCGGAGCCTTCAATACAATAGCTCTAATTTTTATAACAGCAATAGTTGGGGTTTTTTATGCCAGGATCCAAGGTGTTAAAACTTTAAGGTCGGGAATAATAAATTTATACCAAAACAAAATACCTATTATAGAGATAGTCTCAGGAGCATCGATAGCTTTCGCAGCAGTATTGTTGATCATCCCTGGATTTTTAACCGATACTATCGGTTTTCTGATCTTAATACCGTTTAGTAGGAAAATTTTGTTTAAAATGCTTTTTGGGAAGAATATTCACAATTATAAATCTAAACAACAAAATAAAATTATCGATGGAGAAATAATTAATAAGGATAAAGATGAATTATAAAATTATCGGAAAATATATTAAGAATCTGGATTTTAATATACCAAACCCAAAAGTCTTTTTTCTAATTTCAAAAAATATCTCAAATTACAAGATTAATCTTGACATAGAAAGTAACAAAGTAGAAAAAAATATAATTGAAGTAATAACTTCATTAAATTTAAAACCAATTAAAGATGATTTTGAAAAAATTAACACAAAGATAATGTTCTCCACAGTAATTGAAATATTAAATGAAAAAATAGATAAGAATGAGTTAGAAAAAATTATTTTGATTGATGTACCATCTCAGATATATAAAGAAATAAGAAATATATTTGTAAGTTTGTTTGAGTCTTCTGGCTTTAAAGATATAAAAATAAATGAAACTGTAGATTTTGAAAAGCTTTATTATTTAAAAAAAAATCAATAAAAGTTTTTCTTTAAATCTTTTTTTAAAAACTCTTTGTGTCTCAATATTTCTTCATCCGAAATATTAATCACAGTTTTATTATAAGATTTAATTTGATTTTTGTTATAAGAAACATTTCCTTGAGAAAGATTAAATTTTGGCTCCCTAACGCCTAAAAGATTTATATAAACTTCTCTTAAGAGTTCGCAATCTAAAAGAGCATTATGTTTATCTCTTTTTGATAGATCAATATTAAACCTTCTACACAATGAGTCCAACGAATTGGATGAACCAGGATATTTATTTCTAGCCAACTCTAAGGAGTCAATTACAAGTTTCTGATTAATTGGATCCTTCTTGAACTCATTTAACTGACCATTTATAAAACTAAGATCAAAAGGTGCATTATGGATAATTATCTTTTTTCCTTTAATAAAATTAAGAAATTCATCAGCTATGTTACTAAATACATCTTTATCACTTAAAAACTCACTTGAAAATCCGTGCACTTTAAAGGCTTCTTTAGAAACTTCTCTTTGAGGATTAATTAATTTATGAAAAACTTTTCCTGTTGCGATCAGATCTTTCGTTTCAATACATGCGATTTCAACTATTTTATGACCATCCTTGAAAGATAAACCGGTTGTTTCTGTATCTAAAAAAACTTCACTCATATTTCTTGAATATATCTAATAATTTACTTTTTAGAATATTTAAATTTTTTTCATTAACAATTATATGGTCACAAAATTTTACTTTATTCGAATCACTTAATTGTTGATTGTTAAGAATCTTAAATAATTTTCTATTTCCGCCTTTTGACAAAAATCGTTTCAATCTAAGATTTTTTTTAGCTTTTATAAAAAAAATAACATCAAAATTTTTCATTAATTTACTTTCTACTAACAATGGAATCTCAAAAAAAGTGAATTTTTTGTTTTTGTTTTTTTTCATAAATTTATACATTTCTTTTCTAACAAATGGATGAATGATTTTTTCTAAAACTTTTATCTTGGAATTGTCTTTTAATATTCTTTTTTTTAAAGTATTTTTAATATTTGAAACATTCTTAATTTTAAATTTTAATGAAATAATTTTCTTAAATTTTATTTTTTTATAGAAACTCTTTACAACACTATCTGCACTAAATAGTGGCCCCCTCTTATTTGATAATATTTTGCTTGCTGTTGTCTTGCCTGAGGATAAAGAGCCTGTTATACAAATTTTCATCACTTAAGCTTTGATAATAAAAGTTCAATTAATTTTTGATCAATTTCTGGATTAATTTTATTCCATAAATAGAAAGCTTTCTGACCTTGATATATGAACATGTCAAGACCGTTAAAAACTCTAGTATTCTTATCCTTTAAATACTTTAAGGTCTTAGTTTCAAGAGGGTTATAGATTGTATCAATATAAATTAAATTATTTTTAACATTATCAAATTTAAAGCCGAAATCTTGGCCATTTTTTAACCCTAAGCTAGTGGCATTTATAATTATATCAAAATGCTTAATCTCGTCCTGTATGTTATTCCAGTCGATAATGTTTAAATTATTAAATTTTTTTTTTAAAAAAATACACTTATCCATAGTTCTGTTTACAATCGAAATATTTGTAATTCCTGATTTTTTTAGAGATAATATTACTGATGGTGAAACACCACCTGCACCTATAACTAAAGCTCTCTTTTTTGAGACAACATCAACCTCTTTTAAATACGCTGCCTGTAAACCAAATACATCTGTATTCTCACCTACAATAGCTCCTTTACTGTCTTTAAAAATTGTATTTACTGAGCTAGTAACCTTTGCATCATTTACAAGAAGGTCTAAATGAGGAACAATTTTTTGTTTATATGGTAAAGTGATGTTTATTCCATCTAAATTTTTATTTCTAATATCTTTTACAATTTTTGAAAGATCCTGTTCCTGGATATTTAATAAGGAGTATTCTGCATCAACATTATACTTTTTAAACCAATAATTATGCAATGTAGGTGATAAAGAGTGCTCTATTGGATTTCCAATTATTCCAAATTTTTTAGTCATTTTTATAATTTTTAATATAGTTTAAAATCTCTTTAATTGGCAAACCCATTATTGAATTTAAGTCTCCTTTTATGTGATCAAATAACTGTAAGCCTTCGGCTTCAACTTGATAAACCCCATATGCTAATAATGTTTCTGTTTTGATTTTTCCTAAATACTCTAAAAGTTGATTATCTGTGAGATTTTTCATCTTTAACTCTGAGGCATCAGAATAATTCCAAACCATGGCACCATTAACAGAGATACAAACTGAACTAATTAGTAAATGTTTTGAATTGTTAAGTTTCTTGAGTGTTTTTAAAGCTTCATCTCTGGATTTAGGCTTATTAATTAAAGTATCGTTCAATGAAATAACACTATCAGCTCCTAATACAAGCCTATTGGGGTTTTGATTACTAACTTTGGTTGATTTTATCTCTGCTAAATTTTTAGAAATAATTAAGGGATTAGCTCCCTCGGCTTTTAACGATATTTTTACTTCGTCCTCGTCAACGTTTGACGGGATTACATCACATTCGATGTTATGATTGTCTAAAATTTTTTTTCTTACTTCGCTTTTCGAGGCTAAAATTATTTTCATTTACTTTTCTTAATTTCTATTATTTTTAAAATTGAAGCCGCCGTCTCTTCAACAGATTTTCTAGTAACATCTATGATTGGCCAATTATTTTTTTTAAAAAGGTTTTTTGAATCATCTACTTCTTTCTTTATAAAATCAATATTAGTATAATCTTTTAAATTGGTGTCTCTCATAATTGCTACCCTATTTCTCCTTATATCTGCAAGTCTATCAGGATCTGCTATTAATCCGATAACGCAACTTTTTGCATTTTTTTCCAAATCTTCAGGAATACTTTGATTTAAAACTAAAGGTATATTAATGGTCTTGTAACCCCTGTTAGCGAGATAAATTGATGTAGGTGTTTTACTTGTTCTGCTAACTCCTAATAAAATTACGTCGGCATTACTTATATCATCGATTTTTTTTCCATCGTCATGCGCCATAGTAAACTGTATTGCTTCAATCCTTTTATAATAATCTTCATCTAACACATGTTGTGCGCTTGGTTTGTGAATTGCTCTTTGATTTAACAATTTAGAAAAATTTAGTATTAAGTTACCTAATATACCAAAACACGGGATACTATTTTTTTCACTTTGATTTGAGATGTATTTGGCTAATTTTGTTTCAACAATAGTGTAAAGTATTAATGGATTCTCAATTTTTAAACACTCTTTAATGATTTTATCAATTTGATGCTCTGTCCTTATAAAAGCAAATTCTTTTTTATTATATTCAAAATTAGCGAATTGAGACTTTAGAGATAAAAAAATTCTATCTAGGGTTTCACCTGTAGAATCGGACACAAGATATACATTGTATTTTTCGTTCATATGTATGTTAATAAATAAATAATAAATAATGTTTTTCCACTTTTTTCAAAAAGTTTATCTAAAACATCAACATTAATTAACACTATTTAAACATTTTATTAGATCTTATTAATGATGTTTTACTAGTGTTTATAAGTATAGAGAATTCAGCAAAACCGCGACAATTGATAAAAAGTTATCAAATAATTTATGTATAAGATATGTATAAAAAGTTATAAGAGCATTAAACATAACCTAGAACTATCACATTATTTTAAAACTAATTTTTATTATTATGGGTGAGTTAAAAAAAATTTTACTTAAGAAAAAGAATTGTAAATCTGTTTGGTTTATGAGACAAGCAGGTAGATATTTACCAGAATTTAAAAAAATAAGATCAAAAAATAAAGATTTTATAAAACTTTGTTTGAATAGTAAATTAAGTTCAGAAATTACTCTCCAACCGATCAGAAGATTTAATTTAGACTCCGCGATAATATTTTCTGATATATTAATGGTTCCATACGGTTTAGGTCAAGATATAAAATTTATTGAAGATAAAGGACCAGTTATTAGAAACTTCAACCTTAAAAATTTTTTAAATTTTAAGAAGAAAGATTTTAACAAAAAACTAAGACCAGTTTATTCTGCTATTAAGACAACAAAAAAAAGATTAGAAAAAGAAAAATCATTAATTTGTTTTGTAGGTGCTCCTTGGACTTTGTTAATTTACTTATTTGGTCTAAAAATTAATACAAATAATATTGATCTCAAGAAGATTAAAGGTAGAGAAAAAGAAATAAAAAAAATATTTAATAAGTTAAATCAATTTTTATGTCTTCATATTAAAAATCAAGTACGCGCTGGCGCTGACGTTGTACAAATATTCGATTCATGGGCTGGTTTAATACCAAAAAACAAAGTCAAAGATTTTTGCTTTAAACCTAATAAAAAAATTGTAGATTTTTGTAAAAGTAAAAACATACCTATTATCTGTTTTCCTAAAGGAATTAAAAAAAAATACTTACAATTTAATAACTATGTTAGGCCTCATGGTATTAGCTTAGATTATCAAATTAAACCTGAATGGGCCTATAAAAATCTTAAAAACGTAGTCATTCAAGGCGGGCTGGATCCAAAGATATTACTAAAATCTGATAAAGAAATTTTTAAAAGAGCTACTAGATATTTAAAGGCTTTTAAAGGAATTCCTTATGTTTTCAATTTAGGTCATGGTTTACTTCCTAAAACAGATCCTGGTAAAGTACATAAGTTAATAAAATTTTATAGGAATTTTTAATGGAAAAGGATCACCCAGAAGTAAAATTTGGAAAGACGGGAGTTCTAATTGTAAATCTAGGAACACCAGACTCAACCAGTTGGTTTGACATAAGAAGATATTTGAAAGAATTTTTGTCTGATCGTCGCGTCATAGAAATAAACCCAGTAGTGTGGCAAATTATATTAAATTTATTCATTTTAACTTTCAGACCATCTAAAACTGCTCATGCTTATAAAAAAATATGGAGAGCGAAAGACAATGAGTCACCACTTCTATATTATACTAGAAATCAGTCAAATAAATTACACGATAAAATTGGAAACGAAAAAATTATTGTAGATTTTGCCATGAGATACGGAAATCCAAGCATAAAGTTTAAATTAAATAATCTTAAAGAAAACGGTTGTGAAAATATTATTGTTCTACCTTTATATCCACAGTATGCAGCAGCAACTACAGCTACAGTTTGTGATGAAGTCTATAGATCTTTAATGAAAATGAGGTGGCAACCAAGCCTTCAAATTATTCCTCATTATGAAAGTGAACCCCTGTACATAGAGGCCTTAATTAATAGTATAGAAAGAAAAATAAATGAAATAAAATGGAAACCTGATTTAATTATTTCATCATACCACGGCATTCCAAAATCATATTTTAACAAGGGAGACCCTTATCATTGTTACTGTCACAAGACCACAAGACTTATGCAAGAGAGGTTTAGTAAAGTTAAAATTCAAACTACATTCCAGTCTAGATTTGGACCACAGGAATGGCTAACCCCATACACAGACAAAACACTCGAGGAGTTGCCTAATAAGGGTGTAAAAAACTTACTGGTGATTTGTCCTGGCTTTGCATCAGACTGTGTTGAGACGTTGGAGGAAATAAATATTCAGGGAAGAGAAAGTTTTCTAGAAAAAGGTGGTGAGAACTTTGATTTAATTCCTTGTTTAAATGATGGAATAGATCATATTAAATTATTTGAAAAGTTAATCAGAAAATATTTGTAGCTATGAACTTATATTTACTTTTTAAATCTCTGCATTTAATATCTGTAATATCTTGGATGGCTGGACTATTGTATTTACCAAGAATCTTCGTTTATCACTCAGAAGCAAACCATGAGTCACAAAAAAATGTGTTTAAAGTAATGGAACGAAAGTTATACAATTACATTATGATGCCAGCTATGATCCTCTCGTGGATTTTTGGAATTTTGCTTATCCATATTTTAGGTTTATCAGTATTATTCGAATTGTGGATGCAGATAAAGACATTAGCTGTGGTAATTTTAACCTATTTTCATTTCACATTAGGCAATTATCTAAATGATTTTGCCACTGACAATAACAAAAAATCATCTAAGTTTTTCAGGATATATAACGAAATACCTACAATTATACTAATTGTGGTAATATTTGTTGTAGTTTTTAAACCAATATAATTAGGGGTTGAATTTTTTAAAAAAAGACATATATTTCGAGTACTTTCCTAAAAAAAATCAATCAAATGAATTTACAAGAATTAAAGCAAAAAAATCCTGCTGAGCTTATTAACGAGGCTGAAAAACTAGGTATTGAAAACCCAAGCACGCTTAGAAAGCAAGAAATTTTATTTGCTATCCTTAAAAAATTAGCCGAAAAAAATGAACAAATTACAGCCATTGGCGTACTAGAAGTTTTACAAGATGGATTCGGATTTTTAAGAGCAATAGAGTCGAATTATCTTCCTGGACCAGATGATATCTACGTCAGTCCTAGTCAAATTAGAAGATTTGGTCTTAGAACAGGAGACTCTGTAGAGGGAGAAATAAGAGGCCCGAAAGATGCAGAAAGATACTTTGCTTTGCTTAAAGTAAACAAAATCAATTTTGATGACACGGATAAAGTAAAAAATAAGATTGCCTTTGACAATTTAACTCCATTATACCCGAATGAGAGAATCAAGCTTGAAGTAGAAACAACTAAGGTTGAGAAAAAACCGGATAATACAGCTAGACTTATTGATCTTGTAAGCCCTATAGGAAAAGGACAAAGATCTTTAATTGTTTCGCCTCCAAGGGCCGGCAAGACAATCATTTTACAAAATATTGCGCAATCGATAACAGCTAACCACCCAGAATGCTACCTAATGGTTTTGTTAATTGATGAAAGACCTGAAGAAGTCACTGATATGCAAAGATCCGTAAAGGGAGAGGTCGTTGCCTCAACATTTGACGAACCGGCCTCTAGGCACGTAGCGGTGGCTGAAATGGTGATAGAAAAAGCTAAAAGATTAGTGGAGCATAAGAAAGACGTAGTAATTTTATTAGACTCCATTACAAGGTTGGGCCGAGCCTATAACGCTGTTATACCAAGTTCAGGTAAAGTATTAACTGGAGGAGTAGATGCTAACGCTTTACAACGACCTAAAAGGTTTTTTGGAGCAGCTAGGAATGTAGAGGAGGGTGGTTCACTTACAATTATTTCAACAGCTTTGATTGATACAGGTAGCAGAATGGATGAAGTAATTTTTGAGGAGTTTAAAGGAACAGGTAATTCAGAACTTATCCTAGACAGAAAAGTTGCTGATAAAAGGATATACCCCGCTCTTGATATTACTAGATCTGGAACTAGAAGAGAGGAGCTACTTTTCGAAAAAGATGAGTTATCTAAGATGAATGTTTTAAGACGAATAATAAGCCCGATGGGTACTATGGATGGAATAGAATTTTTAATCTCTAAGTTAAAAAATACAAAGAACAATTCAGATTTTTTTGACTCAATGAATAAATCAGCAAATTAAAAATTATTGTACGGTCAAATTGTTAAAATTCACGTCGTGTAAATAGAAATTTATTATATTTTCTAAAGTTTCAATTTTATCTCTCTCAGTCTGAGCTTCTAGCAATTTTTGTTTTTCTTCATTAGTTACCGGAGAAATCATTGATAATGTATTTATTTTTTGAGTTCTATTGAGTTTCTCAAACTCTTTCCAATTAAGCAAAAGCCCATTTTTTTTAAAAAAAACTTTAGCTTTATTCATTAATGACTCTGTGTTTAAATCTTCAGTCAAATTTTTGAGGTCCAACTCAAAATATTTATAATCAACTTTAAATTCTCTATATAGTTTTTTATTATTTATTTCTTCTAATATTTTAAATCTTGTTATACCAGTAAGATTGATTAAAATTCTTCCATCATTACTTTTTTGAAGATCACTTATTTTACCTAAACATCCTATTTTATAAACTCCATTTCCATTTCTTTGTGATTGCACCATCCCCATTAGTTTATCTTTTTTTACAGTATCATTTACAAGATCGAGATATCTTTTTTCAAAAATATTTAAAGGCAGGTTTGTCTTTGGAAAATAGATTACTCCGCTTAGAGGAAAGACGGGTATTATGTGAGGTAATGCTTTCATAAATTTAGTATAATAAATTTTTTAAAAATCTGATAGTGACATTTTATTATTTTGATTGACCCTTTATTAGGGGGTATATTATAATAAAAATTAAGCGGGCATAGCTCAGTGGTAGAGCGTCTCGTTGCCAACGAGAAGGTCGAGGGTTCAAGTCCCTTTGCCCGCTCCAAAAAAATGAGCAAACTTGCAGATAAAAAATGTATCCCTTGTGAAGGAAACATCCCTCCATTTGATAAAAGTGAAATCCACAAATATCTAAAAAAGGTTGATGGGTGGGACGTAAAAAATAATGATGATGGTTATTATTTTTTAATTAAAGAGTTTACATTTAACAACTTTAGGGAAAGTCAAAACTTTATTAATAAAGTTAGTGATATTGCTGAGAAAGAAAATCATCATCCAGATATTTCATTTGGATGGGGTTATTGTAAAGTGAAGATTTTTACTCATGCTATAAAAGGTTTAGCAGAAAGTGACTTTATATTAGCAGCAAAGATCGATAAAATTGATCAATGATTGAAATGTCTTATCCCTGTAAATACCATTTTTATTTTTGCTTTGTTTGCAAAATCAATAACTTCTTTATCTCTTATTGATCCTCCAGGTTGAATTATTGTTTTCACACCGGCACTTATCAAAGCTTTGACTCCATCTACGAAAGGAAAAAAAGCGTCCGAAGCTGCAATTGAATTTATAAGTCTACGTCTTTGAAATTGCTTTGTTTTCTGAATTGCTATCTTACAGCTATCAAGCCTACTAGGTTGACCAGCTCCAATCCCTATAGTTGAAAAGTTATTGCATAAAACAATAGCATTTGATTTGACATATTTACATACCTTAAAAGCAAATTCTATTTCTGCAAGTTCTTTTTTATTTGGTTTTAATTTTGTTACAAATTTCAATTTTTTCTTATCAAATACTGTATCATCTTCACTTTGCATTAAAAAAGATCCTCCAAAAGATTTCATAGAAAGGTGACTCTTAAATTTATAATTTGATATATCAATTATTCTTAAATTTTTCTTTTTTTTCAATATATTAAGAGAAGCTTTATCAAACCCTCTAGCTATTATTACCTCTAAAAAATTTCTACTAATTTCTAAAGCAATTTTTTTAACCATCTTAAAATTACAAGCAATTACTCCTCCAAAAGCACTTGTTGGGTCACATGCGTAAGCATTTTTAAAAGACCGAAACGGATCTTCATTTTCTGACACTCCACAAGGATTTGCATGTTTAATTATAACAGTGCATGCTTTTTTTTTAATAGAGGAAAGTATTTTGAAAGCAGAAAACATGTCATTGTAATTGTTATAACTCAATTCCTTCCCACTTAATTGATCAAAACCAATTTGTTTATCATTGTAATCACTAACATAAATAGAACTTTCTTGATGTGGGTTTTCACCATATCTCAGTTTTTTAAGTTTTCTTCCAAAAAAAGTTTTTCGATCTGGGAATTTTATTCCTAATTTATTATTAAACCAATTAGCAATCATTGAGTCATAATAAGCAGTTAATCCAAAGGCCTTAGAGGACATCATTTCTCTAAATTTCAAGCTTGTTTTTCCATTTTTTCTTTTTAACTCTTCTATTAAAGGCAAATAATCTTTTTTATTTGTAATAATTGTTACATTATTAAAATTTTTAGCGGCCGCACGAACCATTGTTGGGCCCCCAATATCAATATTTTCAATAATATTTTTTGAATTTTCCGATTGGGTTACTATTTGTTGGAAAGGATAGAAATTTACTACTATTAAATCTATAGAAGGAAAATTTTGTCTATCCATTTCATTTTTATGTGATTTATTTTTCCTATCATGTAATATTCCAGCATGAATCTTTGGATGAAGTGTCTTTACTCTTCCATCAAGCATTTCTTTAAAGCCTGTATATTTGGAAAGTTCAATGCATTTATAACCTAGTTTTTTTATATATTTATAGGTCCCGCCGGAACTAATAATATTTACTTTATATTTTTTTAAGATCCTTAATAGAGAAGAAATATTTTCTTTGTCTGACACTGAAACTAGAGCGTTTTTAATTTTCAAATTCATCATTAAATTTTTTTCTTAATTTCCCAATTAAACGATTTATCTTTATTAACTAAATTACCAGTAACAGTTATACAAGCATTATCTAATATCTTTTTTCCACCCAGATATATACTTTTCTCAATTTCTAAATTTTCATCTTTGATAGTAAAAATTAAAGATTTGTTCTTTGAAATCTGAATAAGAGCACTGTTACCACTCATCGTTTTAACAGCTGTAAGTTTTGGGTTTAAATGGAATCTAAAAACATATCTTATTGGTTTTCCGTCACTTTTTTTTTGAATAGTATCAACACCTTTGATTTTATTATCTTGCTGGTCCAAATAAATTTCACGTTTGTGTGTGCAATTATAATACTTCTCATATCCATTATGTGATACGGAACATCCAATAAACCTCTTATTATTTATAAATATTGGGTCAGTAGTTTTAAAAGTATTTTTAATTGAATTTCCAAATACTCGATTTAATAACTTATTTCTCTCAAATTTATTAATACTTGTGTCATTAATAGTTAGTGTAGATTGACTAGCAGTTAATCTGCTAATTAGTTCCGCCTTAGTTGAAATATTTTTGCCAAATCCACAATTAGTTATTATTTTAATTCCGTCAAGATAGTATTCAAATGAAAGAGGACCAGATTGATAATTACTAGAGAAATTTTTGCTAGGAGGCCCACCTGTATCAAAATATAGAATTTGTTGTTTTGACTTTGCATAAAAAATTCCACCAACTATATTTTTTTTGTCTCTCTTATTTTCTTTGATTTTTTCGAGATATTTTTCAAAATTATCTAAATTATTTTCAAAACTACCATTAAAAAGAGGTATTCGGCTATCCGGAGTTTTAAAAGATCTTATACAGCTTAGATTTTTTTTAATTATATTGTCCAAAAACTCGGGCATATACTTTTGTGCATCATTTATACTTTCATGACAAAGTAATAGGTATTTGGTAAAAAAAATTAAATCGTTAGGATTTCTTGATAAAGGAAATCCGTCTTTATCAAAATTGGATTCTACAAATTTTTCCAAATCTTTAATACCAATATTATAATTTTCCTCATATTCTTTAAAAGTTAGCCCGGAAAGTATTAACGCGGTAAGAACTTCAATGCGCTTAATTAAATTTCTTTCAAATCTAATATTTTTTTTTAAATGATTACACTGTGAAATGATCGTCTGGAAAAGATTTTTTTTGAAATCAAAAGTTCCATTATTTATAATAATATCTATATTAAGTATCCAACTTATCACTCTTGAACTTAAGGTCGATGTTTCCCAAATGATATTTTTAAATTTTGAATATTTTAACATCCAAAGATAAATTATTTTTTGAATATTTTTTTCGTCAATTTTCCTATCAATTAGATTTAACCACAAAAAATTATGCTGATCCGTAATATTTTTGTATTTACCTGTAAGCCAAAAATTATTTGGGTTTAGTTCATTTATTTTAAAAGATTCTTTTTTATAAGGGGATATTATAGAAAGTAAAAACGGATTTGGATTAAAATAAACTTGCAAAGGGGTCTTAGATTTTAGTTTTTCATTATAATAATTTGAAGAAAAATAAATTTTTTTTATAAACTTTACAAAAGTGACTTGAATAGCCACTAAATAAAAATAGGCACCTTTTAAGCCAAGCATTTGCTAATTTTTTCTTAAGATTTCTATATTTTTTTTTAGATCACCTTTATTTTCTTTAAAAATAGTTGATCCTGAAACAAGAATATTAACTCCTGCTTTTTTTGCCAACGCACAGTTTTCAAAATTTATACCTCCATCTATTTCTATTTCTACATTAAGATTTTTTGCATCAATTATTTCCTTCAATACTTTAGTTTTTTCTAAAACCTCTGGCATAAATTTTTGACCACCAAATCCTGGCTCAACACTCATAATTAATACTAAGTCGATTTGATCAAGGTATTTTTCTACTATATCAATCTTAGAATTTGGCTTAAGAGAAAGTCCTACTTGCTTTTTCTCTTTTTTAATTAGATCTATCGTTTTCGAGGTATTTTTTGTTGCTTCTGGATGAAAAGTAATAATATCAGCGCCAGCATTTGCGAAATCTTTTATAAAATTATCAACTGGTGAAATCATTAAATGAACATCAAATGTTTTCTTAGTTAATGGTCTTAGTTTTTTAATGACTTCAGGCCCTATGGTTAAGTTTGGCACAAAATGTCCATCCATAACATCTATATGAATATAATCAGCCCCAGCTTTTTCAAGCGAGATAACTTCACTACCTAATTTACTAAAGTCTGCCGATAAAATTGAAGGAGAAATTTTGATAAGATTATTCATAATTCATTTATATTTTAAACCAAAACTTTGTCAAAAAATATGGTTAATTAAACAGTTGATATAATTGTCTTGAAAAGTCACTTTCTAATGGAAAAGCAAGCATCCCCCAAACGTCATAGCCCAAAATATATGGCATTGCGTAAAATCTAAATAAATAAAAGAACCAAGCCACATATAGGGCAATAAAAGGACCAAATAAAAAGCTTGGGGTAATAAATTTAAATAAATTTATGATCGGATTAGTAGTTTTTACAAATATTTTCATGAAAAAAAAAGTGGAGTCTTCTTTTTGGAAAATATTCATGAAAGCTCGACCTATTAAAGTCCACATGATGGTTCCTAAGGTATAATCTAAAACTATTGCCCAAGTTGGTATCATATTTTTAAAATATCATGATTTAGATAAAAAAAAAGGGGCGAATAAATCGCCCCTTTTAATTTAAAATAATTGTTAATTAGTGTTGCTTACCAAGAATAGCCTTACCTGTTGGTATTCTTGTATCGTCTACTAATTTTTGTGTAGCTGGGCTTGGTTCTTTAGTCATTAAACTGACTACCACCATTACAACTAAACAAATTGGTGCTCCGATTAAACCAAATCTTAAGTGGTCAATACCTAAGAAAGGAGTATTTACACCGCCCCATATTGGAACTGAGAATTTAGGGAACACCCACGTTAAGTAAACTGTTCCTGAAATAATTCCCGCCAATATACCAGCGATTGCACCTTCTCTAGTAGCTCTCTTCCACCATACTCCAAGTACAAGTGGGAAGAATAAACCTGACATTGCAAAGTCGAATGCCCAAGCAACCGAACCTAAGATACTTGTTAGCCTGAAAGAGGCTATGTAAGCACCAGCAGCTCCGATTATTACTAGAAGTGTACGAGCAACTAATAGTCTTTTAGCAGTTTCCGCTTTTGGATTTATGATCTTGTAGTAAATGTCGTGTGATAACGCATTTGAGATCGCAAGAACTAATCCATCGGCAGTTGACATGGCTGCAGCCATACCACCAGCAAACACTAGTCCTGAGATTACGAACGGTAGACCCGCTACTTCTGGAGTAGCTAATACTACAACGTCACCTCTCATAAACCATTCGTTCAACTGAAGTATTCCGTCACCATTAAAGTCTGCGATAAATACTTGTTTAACTTCAGACCATCTTTGTACCCACTCTATCGACTGAACTTCAGAAATAGATTTTCCAATAATTCCAGTTGGTAGATTTGGATCCATCAATGCTAATTTAGACAATGTCGCTAACATAGGCGCTGAAGAGTAAAGTAAGAAAATAAAGAATAGCGACCAAGCTACTGATTTTCTTGCTGCTCTTACTGTAGGAGTTGTAAAGTATCTCATTAAGATATGAGGTAACGATGCAGTTCCCACCATCATACAAATCGCTAACGATAAGTATTTCCAGACAGCCATTCCACCTTCAGGTACTCCAGAGTGAGTTCCAGAGATGTATTTCAATCCTCCTGGTACCCCAGCTGCTTTCATATCTGCGGCGCTGTTTTTAACTAGTCCAAATTGTTGTTCAAGTTCGCCAAGTCTTGCAACTTCATCACCTAACATTAAGTGAGGGAAAATTCCTCCACCTACGTTAGAACTAATCCAGAATACTGGTATTAAGTATGCGATGATTAATACAATGTACTGAGCAACCTGTGTCCAAGTTACAGCTCTCATTCCACCAAGCATTGAACAGATAAGGATACTTATTAATCCTACCCATACACCCGCTTCGAACGGAATACCAAGAGCTCTTGAAGCAATTGTTCCCGTAGCATTAATTTGTGCTGTTACGTAAGTAAATGATGCTATGAATAGCACGAATACTGATGCAGCTCTCACCGCATTACCACCGTATCGTGTTCCGATAAAATCAGGAACTGTGTAACATCCAAACTTTCTTAGGTACGGAGCCATTAGAGTTGCAACAAGTACGTATCCACCTGTCCAACCTACTAAGAAGGCCATATAAGTATAGCCACCAAAGTAAACTCCACCCGCTAAAGCTACGAATGATGCACCTGACATCCAGTCAGCTGCTGTTGCCATTCCGTTAAACACGGTTGGCACTTGTCTTCCTGCAACATAGTAGGCATCTACTTGAATGGTTCTTGATAAATAACCGATTAAGGCATAAATCAATACCGTGAAAGCTACGAACATCACTCCGATGTTTTTAGCTGACACACCTGCTTGCTCTGCTAATGCCATCAAAATGATGAACACTATAAAGCCACCAGTGTAGGTACCATATATTTTAGGAAGGTTTTGTATAAAATCTCCTTTAAACATTAGTTATCCTCTCTTTCTGAGAAACCATGTTCTTCGTCGATTTTTTCTTGTTTATTTGCAGTCCAAAACAAAATTATCACAAAGGCAAGAAGTGAACCTTGCGCAGTCATGTAATATGCTAATGGATAGCCAAGAAAAGACATCGTGTTCAGTTCTGAACCAAACATGAAGATCACTAATGAGAAGAAAGCCCAAAGAACCAAAGTTACTATCATATGGTTTTTGGTCTTATTCCAATATGCGTCTTTATTTGACATATTTCCCCCTATTTATTTTTTAACTTTTTACGTAAAAAGTACTCTTATTGCTGGGAAGCATACTCAT
Organism: uncultured Pelagibacteraceae bacterium; assembly: GCA_902557935.1. GTDB lineage: Bacteria > Pseudomonadota > Alphaproteobacteria > Pelagibacterales > Pelagibacteraceae > Pelagilacustribacter. Next base: position 1,068 of record CACECJ010000006.1, on the reverse strand, counting down.
TATGAGTTGAATTAAAAGAGAAAAAAGGACCCCAAAACCAATTTGAAATGCTATAAGACAAGTAAATAAAGGGTTTTTTAAATACAACGTGAAATTGAATCTAAATAAATTGCGAAACACTCTTAGAACAACTCTAATCGACATTTGGGAGTATGTAATTCCAATTTGGAAAATATCTGGTCTTTTTAAAACAATAAAGTCCAAAAAAGATTTAGAAAATTTCATTCAAGAGAGATCTGCACATGTTGCACAAACAACTTTATATGGCTACCTAAAAACAAGAATAGGCGTCAAGTACATTGCAATGATGGAGGATGAAGTTTTTTTAAAATCTATAAATATTGCAAAATGGAACATTTACGTGGTTGCATTAGCTGACTGTTCTTTTTATGTTTTCTCCTATCTTATTTCAGAAAAAAACTTAAAAGAGAATGATTGTAAAGAAATCTTTTTAAATATCTTAGAAAATGAAAAAAAAAATGGTTTAAGTGATGAAATTTTTGACAGAGGTAAAAAAAATTTTTTAGAGAGGATAAATAAAGTAAATTTTTTAAACTATTATTTAGATGATCCCTTTAAGGAAAGTGGTCAAGCTTTATATTACTGGTCACCTATTGCAGATGAATTAAAATCACTTGATAAAAAAATAGTCTTAAACTCTATTCATTTAAAATGGGGACTGATGAAAGACGAGTTTAAAAAATTAACAAAAGATTTAAAATTTAATTAACCTTTATTTTGTCTATTTTCTACAAGAGACGTTACTACACTAGGATCCGCCAAAGTTGTTGTATCTCCTAAATTATCAGGCTCATTGGCAGCAATTTTTCTTAAAATTCTTCTCATAATTTTACCAGATCTTGTTTTTGGTAACCCCGGTGCAAATTGAATGACATCAGGAGTAGCTATTGGACCGATTTGTTTTCTAACCCAAAGTTTAAGATCTCTTTCCAAATCTCCATTAGGGTTTTCACCAGCGTTTAAAGTCACGTAACAATATAATCCATTACCTTTTATACTATGTGGAAATCCAACCACAGCAGCTTCCGCTACTTTAGGGTGCGCAAC
>CACECJ010000005.1 GCA_902557935.1 uncultured Pelagibacteraceae bacterium | reverse complement strand
TGTATAATTAATTACGTGAGAGTAACCATTTTCTTCAGCTATTTTGATTTTACTATCAGAACCGACTGTTCCAATTACTTTTGCACCTATACTATTAGCCCATTGAGCAAAAATTTGACCGACTCCTCCAGCTGCTGCATGAAAAAGAACTGTTTCACCAGCTTTAAGTTTATATGTTTTGGTAAGTAAATAATTTGTAGTTAAACCTTTTGTCATTAATGTTGCAGCTAACTCGTGTGAAATTCCATCTGGAACTTTAACAGCTATTTTAGCTGGGATTATTCTTTGCTGAGCATAAGCTCCTAATGGAACAGAAGCGTATGCAATATTATCACCTTTGTTAAATTCAGACACATTTGAACCTACTTCATCAATTTTTCCAGCAGCTTCTAAACCAATACCACTTGGTAACTTGATGGGGTACAAACCAGATCTATGATACGTGTCTATATAATTCAAACCAATTGCAAAATTTGTAACTTTAATTTCATCTGCACCTGGAGAAGCAATGTTTACATCCTGAAGTTCTAATACTTCAGGACCCCCGTTTTTTTTCATTACAATGGATTTAGACATTTTTACGGAACGTACTTTAACTTTTAATATTTAGCAAATGTTCCATCGTTATAGTCTTGAATAGCCTCAAGTATTTCAGCTTTTGTATTCATCACAAATGGCCCACCCCTTGCAATTGGTTCACCAATAGGTTTACCAGCTATAAATAAAAACTCAGATTGTTTGCTTGCTGTAATTTTTAGTATAGTTCCCTGCTTTAACAATATTAAGTTTGAGTCAGCTGTTTTATTATGGCCCTTTTCACCAATTTTTAATTCTCCTTTTAACAAGTATACAAAAGAGTTATGTCCTGATGGTACATCAAAATTAAATTCTTTTCCTTCATTTAAAATTACGTGAAAATAAATGGGATCAACATTATGATTTTTTTCTGGCCCTTCGGCTTTTTCGTATTTACCTGCAATTACTTTTACAATTTTCTCACTGTCTTTGTGTTCTCCTAGTTCATTTCCTTTAATATAAAGGTATTCTGGCTTATTCTTTTTCTTTTTAGCCGGCATGTTTATCCAAAGTTGAAAGCCTAATAACTTACCTTCTTTCATAGCCGGCATTTCGGAATGAATAATTCCTCGTCCAGTTTTCATCCATTGTACATCTCCAGATGTCATAATACCCTTAGCTCCAGTACTATCTTGATGCTCAAACTCTCCGTTTAACATATAAGTTACTGTTTCAATTCCTCTGTGTGGATGAGGGGGAAAACCAGCAATGTAATCGTCTTTATTGTCAGAGCCAAATTCATCAAGCATTAAAAACGGATCAATATAATCTGCTTCTGGAGTTCCTATGCTTCTTTTTAATTTTACTCCTGCACCATCTGAGGCGTTTAAGGCTTTAATAATTTTTTTTACTTCAATTTGAGACATAAATGTATTTATAATAAAGTTTAAACTATATTTAAACTATATCAAGTAGCTGCGTTAAATTGTTGATTTCATTTTTGGGTTGAAAATCTAGGATATCGAATACTGAGTTATTTCTATTAACCCAAATGGAATTATAACCATAGTTTCCTCCTCCGGAAACATCCCATGTATTTGCACTTAAAAAAGTAATTTCACTGGCTTTTAAATTATATTTTTTTACTGGTATTTCATAGACTCTAGAGTCGGGTTTATAAACTTTCACTTCCTCAATAGAAAAAAGATCATCAAATAAATTGTTTAACTTATTACTTGCAACTAATTCATCCAGAAGAGCAGGGGTTCCGTTAGAAAGAATAGCGAGTTTAAAGTTTTTCTTTTTTAAATCTTCTAATACCCCTCTAACTTCGGGGTAAGGGGATAAAACTTTGTAAAGGTTTAATAACTCATTTTTCATGCTTTTATTAATATTAAACACTCTCATAGATTTATCCAAACTGTCCTCAGTAACTTCCCAAAAATTTTTATGTCTTTCCATTAAACTTCTAAGCCAAGTATATTCAAGTTGAGTAGTTCTCCAAAAATTTGCAAATGCTTCCCACTTAGATCCAATTTTATCTTTACATTTTTCAGCAGCTGAATTTACGTCGAATAATGTACCGTAAGCGTCAAACACCACTGACTTCGTTTTCATCATTTACTTAATGTTATGTGAACCATCACATAATGGTTGATCATTTGTTTGTTTACATGAGCAGAAAAAAACTTTTTTAGATTGCTCTGCTAAATATTTAAAAGGCGTAAATTCAGTTCCTTTGTGAGAACCATCACAAAAAGGTTGTTTAGAACTAATTCCACAAGTACACCAAAAATAAGATTTTCCCTCTAACACATCAATGCCAATTGGGGAATCTCCAGCTCTTTTACCTTTTTTCATTAAAGCTCCTTTATATCTCCAAAAATTGTTTATACTATAGTTACTAATGAATATTAGATTATATCATCCAGGCAGTATACTAGAAAATAATACAAGTTTGTTAAGTAAAGAGCATACTCATTATTTGGTAAATGTTATGCGACTTAAAAGAGGCTCTAACCTAAATTTTTTTAATAAAAACGGAGAATGGAAGAGCGAAATAATTTTTTTAAATAAAGATAGAGTTGAAGTAAGGTTTTTAGAAAAAGTCAAAGAAGCTAAAAATCTATCTAAAACTGAAATAGCAATTTGTTTGGTAAAAAAACATCCGATGGACATTATTCTGCAAAAGGCTACAGAGCTTGGTGTTAGTAAAATAATTCCAATAGTTTCAGAGAGAACAGAAGTAAAAGAATTAAATATTGATAGAGCAAAAAAAATTGTGATTGAGGCAACCGAGCAATCTAATCAACTTGTTCCCCCAGAAATTACTAACATAATTAAATTGAAAGATTTTTTGAAAACCTTTAATGAAAATTCAAAACTTTTATTTGCTGATGTTAATTCAAAAGATAATTTAAAAATTGAGGATTTAAAAAACTTTAAATCACTCTGTATATTAATTGGTCCGGAAGGTGATTTTTCCCCATTAGAGCGTGAGTCTATCCTTCAAAATAGAGCGGTAAAACCTTTTACGTTATCTAGAAACATTCTAAGGTCCGACACTGCTGTAATAAGCGCGATTTCATTAGTAAATTTTATCAATAAATTTAATTAATTGTCGCATTAATTGAAATTGTTAAATCATCTAAAAACTGTATAAAAACTCATGATAAAAAAAATTGCCTACACACTTTTATTGATATGGCCTTCATTAATTTTAGCTAATGAGCCTAAGGACTGGCAATTAGGCTTTCAAAAGTCAGCTTCAAAAAGTATGGATGATATTGTTTGGTTTCATGATTATATGCTGGTACCAATAATCACAGCTATCACAGCTTTTGTTTTATTTTTACTTTTATATGTTTGTGTAAGATATAGAGCTTCTAAGAATCAAGTACCATCTACTACAAGTCACAATACATTAATCGAGGTTATTTGGACGCTAGTCCCATGTTTAATTTTAATTGTTATGGCAGTTCCTTCATTTAAAGTTTTATACTCACAAGACGAAATACCAAAAGCAGATGTAACCATTAAAGCCATCGGATATCAGTGGTATTGGGGCTATGAATACCCAGATGAAAATATCATTTTTGATTCGTACATGATTGACGAAAAAGATTTAAAAGAAAATCAACCACGATTGTTGGCAGTTGATAATGCAGTTTATGTTCCAGTAAATAAAGTTATTAAAGTTATGATAACTGCCAATGATGTTTTACATGCATGGGCTCTTCCATCTTTTGGGGTAAAAAGAGATGCAATTCCTGGAAGAATAAATGAGACATGGTTTAAAGCTGATCGAACTGGAACTTTTTATGGTCAGTGTTCTGAGTTATGTGGAATTAAACACGCGTTCATGCCAATCACAGTCAATGTTGTTTCTGAAGACGAGTATAATAAATGGTTGAAAGAAGCTAAAGTTAGATTTGCCAAAGAAGAAATTAAAAACAACATTAAAATTGTAAAAAAAATTAAGGAGATAAAATAATGTCAGCAATAACTAAAGATCACGAGCATCATCAAAACCCAACAGGTTGGAAGAGATGGGCTTATTCAACTAATCATAAAGATATTGGAACTATGTATCTTATATTTGCAATTATTGCTGGTTTAATTGGATCTGCGTTTTCAGTCTTGATGAGAATGGAGCTAATGCACCCAGGTGATGGAATTCTTGGAGGCGATTATCATTTATATAATGTTTTAGTTACTGGTCACGGTCTAATTATGATTTTCTTTATGGTAATGCCAGCGATGATCGGTGGTTTTGGTAACTGGTTTGTCCCAATTATGATTGGTGCACCAGATATGGCATTCCCAAGGATGAATAATATTTCTTTTTGGCTATTACCAGTTGCTCTTATTTTATTATTAGTATCAATTTTTGTTGATGGCCCTCCAGGTGCAAAAGGGGTAGGCGGGGGTTGGACAATTTATCCACCTTTATCATCAAAAACTGGTCAACCAGGACCTGCGATGGATTTAGCTATTTTAAGTTTACATGTTGCAGGCGCTTCATCAATATTAGGAGCAATTAATTTTATCACAACAATTTTAAATATGAGAACTCCTGGTATGACTTTACATAAAATGCCTTTGTTCTCTTGGTCAATTCTAGTTACAGCTTTTTTACTTTTATTATCGTTACCAGTTTTAGCTGGAGCTATAACAATGCTTCTTACAGATAGAAATTTTGGAACTGCTTTCTTTGAAGCACAAACAGGTGGAGATCCAGTTCTATTCCAACACTTATTTTGGTTTTTTGGTCACCCAGAGGTATATATTTTAATTTTACCAGGTTTTGGAATGATTAGTCATATCGTTTCAACTTTTTCAAGGAAGCCTGTGTTTGGTTATCTAGGAATGGCTTATGCGATGGTGGCTATTGGAGTAGTTGGTTTCGTTGTTTGGGCTCACCACATGTACACTGTTGGATTAGATACAGACACAAAGGCTTATTTTTTAGCGGCGACAATGATTATCGCAGTCCCAACTGGTATTAAGATTTTTTCTTGGATAGCAACAATGTGGGGTGGCTCGATAAGCTTTCAAACTCCCATGCTTTGGGCTATTGGCTTTATATTCTTATTCACTTTAGGAGGAGTGACTGGTGTAGTTTTGGCAAATGCAGGTGTTGATACAGCACTTCACGATACTTATTATGTTGTCGCGCATTTCCACTACGTATTATCAATGGGCGCTGTGTATGCGATCTTTGCAGGATTTTATTATTGGTTTAGCAAAATGACAGGTTATGAATACTCAGAATTCTTAGGAAAACTACATTTTTGGCTCACGTTCATAGGGGTTAACTTAATATTCTTCCCACAACATTTTTTAGGATTAGCAGGAATGCCAAGAAGATACGCTGATTATCCAGACGCATTTGCTGGTTGGAACTATATTTCTTCGATTGGTTCATATATATCTATAGTTGGTTTAGCGGTGTTTTTATTAAATTTATTGTACGCCTTTATGAAAAAGAAAAAAGCAGAACCAAATCCATGGGGAGAAGGAGCAACGACTTTAGAATGGACAGTGTCATCACCGCCACCATTCCATACTTTTGAAGAGCTACCTAAAGTAAAGTAAATTGAGCCAGATAAGTATTAAAACTAGAAACTCTAAACTTGGTTTATCCTTAGACTTAAATTCATTTTTCAATTTAATGAAACCAAGAGTAATGTCGTTAGTTTTATTTACTTGTATGGTTGGTCTTTTAATAGCTCCAATTAATGTAGATTTTAACTTTGCTTGTATTTCTTTATTAGCGGTAGCCATGGGTTCAGGTGCAGCTGGAACACTTAACATGTGGTATGAATCTGATTTAGACGCTTTAATGAGCAGAACTTGCTTAAGACCTATCCCAACTGGAAAAGTTAAAAAAGATCAAGCTTTGTACTTCGGTATCATTTTATCAGCTTTGTCAGTAAGTATCATTTATTTTTCAGCTAATTTAGTTTCTGCAATTTTATTAGCATCAACAATTGCCTTTTATTTTTTTGTTTATACAATTTGGTTAAAAAGGAAAACTCCACAAAATATTGTTATAGGGGGTGCTGCTGGGGCGTTACCACCTGTTATCGGATGGACAATAGCAACCGGAAACATTTCTGTTGAGCCATTAATTTTATTTTTAATTATCTTCTTATGGACACCATCACACTTTTGGGCGTTAAGTTTATACAAATCAGGAGATTATAAAAAAGCAAAAATTCCAATGCTTCCTATAATTTCTGGAGTTAAGACAACAAAAATAAATATTCTTGTCTACGCTTTGATTATGTCACCAGCAGTTATAGCTCCATATTTTTTTAATTTCGCAAGTTCATTTTATTTAATTATTTCTTCAATAATGACCATGTATTATATATACTTGTGTTTTAAATTATACGGTTCGAAAATAACTAAAGTTTCAAACAAAATTGCAAGAAAAATATTTATTTACTCAATTTTTTACTTATTTTTTATTTTTTTAGTTTTATTAATTGATAATATTCTTAAATAGTATGATGGATAAAAAGAAAAAAAATTTGATTACTGCTTTGATATTAATCTTATTTATGATTTTTTTGTTTGTACTAACTTTTTACAATATTGGGATTTATAATAGAGAAATATAATGAATATAAGTAAAAAAAACTTAACACCTATTGCTTTGGTATCAATATTCTTACTTATGCTTGGTTTATCTTTTGCAGCGGTTCCATTATATGACTTGTTTTGTAGAGTAACAGGATTCGGTGGGACTACCCAAAACGCAACTAATAAAGAAATTCCAAAAATAATAGTTAACCAAGACTATAAAATGAGATTTGATACAAACATCAATAGTACCTTAGATTGGAAATTTTACCCTGAGAAGAATACTTTAAACTTAAAACCTGGTGAAGTTCATACAGTGAAATTTAACGTTGAAAATCCCAGTAATGAAATTTCTTCAGGGTCAGCAACTTTTAATGTTTCCCCATCACCATTTGGTATTTATCTAAATAAGATAGGATGTTTTTGTTTTGAAAAACAAACTTTGCAACCAGGTGAAAAAAAAGAGTTTGTATTAACTTTTTTCTTGGATCCCAAAGTAGTTGATGATAATAAAACTAAAAATATGTCTGATGTAACTTTGTCTTTTACTTTTTTTTCATCAGGCTATTACGAAAAGAGTAACACATAATGTCAGCAGGAAAACCAAAACACGATTACCATTTAGTTGACCCAAGTCCTTGGCCGATCTATGTTTCATTTGCTACTTTAATCTTAGCTTTTGGAGCAGTTTATTATTTCCACTCTAAAGCTCTTTGGTTATTATTAATTGGTTTTGCACTAGTAGTTTATGGTGCGTTTATGTGGTGGCGGGATGTTATAGAAGAAGCAGAACATCAAGGTCATCATACTCCCGTAGTTCAAATTGGACATCGGTACGGTATGACATTATTTATTGCTTCTGAAGTAATGTTTTTTGTTGCATGGTTTTGGGCTTTCTTTAACGCAAGTTTATTTCCATCAGATTCTATAGGAGGTATATGGCCACCAGCAGATATTAAAACTTTTGATCCTTGGGATATACCATTAATCAACACTCTAATTTTATTGCTATCAGGAACTACTGTCACCTGGGCGCATCATGCAATGTTAGAAAATGATAGAAAAGGATTAGTAAATGGTTTAATCGCAACAGTATTTTTAGGATTTATATTTTCTTGTTTCCAAGCTTATGAGTATCATCACGCAACATTTACTTTAGATGGTGGAATTTATGGTTCAACATTTTATATGTCGACTGGTTTTCATGGCTTTCATGTAATAGTCGGAACAGTTTTTCTTGCAGTTTGTTTATTTCGATCAATGAGAGGCCATTCAACCCCTCAACATCATTTTGGATTTGAAGCAGCAGCCTGGTACTGGCATTTTGTCGACGTAGTTTGGTTATTTTTATTTGCTGCGATCTATATTTGGGGAAGCTAATCTCAAATTGAAAAGAGCATTTTTATTTCAACTATTCGTAATTTTTTTTGTAACAGTATTTTGCGCTTTAGGAACTTGGCAACTTTATAGATTGCAATGGAAGCTAGAGCTTATAAGTGAAATAACGTTTGGATTAGACTCTAAACCAATAGAATACTCAAATTCAATTAAAAAAAATTATCAGAGAGTAAGCGCAAAAGGAAAATTTAATTTCGACAAGCAAATTTACCTTTATAGTTTGAATGAAAGTGGAAAGCCTGGATACGATGTAGTTACCCCTTTTAGAACAGATAAAAACCAAAATGTATTAATTAATAGAGGTTGGATTAAAAAAGAACTTAAAGACAATCCAAGGATAAACTTTAAAGCAGAAACTGATAAAGAGATAATTGGCCTTTTGAGAGAAATATATAAACCAAGTATATTTAAACCAGACAATGACATTAAAAGTAATATTTGGTTTTCATTAAATTTAGAAGATTTAAAAGAAGCTACAGGGGAGCGATTTAATGAATTCGTAATTTTTTTAGAAGATAATCAGGCTAAGTCACCCCTGCCTAAAAAGATAAGCATAGATGTGCCAAACAATCACCTTAAATATGCTATAACATGGTATGCAATATCAATCTCGATAATTTTTTATTATTTATATTTTAGAAGAAAAAAATGAATTATTTTAGTACTAGGGATAGATCTTTAGAATTTAGTTTTAAAGATATTTTCTTAAGAGGACTTGCACCAGGTGGAGGATTATTTTTACCTGCAGAAATAAAGAATTATAGCCAAGAAGAACTTAAATATTTAAGTCAACTAAATTATAATGAACTTGCTACAGAAATTATCTTTAATTTTTGTTCAGATGAAATTAAAAAAGAAGAACTTAGCTCACTGATTAAAAAATCTTATAGTAGCTTTAAAGATAAAGAAGTTGTAAATGTAAAAAAAATTGGAAATATAAATCTTCTCGAACTTTATCATGGACCCACTTTAGCTTTTAAAGATATTGCAATGCAGGTAATTGGCAATTTGTATGACTACTTAGAAGTCGCTAAAGATAAAACTGTAAATGTCGTAGTTGCTACATCAGGAGATACTGGTTCAGCAGCTATTGCAGCATTAAGTAATAGAAAAAATATAAATCTTTTTGTTCTGCATCCGCATAATAAAATTTCTAGTATTCAAAGAAAAATAATGACAACAATTGGCGGTGCTAATATTTATAATATTGCTATTGAGGGTTCATTTGATGATTGTCAAAAAATCGTTAAAGAGCTTTTTAATGAAAATAGTTTTAGATCAAAAATAAATATGTCAGGTGTAAATTCTATCAATTGGGCGAGAATTGTTTGTCAAATTGTTTATTATTTTTATTCTTTCTTTAAATTAAAAAAAAACAATATTAGCTTTTCAGTACCAACTGGCAATTTTGGAGATATCTACGCTGGATATGTAGCAAAAAAAATGGGTTTGCCAATTAATAAACTTATAGTTGCAACAAATAAAAATGATATTTTACAAAGAGTAATCAATACAGGTAAATATAAACCTGATACAGTTAAGACAACCATCACACCAAGTATGGATATACAAGTTGCTAGTAATTTTGAAAGGCTTCTTTATTATATTTTAGACGAAAGTGATAGTAAGGTAGGATCATTAATGAGTGATCTATCATCAAAAAGTTTATTCAGCTTAGAAAAAAAAGAAGTCGATAAAATTAAAAAAGATTTTGAAGCAGTAAAAATTACAGACGAAGAGACAATATATGTAATCGATGAAATATATAAAAAGCATAAATTTATTATTGATCCTCATACTGCTACTGGTGTAGGAGCAGCAAAAAGTTTTAAAAATTTAGGAGATATAATTGTTCTTGGTACAGCTCATCCTTACAAATTCAACGATACAATAAAAAAGGCTATAGGAAGAAGTTTAGATTTACCTAAGCATTTAAAGTTGAATCTAGATAAAAAGGAAACATTTGATATTATTGGAAATTCAAATTCGGAAGTTAAAGATTATATTTTGGGCAAAATAAAATGAGAATAAAAATAGGAGACAAACTACCTAACTCGGAATTATTTTACATTGATCAAAATAATGGTGTTAAAAAAATCGATATATTGGATCTTTGTAAAGACAAGACTATTATTTTAGGTATGCCTGGTGCTTTTACAAAAACTTGTTCAGCCCTCCATCTTCCTGGATATATAAAAAATTACGAACTAGCTAATAAAAAAGGAATTTCTAAAATTATTTGCGTTGCAGTGAATGATCCTCATGTAATGAAGGCCTGGGGCGATAATCAAAATGCTGGAAGTAAAATTTTCATGGCTGGTGACCCATTTCTCAAATTTACAAAAGCTATCGGGGCAGAAGTAGATAAATCCGAAAAAGGATTAGGAATAAGATCTAATCGCTACACTATGCTAGTTGAGAATGGTGAAGTTAAAAAAGTAGAGGAGGAAAAAGAAACAGCTACTTGTGAATTATCTTCAGCGGAAAGCTTTTTAAAATCTATTTAGCTTTAGAAACTGCCAGTTCATCAGCAAGATTATTATATTTATTACCAGCGTGCGCCTTAACCCACTTCCAAGTAACTTTATGTTTTAGACATGCATTATCCAGTTTAATCCAAAGATCTTTATTTTTAACAGGTTTCTTGTTTGAACTTTTCCAATTATTAACTTTCCATTTTTTAATCCAATCAGTTATTCCATCTTTCACATATTTCGAGTCAGTAAAAATTGTAATCTCTGATTTCTTTTTTATTTTTTTTAATGCCATAATTGTAGCCATTAATTCCATCCTATTATTAGTTGTATTACTTTCACTTCCAGAAATACTTGATTGATTAGAATCATCTAATATGATTGCTGCCCAACCTCCTTTTCCAGGATTTCCAGAGCAAGCACCATCAGTGTAAATTTTTAATTTCATTAAAAGAAATAATCCTCATGATTTTTTGCATTCTTGTGAAATTCTAATCTTTTTAAATACTCCATTGGATCTTTAGTTTTAACTATTGCTCCCTCTACTTTATTTAAAGCGTCGAATACGCGAGTTAGTAAGAATCTCAAAGCAGCGCCTTGAGATAAAATCTTAATATTATTCAATTCTTCTTGAGACAATTTTCTCACAGATGTGTAACCATCGATAAAATTTTTTGCTTTAGTAACGTTAAAACTTAAATTACTTTTTAGACCGTCAAAACATAAAGCGTTAAAGCAAATAGCTATTTCAAAAGCAAAAAAATCCTCACATGAAAAATAAAAGTCAATCACACCACTAAATTTATTTTGAATGAAAAAAATATTGTCATGAAATAAATCTGCATGAATTATTCCTCTTGGCAGATTTTTTGGCCAACTTTTTTCAACATCATTAAGGTTTTCCTCAATTAATCTTGGCAGATCTTTATGTATATTTTCACACTTATCTTTGACTGAATTAAATAATTTTCTCCATGAATTTACGGATAGGTCATTTTGTCGTTTTAATTTTAAATTCTTTGTGAGTTCATGCATTTTAGCTATTTCAGATCCGATTGACCCACAATTCGCTGGAGATAAATTTTGTTTTGCCTTTCCCTCGAGAAATGACACGATCATTAATTTTTTCCCACCGAAATTTGTAATAGTTTCATTATTATTATTAGAAATAGGAGCTGGGCATTTAAAACTAGCTTTATTTAAAGATGACATTAGATCAGAAAAAAAAGGAAGATCAGCAGATTTAACTCTTTTTTCATAAATAGTTAATATAAATTTTTTTTTATTAACTGATAAAAAATAATTTGTATTTTCAATACCTTCTTCAATTCCTTTAAATGAGTCCAACTTACCTAAACTATAGTTAGATAAAATTTCCTCAATCTTTTTTTGATTTAACTTTGTATAGACAGCCATTAATTAAGTTCTTTCGGCAATTTAAATACAACCTTTTCTTCTGCAACTATTACTTCTTCAATAGAAACACTCCTATCTTTTCTTAAACTGTTCAACAATGTTTGAACAAGTTTTTCGGGTGCAGACGCTCCAGAAGATATTCCGATAATTTCAGAATTTTCTATTTCATTATAAGGAATCTCTTTTTCAGAATGCATTAAATGAGAATTATTACAACCTGCTTTTTTTGCAACTTCAACTAATCTGACAGAATTAGAAGAGTTACGACTTCCCACAACAAAAAACATATCACACTTGGAAGCTATCTCTTTTACCGCTGATTGTCTGTTAGTAGTTGCGTAACATATATCTTCTTTAATAGGGCCTTTAATTTTTGGAAACTTATTTTTAAGAGCTTTAATTATTTCAGCCGTATCGTCTACGGACAGAGTTGTCTGAGTAATATATGCTAGAGGTTTTTTAAAATTGTTTTCTTTTAACATATCAACATCATTTTTTGTCTCGATTAGTTTAATCGATCCTTTTGGAAGCTGACCCATTGTACCAATTACTTCAGGGTGATCTTTATGTCCGATTAATAATATATCGAAACCATTTTTATTTAATTGTTCCGACTCTCTGTGAACTTTTGAAACTAATGGACAAGTTGCATCTACGAAGGATAAATTTTTTAATTTAGCCTCTTCTGGTACTGACTTTGGCACTCCATGAGCTGAGAAAATTACAGGTCTGCTTGCGTCATCTACGTCAGATAACTCATCAACAAAAATTGCACCTTTTTCTTTTAACTCTTCAACAACCTGCTTATTATGTACTATTTCATGTCGAACATAAACCGGAGCTCCAAACTTGCTGATAGATTTTTCAACTATTTCAATTGCTCTCTTGACACCAGCACAAAATCCTCTAGGTGAAGCTAAATAAATTTTAAGTTCTTTTTTCATTTTTTTCTAAAAGATATTCTAACAATATATGCGGAAAAGTAAGTGACGCCAAACCAATAAATATCACCTTATAAATAGCCTCATCAAGCTTATAAAAATTATTCAAAAAATATATTGCAAATAAAAATATTACTGCAGATACGAAAGTTAAAGGGACAGCTTTAATTATAAATTTTTTAAGTCCCCGCTTGAAAGATTTATCTAACTCAAAAATAAGAGAAATCGAATGCCTAATTGAGTGAAGAAAACAAAAATAAAAAGTGAATGCTAAAATAGGCGACAAAAAAAGATTCAGTATGATTAAAGAAAAGAAGTCCATGATCATGACACCTTTTAGATTTGTGTTTTCTTTTTTTGAAATGTACATAGATGATAAAAAACCAAGACATAACATTCCAATTAAAAATTCATTACTAAATAATCCTGCTTCAAAAACTTCAAAATTTAGCATTCTAAATATTTCATTAGTTTCTTCTCTCTTAAATAATAGTGGAGCCATAATTACTGTTGATCCTTTAAAGAAAAATAAAAACTCAGATATAAAAAACTTTTTTCTAAAAAAAAATACTGTATCTTCTTTTCCAAAATGATAGGCGGCCACAATCAAAAAAAGCAATAAAATTGTATTAGGAAATTTCAACCAGAATATTATTATTAATGACGAAATTAATACATAGGCAAGATAAAAGGACACAATTTTTTTGTATCCAAATAATTTTAAAAGTTTTTTCCCTTTGATATTATCTAACGCGCCGTGAGAAATTCCCAAAATTAAAATTAAAAACAAGCAAAATATAACTGATTCAAAATAGAGCATTAGATAAACAGGACTTATTAAAATACAAAAATAAAAAAATATTATTGAGTGTTTAAAGTTAATATTTTCCATTAATTAAACAATGCTTTTAGAAAAATTAATTTTGGCATTTTGCTAATAATATTCATGTCTTCAATAATATTACTTTTATTTGATAAAAATTTTATAATTGTATTTGATGAAGTTTTAAACATATTAAAAAAAATTTTAGGCATTTTTTCGGGATATTTTTCTATCACTCTTAGAAATATTTTATCTAAAAATTGATATTTTTTCCCTATAGAGAATATTTTTGCTTTATTAATATTGTCAATGTTATTTACAATATAACGACTATGTTCTTGAATGTTCAAAAAAGTATAACCAGTGCTTAAACGAGTCATCCCTCCAGCTGATCCAATATTTATTATTTTATTATTATTTCTTAATGACGGAGAAAAAAGTGGTATAGCTCCTCTTTCAGTAAAATTTATTTTATAGTTTTTTATACCTAAATTATTCTCAATATAATTCTCTAATTGAAGGTCATAATCTCTGAGGCTTCGATCCTCTAAATCTGATAGCCAAGTAGTTTCAATCAAAGCTTTATTTTTGCTGAATGGTAATGTGTAGAAAAAATGTACATATTTTCTCTGATCACAATTAAAATCCATCAAGTTTATTATTTCCTCATCAAAAATGTTTTTAGGAGTCTCTATCTCGATACCTTGAAAGTGTTGCCATAACTCAGATTTATCAAGTTCTTTTTCAAAAATACTATTAAAAATTATTGAATTTTCTGAATTGACTTCGTTTAGATTTCTAAAAAAACTAATATTGGAATTTGTGGAGAGTTTAGAATTTATCTTCTGATAAAATTTTCCACTATCGATACTTTGGTAAGGAAATTTTATATTTGTTAATTCATTAGAGTTTTCAGCAGTATTAATTGTAAAATTATTCCAACTTTTAATTACACAATCTTCAAAATTATGATCAAATACTCTCCAGAATGACCAAGTTTTGTCCCTCTTATAACCTTCACGGGTTTCAATTATTGCTAAAGTTTTCTCCTTTAACTTTTCATTTATTTCAAGTTCATAGGCCAAAGATAAACCCGCGCACCCACCTCCAACAATAATATAATCAAATTCTTTCATTTAAATTAATCTCTTGTTCTAAAATATTATGATTTAATTGATTATTGTAATTTAAATTTTTAACGAATAATAACTTAATAAAGTCAATAATAGATAAAAAAGTCTGAACTACCTTTTCAAATACAGGAACATAGATTTTGCCTGCATTATTATAATTATCTATATTATTTTGTTTGAGAATGTAGTCACCTATTTTTCTATAAACTCTTCTTGCGACAATAACTGCAAATCTTGATTTAATTGGTATGCTGCTAATAGACGTAAATGATTTTTCGTAAAATGCTTGAGACTCATTTATAATAGCTCGAATTGATGAAAAATTGTGTTCAATATACTGTCTGTTACGCGCTTTATCTTCACAAACGTCTCTAGCAATATTAGTAAGCTGCATGGCTATACCAAGATCAATCGCACCTTTTAGGGCCTCCTTATTTTCTACTTTCATTATTTTTGACATCATTAATCCAACTGTTCCGGCAACTCTGTAAGAATAAACAAGTAAATCTTTTTTCGAATTAATCACTACTTTTTCCTCCAAGTCTGTTTCAACTCCATCAAATAAATCTATAACTATTTGATAAGAAATACCTTCACTATCTATGAGTGACCACATATCTTTTATAATTTGATTATCTAGATTTTTATTTTCAAAATCTTTTTTAAATTTCAAGAAAATATTTCTTTTTATACTTAGATTGTTATCCTCATCAACGATATCATCTAATGTTCTACAAAAATTATATAAATATATACATTTTTCAAACGTATTACTCGAAAGAAAAAAACTTGCCCAATAAAAAGATTTAGCATGTTTTTTTAATAAATTATTTTTCATTAAAATAAATTGTCTAAAACTTTTGCCGATGATAGAACTCCGGGCATTCCAGCGCCTGGATGAGTACCAGCACCTACAAAGTATAAATTCTTATATATTTCAGACTGATTATGAAATCTGAAATAAGCCGACTGAGAAAATTTTGGTTGAATTGAAAATCCAGATCCATAAAGAGTTGCAAGATCTATTTCAAAGTAGTCAGGTGTTAAATAAAAATCACTTACCACATTCTCTTTAATACCAGGTAAAACAGTTTTATCCATTTTATCTAAAACCAAATCTTTAAATTTATCACCTTCTTCGATCCAGTTAATTTTAGATAAATTATTTGGGACTGGAACCAACACGTAAAAAGCATCTTGGCCTTCTGGAGCCATATTAGGATCTGTTGCAGATGGCCGGTGTAAATAATAGCTTATGTCATCAGAAAGTACTTTCTTTTCAAAAATTTTATTAAGATGTTTTTCATAAGCATCTCCGAAATAAATTGTATGATGTGCAACATCCCTATATTTTTTTTTTGAGCCAAAATAATAAACAAATAATCCCATTGAATAATCCATCCTTTTCATTTTTTGCTTAAATAAAAAATCATAATCCTCTTTTGATTTTATCAAATTATTGTAAACATTTGGGGGATCGGAGTTACAAATTACGTAGTCGCTATTAATTATTTTAGTATTATTGATTTTAACACCCTTAATCTTTTTGTTTTCTGTAAGTATTTCAGTAACTTCAGCATTTTTAATAATTTTGATATTTTCCTCAATCATAAGTTTTTCTAAAGCTTTAACGACGCTTCCTGTTCCTCCCATTGAGTAATGAATACCCCATTTTTTTTCTAAAAATAAAATCAAAGTATATATCGAAGTTGTGCTAAAAGGATTTCCACCAACTAAAAGAGGATGCATACTAAATACTCTTCTTAATTTTTCATCGGATATATAGTTCGAAACTAAACTATAAACTGACTTATAACTTTTTAATTTTAATAAAGATGGAATTTGCTTCATCATAAAGACCAAATTATTAAAGGGTTTGTCAGATAAATCCGTAAAACCTTTGTTGAAGATTTTCTCAGTAAAATTCACTAAATTTTTATATCCATCGAAATCAGAAGGGTTAAACTTTTTAACTTGTTCCTCCATAGATTTATCATCACCGTTATAGTCGAATGTATCCCCGTTACTGAATACAAATCTGTACCATAAATCTAAAGGCACTATTTCGACGTAGTCAGAAATATTTTTATTAAACAGTGAAAATAATTCTTCAAAAAGATATGGTGCGGTTATAACAGTTGGACCACCGTCGTAAATAAATTTGTCTTTTTTAAAAACTCTTGCTCGACCGCCAAGATCAGCGTGTTTTTCTACTAAAGTGACTTTATGACCTTTAGCTTTTAATCTAAGCGCAGCAGCTAGACCTCCAAAACCAGAACCAATAACAGTAGTTTTTTTTGCCATTTTGTTTATGGCCTATTCTAACTGGATTTTTTCTTAAGTGCTAATTTTGTTTCCTCTATGCTAGAGCTATAAATTTTATCTAATTTGCTTTTATCTAGAGAGTTTTTAATCAATTTTTCAACTGACTCGATAGCTATTTTAACTGATGCATTCTTAATATCTTTAGCTGCTTGATTTTTAAGTTGTTTTATCCTGTCTTCCACATTTTTTTTTCTATTTTCCATTAAGGTATGAAAATCCTCATTTACTCTAATAATATTTTGTTCAGCATCATTATTAGCTTTGTCAATCATTGCTTTCACCTCTTTTTTGGAATTACTGATTTTTTTTTCTTGTTCAATTAAAATATTTTTTGCATCTTCCTTTAGTTTTTCAGCTTCATTAATTTGATTTTTAATATTATGAATATTTTGCTCAAGAACTTTTTTAACTTTTTGAGGCACTTTAAAGTAGATTAATATTCCAAGAAAAATAAAAAAAGAAATGGTAACCCAAAAGGTTGCATCAAAAATCATAAATATCTGCTCACATTTTTTCTTGTAACATCTTCCACAGTAGCTTTGATGCTACTCTCATTCAATTTATCACCTGAAATACTTTGAATGATTGTAGATGTAATATTTTCTGAAAGGTTTTGTATAGAGGATATTGAGTTTTTTTTCATTTCACTTATTTCACTATGAGCTTTTGAAATTTCTTTTTCAATTTCTTTTTCCAAAGACTCTTTTTTTGATTGAATATCTTTATCTAAATTATTTTTTGATTGTAAAATTATTTTAGCAACTTCTTTTTTTGCTTTTTCTATTATTACCTCATACTCCTTAATTTTTGACTCGGACTGTTCTTTGAACTTGTTAGCATAATCTACATCCTCTTTAATTTTATTTTCTCGGTTATCTAAATTATTCTTTATTTTAGGTAAGTAAAATTTTGATATTGAAATATAAAGTACTGCAAAAACTACTATTAACCAAAACGCCTGAGAAGCCCAATACTTGGGATCCAGCTGAGGCATACCAGCCTCAGCTGCATACAAATCTGAGTTTATAACTAATGTTGCTATAAATGTACTTAAGAAACTTTTCATATTTAATTTACTAAAATGCAAATAAAATAATTAAAGCAACCACAAGCCCAAATAATCCTGTTGCTTCAGCCAAAGCAAATCCCAAAAGTAAATTAGGGAATTGTTTTTGAGCCGCAGACGGATTTCTCATTGCACCGGAAAGGTAATTACCGAAAATAATTCCGATACCTACTCCTGCTCCAGCTAATGCGATTGCAGCAAGACCTGCTCCAATCATTTTTGCCGCTTCTAACTCCATTTTTCCTCCTTTATTAATTAATGGTGTAAATTTAATGCATCATTTAAATAAATGCAGGTTAATATTGCAAAAACATATGCCTGTAAAAACGCTACTAGAATTTCTAAGCCTGTTAATGCCACTGAAAAACTAAGCGGTAACCATCCGCCTAATATTCCTAAGCTTACAACAAATCCTCCAAAAACTTTTAACATGGTATGACCCGCCATCATATTTGCGAATAACCTCACCGATAAACTTACTGGTCTACTTAAATAAGAGATAATTTCTATTATGGTAATTAAAGGCAAAAGCACAGCTGGAACACCACTAGGTACAAAAATACTTAAATATTTAAAACCGTGTTTTATAAAACCAATAATTGTTACAGCTATAAATATAAATAAAGCCATAATTAGAGTTACAATTATATGGCTAGTTACAGTAAATGAATAAGGCAACATCCCCACCATGTTACAAAATAAAACGAACATGAATAAACTGAATATGAATGGAAAATAAGGTTTTGCTTTAGATCCCGCGGTATCACTAATCATTTTTGCAACAAAAGAGTAAAAAATTTCTGCAATTAACTGTATTTTATTTGGTATAATTTTCTTTTCTTTAGAACCTAAAAACAAAAATAAAAGAATTACTGAAGCGCTTATTACCATAAACATACTTGCATTAGTAAAAGATAAATCTATACCTGCAATTTTAATTTCTGGCCCAATTCTGTGGACTGTAAATTGTTGCATTGGATTACTTGCCATATAGTCTTTCTAGTCTTTTTTTTGCATTCGGTTAGCTGCTTTTATTACGTTTAACATGCCTGCAACAGCACCCAAAAAAAAGAAAATTATTATTAACCAAGGTTTAGTATCAAACCAGCTATCTAAAATAAACCCAATTATTGTCCCAACTGCGACCGCAGATACTAGTTCTGTCCCTAACTTAAAGGCACTGCCCATAAATGACCCACGTTTTTCTTCATCATTTTCCAATTCTTTTTTAATTTTAGATTTTGCAATTTTTAGGCGAGTTTTAAAATCTTCGGGAATTGTCATTTTAATAATTAAGCAACTAATTCTTCAGCTCTCTGCAAGTCAACAGAAACAAGTTGGCTAACTCCTTGCTCAGCCATAGTAACCCCGTACAATCTATCCATTCTTGACATAGTAAGAGCATGGTGAGTGATAATTATAAATTTAGTGTTAGTTATTTTCGTAAGATCATCTAACAAACCGCAAAATCTTGTGACATTTGCATCATCTAACGGAGCATCCACTTCATCCAATACACATATTGGAGAGGGATTTACCAAGAAAACTGCAAATACAAGGGATAAGGCGGTTAAAGCTTGCTCTCCTCCTGAAAGCAACGTGATTGATTGAAGTCTTTTCCCGGGCGGAGATACAAACATTTCTAAACCTGCCTCTAAAGGATCATCCGAGTCTACTAATTCGATTTTAGCAGTGCCACCATTAAATAATTTTGTATAAACCTCGTTAAATTTTCTATTAACTTTCGTAAATGCATCAAGTAAGCGTTCCCTTCCTTTTTGGTTTAACTCATTAATACTTGTTTTTAATTTTACTATTGCTGAATAAAGGTCAGATCTATCATCTTCCATTTTTTTTATCTCTGTCTCATACTTCTCAGTCTCTTCATCGGCTCTGAGGTTGACAGAGCCTAAAGACTCCCTTTGTTTTTTGGTTTTTTCAATTTTTTCAGTTTGTTCTTCTATACTTGGAAAACTCATCTCGTCAACGGTGCTTAAATCCGATTGGGGTAATAAAGAAGACTCATTTTCAATATTTAATTCATTTTTAACTGAATACATTAAATCCTTTTTTCTGTTTTCTATTCCCTCAATTGTTGCTTCATTTCTAGCTTTGCTTTCTTTTAAATCGGTTAATCTAAGTTGAATTTCTCTCAGATTATCATTTATTGCAGTAAATTTTTTCTCGGCTTCAATTAATTCATTCTCAATTTCCTCATTTCTTTTTTTTATATTTTCAAGGTTTTGTAAATTTTGGCCTTTTGAAGTAGCTATTCTTTCAGGGTTTTTCTGATTTTCGTTGATTTCAGATTTTATTTTATTCTTCCTTTCGTTTAATTCTGAAATCATTTTTTCAGAATTTGTTTTTAAATTTCTCCAATTTTCCAACTCAACATCTATATTCTTTATTCTTTCTTTTCTTTTTATAGAGTCGCTCTCTATTGATTTATTTTTTCCAAACTTTTCTGCATAAGACTCCTGTGACAAGGTTATTTTTCTAACTAAGCTTTTTAATTTTTGAAAAGTTGTTTTCGATAGTTTTGATCCATTATCTATATCTATTTCAATCTGGTTTAACATATCGTCTAATTGATCTTGTAAACTGTTTAGCTCAGCTTTTGAAATTTGCAATTCTTTTAAAGAATTTGTTTCAATGTCTAATAATTTACTTTCAGAGTTTAGTAAGTCTCCCCTCTCTTTTAAAATTCTTTTTTCATTTAAATCTGCGTCCAAAGTTATGCTTTTTTCTCTTTCAAGATCTGAGTCTACAGTTTTAATTGATTTTTCGAGCTTATCTTGTAAAGTCTTTACTCTTGCTTCTTCCTCTACCAAATTTGACATATCAAGATTTAATTTTTGAAGAGTTGCTACACTCTCCATTTTTTTGTCTCTTAAGGGCGAAAGTTTTTTGTTTTCTTCCTCTAGTAAATTGTTGTTATGATTATAATCTATATTTATCGCACTGATTTCATCATCTAACTCACTTAATTTTTCTTGTATCTGTTTTTTCTCTTTTTCAATATCCTGTATCTTTAAATAATATAATCCAGCTTCAATCTTTTTAATTTTATTTGAGATTTCTTTATAACGAGAAGCTTCCTCTGCCTGTTTTTTTAAATTATCAAGTTGTTTTTGTTGTTGTTTTCTTAGTTCATCAGCTCTTTTTAAATTATTCTCAGCAGCATTTAATCTTAATTCAGCTTCTTGTCTTCTTGCGTGAATACCCGAAATACCTGCAGCTTCCTCAAGTATCGATTTTCTCTCAATCGGTTTAGCGGTTACCAATTGACCAATTCTACCTTGGCTTATTAATGAGGGAGAGTGTGCTCCAGTCGAAAGATCTGCAAAGAAAGTTTGAACATCTCTTGCTCTTACTTCCTTATCATTTATATAATACTTTGAACCTTTATCTTTTTCTATTTTTCTTTTTACGAAAATCTCATCTAACTCTTTGTACTGTGCCGGACCATCTTTTTCTACATTATCTAAAGTAAGAACAACCTCTGAAATGTTTTTGGAGGGGAGATTTGATGTGCCTGAAAATATAACATCTTCCATTCCAGAACCTCTCATACTTTTGGCAGAGTTTTCACCCATACACCATCTAAGAGCCTCAACAATATTTGATTTTCCACATCCATTTGGTCCGACAACTCCTGTCAAACCTTTCTCAATAAGTACAGTTGTCTTTTCGGAAAAAGATTTAAAACCTGTCATTTCTAAATTTTTAAATTTCATTTTTTTAAAGATATTTTTTTATAGCTTTCTTAAATTGCTTATAGTCTGTCTTACCATTATATTTTTTTTCATTAATAAAAATTGTTGGAGTGGACTCAATTTTATATTTTTTTTGAGCTTCAATCCTAAGATTTAATATTTCATCTTGAGCGCTAACACTATCTAGACATCTGTCCATTTTTTCTTTTTTAAAGTTTATTTCAGATCCTATTTTTTTTATTGAGTCATTAATTTTATTTATATCAGATCCAACTGCCCATTTTCTCTGATTTTCGTATATCGCAGCCAAAAATTTAAATCTTTTTATATTATCAACATGACATCTTAAAATAATTTCAGCATTTAATGCTGCCAAGTCTAATGGAAATGGATGGTGCTCAAATCTCACCAAGCCTTTATCGATGAAGTCCTTTTTCATTTTATAAAAAATTTTTGTATGCCAGTTAGCACAAGCAGGACAAGTTAATGAAGAAAAAACCTTTACTGTTATTTTTGCCTCTGGGCTACCCGTACTTACGATATTACTTTCTGCTTTAACAGGAATTAAAACAAAAAATATCAATAATAGTTTAAAAATTATTTTATTTATTTTTCTCATTGCAAGCTCTCAAAAAATTTTTCAATGAAACTTTTAATTGATTATTATTAACCTTTTTTATTTTCTCTTCTAATTTAGTTAAATTTTTAATTTTTGGTGAAAAACTCTTTTGGTTTTTTATTTCATTTTGAATAATCTTAAGTTTCACGTTGCTGATACAATTATATCCAAAGAAACTATTGATTTTATCTATTATCTCATTTTTTTCATATTCAATATCAACTTCTTTTCCATGAACCACATTTAAAATTAAAGTGCCTTCCCTCATATCCTTTTCCATTTTGACTGTAAGTGGATAACATGCATCAGAAATTTTTTTACTTACTATCTTTGTCCAATTATCAACAATATTTGAATAATTATAACCACCTTTTCTTAAATATTTTTTTAGTGTCTTTGGAATTGAGTTTGCAAATGGACGAAGTCCTTGTATGTAAGTATACGTTTTATTATTTTTGTTATGCATATAAATCCGATCTTACCAAAAAAAATTTTAGCTTGGTATAATAATAGCAAAAGGGACCTGCCGTGGCGTGTTGGCAAAAAGTCACCAAAAAAGCTCTATTATAGGCTTTTAAGCGAGTTTATGTTACAGCAAACTCAAGTAAAAACAGTTATCCCGTATTTTAACAAATTCACAAAAAAATTTAAAACAATCAAAGCTTTATCTAAAAGTAATGAGAAAGAAATTTTAAAAATGTGGGAAGGTCTTGGATATTATAGAAGAGCAAGAAATCTTTTGGCATGTTCTAAAATTTTAGTAGAAAATTATAATTCAAGATTACCTAAATCAATAGCTGAAATAAAAAAACTCCCAGGTGTTGGGGATTATACTGCGAACGCTTTATTAGGGTTAATTTATAACGAACCTAGAATTGCAGTTGATGGGAATGTTAAAAGGGTGTTTTCTAGAAATATGAACATAGAGGAAAAAAAAATAAATTTCGACAAATTTATTGAAAAAAATAAAAAAAAACTTTTTGTCACTAATCACAATGATGATTTTATTGAAGCTTTAATGGAATTTGGTGCATTGGAATGTAAACCAAAAGACCCAAATTGTATTACGTGTTGTTTGAATAAAACTTGTAAGTATTTTAAATCTGATAAAAAAATTAATAATATTAGAAATAAAATGATAAAAAATAAAAACTATGATATTTTTTGTTATATTAATAAAAAAAAACAAATAGCTTTGACTAAAAATAAACAAATTAGTTTTCTTAAAAATTTCAACTTGCCAGAGATAAAAGAGACCAACAAATCTTTAAAAAATAAAAATTGGATATTTCTTAAAAACTATAAAAATTCAATTTCAAACCTTAAATTAAATATAAATTTATATTATAAATTTTCAAATAAAATTCCGCAAAAGTTTAATTGGTATTCCCTTAAAGATAATAAAGAACTTATTCCAAGTTTTACAAAAAAAATATTTCTTCAAGTGTCTACTTTATTCTAATGAAAAAAAAATTAGCAATTATTGGCGCAGGTATAGCAGGCTTAACTTTAGCTAACCTTATTAAGAAAAATTCCGAACATGAATTTATGTTGTATGAAAAACAAGAGAGTCTATCACTCGATGAAGGTTACGGAATTCAACTTTCCACAAATAGTATAAAAATTCTTAATCATATTGGGTTTGATAATATTAATGATGAAAAAATTTTTCATCCTAGAGGAGTTGATTTTTATAGTATTCAAAATAAAAAGATTTGTGACTTAGATTTAACTCAATTTAATACAGGACAGACTAAATATACTACTCTTCAAAGATCAACATTGATAGAGTTTCTGAAAGATGATGTTTATACCCAACACTTAAGATTTGGAAAAAAAATTAAAGAGGTTTCAGAAATCAAAGGGAAGGTACTTATTAAATTTGATGACAATACTAACGATCTTGTTGATTTAGTTATAGGAGCCGATGGTATTTTTTCGAACATAAGATCTTTTTTTGAAAAGAAAAAAAATGAGCCAAAATTTAAAAGAGCAGTAGCTATTAGGACAATACTTAAATCAAAATCTGAACTTAAAATAGATGAGGAAAAAATTAGTTTAATGATGGGAAAAAACTGCCACATTGTTATTTATCCAATTAATAAAAGCAAAGAATTAAATCTTGTGTGTATTGTAAGAGAGAAAAAATATAACCCTGATAATATTAAATCACTGTTAAACAAGGTTATTAATCAAAATTCTGATTTAGAAAAAGTTTTTAAGGGTGATTTAAAATCTTGGCCTTTATATTTTACCCCTCAAATACTCCCGTCTACAAATAGTAAAGTTTTTTATATTGGAGATGCTTTTAATGGTTTTTTACCAACATTAGCTCAGGGCGCAGGTCAATCGATAGAAAGCGCATATGAATTATTTAATCTAATTGATGAAGATAAAATAAATATTCAGAGTGCTTATTTTCAAGAGAGATCAAAAAGAGCAAAGATAGTGAAGAGAAGATCTAATATTAATTTTTCTGTATTCCATTTTTCTAGTTCAATTATGCAAGGAATTAGAAACTTTTTTATGAAATTTTTGGTAAAAAGAAAGAGTTTTATAAGCTCTTATTTAGGTACAATTTATAAAAACTAAATTTGTTTCGTTGCAATAAATTTTTGTCTCAAACTATCAATTAATACAGTCGATCCATTTAAATCATAATACCAGTAGGTCCAACCATTGTAACTTTCTGCACCCATTATCTTTGCTGCAATTTTATGTATTGATCCCTCTGTATCCTTATATTTAATACTTCCATCAGCCATTATTTTTGCGTTAATTTTTCTCTTTGGATCAAATAAAGATGTTCCGGGTTTGATTATTCCTAATTCAATTAGTGAGCCAAAAGGTATCCTTGGTTTTGATTTATTATTTTGAATAGTATCAAGATATTCATCAGATATTTTTTTGGTTTTATTAACTCTTTCCTCAGCAGCAATAAAGTATTTTTTATCCCTTTCAATCCCATAATATTTTCTACCTAATTTTTTTGAGACGACTGCTGAAGTTCCTGTTCCTAAAAAAGGATCAAATATTTTATCTCCTTTATTAGTAGTCGCTAATATTATCCTATGAAGAAGCGCTTCAGGTTTTTGCGTAGAGTGTAATTTTTTTCCATTTCTCTTTAGTCTTTCTTTTCCATTACAAATAGGTAATTTCCAGTCAGATCTCATTTGTAAATCATCATTTAGGCATTTAAGTGATTGGTAGTTAAAAGTATATTTCGATTTTTTATTCTTTGATGCCCATATCAAAGTTTCATGAGCATTAGTGAATCTTGTACCTCTAAAATTAGGCATTGGATTATTTTTTCTCCATATAATGTCATTCAGCAACCAAAAACCTAAATCTTGCAGATGGTACCCTAATCGAAAAATATTATGATAGGAGCCTATCACCCAAATAGATCCATTATCTTTTAAAATCCTTTTGCATTCTTTTAACCAATTTATACAGAAATTATCGTAATGTTTGAAACTATCGAATTGATCCCATTTATCTTTAACACCGTTTACTTTACTAGAGTCAGGACGAGTTAACTTTTCACCAATTTGCATATTGTAAGGTGGATCTGCAAAAATTAAATCAAAGGTTTTGTCTGGAATTTTTTTTATTTCCACTAAAGAGTCACCAAAAATTATTTTGTTTGAAAATTCTAACATTTTTAGATTCAACTTCAAATTGAATCTAGGGTCAAACGATTTTTGAAAAAAGTGAGTCCTCTTGTGTTCTAGATTTCTATTTTGACAATATCTTGTGCACTGGTTTAAAACTTTTTCTGTGATGGGTAGTTACTCCATGTTTTTTTAATCCTTCCAAATGAGCTTTAGTCCCATATCCAAAATTTCTCTCCCATGCATAATTAGAATACTTTTTTGATAATCTTACCATAAATCTGTCTCTATAAACTTTTGCAATTATAGAAGCTGCACTAATTACTTTAATCTTATCGTCCCCATTAATGATGGTTTTATAATTTCTTAAACCTTTAGGTGCAAAACTCCCATCTATTAGAGTTAAACTTGGCTTTACAGCAAGTTGCTCAATAGCCCTTTTCATAGAGAGCAATGATGCCTGCAGAATATTTAAATTTAAAATTTCTTCTACTGAAGCAATCCCAATTGCGTAGTAAGAGTTTCTCTTGATATGTTCAGAAATCTGCTCTCTCTTGCCTGATGATATCTTCTTAGAATCCCTTAAAAGTTTTAAATTTATATTATTTTTTAGTATCACAGCTGCAGAAACCACAGGACCCGCCAGGCAACCTCTGCCTACTTCATCAACTCCAGCTATTATCAATTTTTTCAATTAAATATTCAAATCTTTTTTTTTATCTCTAATCATTTTTAAATCTATCCAAGACATTTTTTTTTGAGCTGGTTGTCTCATTAAAAAAGCAGGATGAAAGGTAATAATCACAGATGTTTTGCAATTTCCAAATTGTCTTTCTATCCATTTACCACGCATTTTTGAAATCACAACTTCATTACCGATAAGAGCATTCATAGCTGTGCTACCAAGCAAAACCACTATTTTTGGATTAATTATTTCAATATGTTTTGTGATAAATGGCAAGTACCTTTTAATTTCCAAATCAGTCGGTCTCCTATTTTCTGGTGGCCGATAATTAATAATATTTGAAATGTATACTTTGTTTCTATCTAAGTCGATTGCTGATAACATTTTGTCTAATAGTTGACCAGCTTTCCCTACAAAAGGTAATCCCTCCTGATCCTCACTAGCTCCAGGGGCTTCTCCAATAAGCATTATTTTAGATTTTGGGTTACCATCACTAAATACTATATTGCTAGCTTTTTTCTTAAGATTGCAATTCTCTAAATTAGCGATTGAAAATTTCAATAATTTTAAACTTTTTGTTTTATCCTCTGATATTTCAAAATTATCTTTTTTATATCTATTGATTGCCTTATTATTGTAAATTAAATTATAATTAATAAAATTATAATATTTTATTAATTTTGTAAGATTATTTTTTTTTAACATTTTATGTCTAGTCTATTTAAACCTTTTAAGATTACAGCAACAAATTTATTTGTCATTATTTTTATTTTTTTTTCCACATTGGAGGCTAAAAGCTCAGTAAAGCCTTTCAAAGCAGATAATATTTCAAATTATTTTTCAGGTATTTTGCTTTTAAAAGATAATCAATATAGTGATTCTTATAACTATTTAAAAAAGCTCGATGGTCTTGAAGAGATCCATCTAAATTACTCTTCTGTATATTTATATTCTTTAGTTAATTCCGGAAATTTTAATCGAGCATTTGAGTTCTCAAAAAAACTCGAAAAAAATAACAAAGATAGTTTTGAAAGTAACTTAATTATGGGTATTTACTATCTTAAAAATTCTAAAAATAATCTTGCAAATAAATACTTTTTAAGGGCAAATTCAGAAAAATCTATATCTTTACTTGAAAGTTTTACTCTAAACTCACTATCTATATGGTCAGATGTTAATTCAAAAAGTTTGACTGAATCTGTAACAGCTTTAAATCAAATTGACGATAGGCTTAGAAATTTTAAAAGAATACAGAAAGTTTTTTTAAATTGTTATTTTGATACTAATAATACGGAAAATTTGTTTGATGAACTTGTTTCAGATCAAAGAACTGATTTTTCTAGATATAGCTTTTTTTATGCTAACTATTTATACAATACCAATAAAGAAGATAAAGCAATAAAAGTAATCAATGACTCTCTCGATGAAAATCCAAGAAACGTTTTACTTAATCAGTATAAACTAGATTTGAAAAGTCAGAATAAAAATTTTATTTTTGATTGTAAAAATGAACAACACGTTATTGCAGAAATTTTATACATTTCTGCAAACGTAATTTCATCTCAATTTATCTACCCTTTATCTAATTTTTATCTTAATTTATCAAAATTTCTTAATAAGGATTTTCTAACTTATGATAGTTTAATTGCTGAAAACTTTTATAACATCCAAGATTTTAAAAATGCAAAAAAAATTTATAAAAGATTACTTAAAAACGGTGAAGCTTTTAAATGGCATTCTAATAAACAAATTTCTAAAATATTAATTCAAGAAGGTGATGAAAAGGGATCACTTAAATTATTAGAGAAGTCATATGATGAG
Organism: uncultured Pelagibacteraceae bacterium; assembly: GCA_902557935.1. Taxonomy (GTDB): domain Bacteria; phylum Pseudomonadota; class Alphaproteobacteria; order Pelagibacterales; family Pelagibacteraceae; genus Pelagilacustribacter. The sequence goes on along the minus strand of CACECJ010000005.1, from coordinate 33,583 downwards.
TTATCTGTAAAAGGAGTTTATGAAACTTTCGATTACGCAGAATTTTTAAAAAACAATGATGAATTTAAAAATTCTGTTAAGTATTATTCAATAATTCTTAATCTTATTAACAAAGAACATCCGCTTTATCATAAGGTTACTGATGGCAGAGGTGTTGCTTATGAAAGAATCGGAGATTGGGATAATGCTGAGGAGGATCTTTTGGAATCATTAAAAGCAAAACCAGATCAAGCTTATGTAATAAATTACCTAGCTTATTCTTGGATTGAAAAAGGTGTAAAAATAAATGAGTCTCTAGAAATGTTAAAAAAAGCTAATAAACTCAAATCAAATGATCCTTATATAATAGACTCTCTTGGATGGGCATTATTTAAATTAAAAAGATACGAAGAGGCTAAAAAATATTTACAACTTGCATTAAAGTTGATGCCCGCCGATCCAATAGTAAATGATCATTTTGGAGACGCTCTTTGGAAAAACGGGAAAGAAATTCAGGCGAGATATTATTGGAATTATGTTTTAAGTCTAGAAAACACAGATAATGATCTTAAAAAACTTATTAAAAAAAAATTAATTAAAGGCCTATAAGATATGGTCTTAAAATCTTACGCAAAAATTAACCTATCGTTAAACGTGGTTAAAAGATTTAATGATGGTTTACATGATATACAGACAATGTACTGCCTTATAGATTTATATGACACAATATATATAAAAAAATTAGGTGATACAAAATATGATAAAATCTCATTTACTGGAAAATATTCTAATCAAATCAAAGTAAAAAATAACTCTATACAAAAAATTTTAAACATTATGAGAAAAAATAGATTAATTAAAAACTTCTATTCAATTAAAGTAATAAAAAGAATTCCAGTTTTCTCTGGATTGGGAGGAGGTTCCAGTAATGCAGTGACAATTTTTAAACATCTTTTAAAAAAAAAAATTAAAAAGAAGATTTTCAATCAAACTTTAAATTTTGTAGGATCAGACTTGAAACTCTTTTTCTACCATCAAGGTTTTTTAAAAGATTTATATACAGTCATCAAACTAAAAAAAAAATATAAGTTATTTTTTCTTTTAGCTCATCCAAAAATCAAATGTTCTACTCCGTTGGTATACAAAGAGGTAAAAAAATACTCAAAAAAAAAAGCATTTGTGTCAAAAAAATTTACCCAAAGAGTTGGATTTATCAATTTTTTAATAAAAGGACGTAATGATTTACAATCGATTGTTGAAAAAAAGCATTCGTCAGTCAGAAAATTATTAAGCGATATTTACATTGAGAAAGGCTGTTATTTATCTAGAATGACAGGATCTGGCTCAGTATGCTTTGGTTTATTTTCTGATGAAAATTGTTCAAAAGTCGCACTAAGAGCATTAAAAAAAAAATACCCGAAATTTTGGTTCTCAATTGCAAAAACTATTTAAATTTACTTATTTATGATATATCTGTGTTTTGTAATTGGGGCATAGCCAAGCGGTAAGGCAGCGGTTTTTGATACCGCCATCCTAGGTTCGAATCCTAGTGCCCCAGCCATCGATTTATGCTTAATCTAAGTTTTAACTTTTTAAAAAATATCAAGAGTTTTATATTTCCATTTTACAGAAACAAAGATTTAAAATTCATTTTCAAAAAATTACAAGAGGGTATTCCTAGAGATAAAGTAGCTGCGAGATTTGTAGGTGGATGTGTAAGGAAGTATCTCTCAAATGAAAAAATAGATGATATAGATATTGCAACAATTTTAACAACAGATCAGATCAAAGAAAAATTTAAAGACACAAATCTAAAAGTTATTGATACAGGAATTAAACACGGAACTGTCACTATTGTTTCCAAATACCACAAAGTTGAATTAACAACATTAAGAAAAGATATCAAGACAGATGGAAGACATGCAGAGATAGAATATACTGATAATTGGCAACAAGATTCTGAGAGAAGAGATTTTACAATTAATGCAATTTATATGGATATTAATGGAAAACTTTATGATCCACAAATAGGTACAGTTGATCTTAAAAATAAAAATATCAAATTTATTGGAGATCCACAAAAAAGAATAGAGGAGGATTATTTAAGAATTGTCAGATTTATAAGATTTAAAGTAATGTATGATATTGTTGTTGAACCAACTACTAGTGATGCGATTAAACAAAATTTAGACGGTATTAAAAAAATCTCTAAAGAGAGAATTTTGATTGAATTACTCAAAATTTTAAGTCTAAAAAACTTTTTAACAATTAATCAAAATCACAATTTGAGGGAAATATTTTCAATGATATTTCCTGAATTCTTATATTTGAAAAGATTAGAAAGACTTAAAAAGATATATCAATACTCGCAAGTAAACGCTGATATTTTGTTGGCTGTGATGCTAATTGATGACAAGGAAAATCATGAATATTTTATTCACAAGTATAACGCATCTAATAAGACTAAAGAGACTCTAGAACAATTTTATAAAAATTTAATAAAAATCAAAAATGATAAAGAATTTTTTGAAAAAAATTTAATCAAAAATATATATTTAAATGGAAAAAATCATTTAATAGCTCTAAATTTGATAAACTTTTCCATAAATTCGAAAGTGAAAATAATCGATTTTACTAAAACTCTTAATAAAATTTTAAAAATTAAAGTACCTAAATTTCCAATAGATGGCGAGACCCTTAAGCAAAAAGGAATGCAGGAGGGGCAGAGGTTAGGAAATGTTTTAAAAACTTTAGAGAAAGAGTGGATAAATAATAATTTTAAAATTTCAAATGAAAGGATTGAAGAGATAATAAAAGTAAATTCAAATTAAATGTACTCAACATCAAGAATTTCAAAGTTTCTCTCCCCAGATGGTGTTGTTACACTTATCATTTCACCCTTATTTTTACCTATTAGAGCTTTCCCTATTGGACTTTTAAAAAAAATTAAATTCTTTTTTATATCTGCTTCATCTTGTCCTACTAATCTATAAGAAATTTTTTTATCTGTTTCTAAATCTTGAACTTTTACGGTTGATCCAAAAATAACTTTTCCATCATTTTCTATTTTAGTGACATCAATTACATTCGCTCTTGCAATAATATCATTAATTGCAATTACCCGGCTTTCGATTAATGTTTGTTGCTCTTTTGCTGCATGATATTCAGCATTCTCTTTTAAATCTCCATGAGATCTTGCCTCAGCTATAGCCTCTACAATTTTTGGCCTTTGAATATTTTTTAAATCTTCTAATTCTGCTTTTAAATTTTTGAGACCACTGACTGTAATTGGTTCTTTTTCCATAACTATTTCCACTTTGCTTCAGGGGGGAGTGACATTAATATTGATTCAATATTTCCTCCTGAGTTTAATCCAAACCTTGTGCCTCTATCATACAAAAGATTGAACTCTACATATCTTCCCCTTTTGTAAAACTGTTTTTCTTTGTCCTTAATTGTCCATTTAAATTTTTTTTTTCTCTTTATAATTTTTTTTGAAATATCTATAAAAGAAAGACCAAGTTCTCTTACAAATTTAAAGTTTTTAATCCAATCTTTAGTTTCATAGTCAAAAAAAATACCACCAATACCTCTAGCTTCTTTTCTGTGTGGTAAATAAAAATATTTGTCACACCATTTTTTATATTTTTTATAATTTTTTTTATTTTGGATACATACTTTTTTTAGTTCATCATGTATCATTTTTTTTTCTTTTAGATCTTTATAACTTGGTGTTGCATCCATCCCTCCACCAAACCACTCTTTAGAAGTTACTATAAACCTAGTGTTGAAATGTATCGCAGGCATTTTGGGGTTTCTCATATGAGCAACCACAGAAACTCCTGAAGCCCAGTATTTACCTTTCTTTTCAGCTCCTAATATTTTTGATCTGAATTTTTTAGGAAAAATTCCTGAAACGGTAGATTTATTGACTCCAACTTTATCAAATATTTTCCCATTTGATAACAGAAATGAAGTTCCTCCACCTTCATCTTTTTTATTTTTGCTCCAATCTCTTTTTGAGAATTTTACTTTATTCTTTTCAAGATATTCAAATTCTTTACAAATCTGAGTTTGCAAATATGAAAACCAGCTATCAGCCATTTTTTTTCTAAAATCTGATGTAATCATTTAAGTAAATTATTTTGTCTTAAAGCCTCAGAAGCTACTATCGCAACACTCATTGCAACATTTAAAGATCTAGTTTTTTTGTTCATAGGTATCTTTATTTTATCTTTGAGTATTTCATGTATCTCTTCTGGAACCCCAGCACTTTCTTTTCCAAATAAAAGCATATCATTTTTTTTAAACTTAAACTTATGATATAATTTTTTTGCCTTAGTTGTCATTAAAACTATTCTGGATTTCCTATATTTTTTTTTAAATGTTTTGAAGTCATTGTGCCGAACAATCTTACATAAGCCAGCATAATCCATAACTACTCTTTTAAATCTGCTATCGTTTAAATTAAAACCACATGGTTCTATCAAGTGAATATTCAAATTTAGGCATGCGCCTAGTCTGATTATTGCAGCAGTATTTTGAGGGATGTCAGGTTTGTAAAGTACTATGTGCATTATTTAAGCTTAATTTATGTGTCATTCTGACCCTAGAAATCTTTAAAATATGGTTTTATTTAATAATTATATTATAAGCACTTACATAAATGAGCAAAGAAGAAAAAAAAGTTAACAGAAGAGATTTTTTATTTACAGCTAGTTATACAGTAGGAGCAGTAGGGGTTGGAGCAGTTATTTGGCCAATGATTGACCAAATGAATCCTGATAAAGCCCAACAAGCTTTAGCAACTACAGAAGTTGACATTAGTAGTGTAGAGCCTGGTAAGTCTATTACTGTTTTATGGAGAGGAAAGCCAATATTTATAAAAAAAAGAACTTCAGAGGAAATAGCTGAGGCTAGAGCGGTAAAATTGGACGATTTGCCCGATCCTCAAAAAGATGAAGATAGAGTAAAAGAAGGCAAAGATGAATGGTTAGTCATGTTAGGAGTTTGTACACATCTTGGATGTGTACCTTTAAAAGATAAAGGTGATTTCAATGGTTGGTTTTGCCCTTGTCATGGTTCACATTACGATGTATCAGGCAGAATTAGAAAAGGACCAGCTCCAACAAATATGGAAATACCAAAGTTTGAATTTGTAGATAGTAATACGATTAAGATTGGTTAAAAAAATTATGAGTGAGCACGAATATACACCGAAGTCTAAAGCAGGAAAATGGTTTAACGATCGTTTGCCTTTGCTTACTCTTGGAGCACACCTTACAGATTACCCAACACCTAAGAATCTAAACTATTGGTGGACCTTTGGTGGAATTTTAACATTTTGTTTAATCACTCAAATAGTTACGGGAATTGTTTTAGCTATGCATTACGTCGCTCATGCAGATTTAGCTTTTGCGAGTGTAGAACACATAATGAGAGATGTAAATTACGGTTGGCTAATAAGATATATACATAGCAATGGTGCATCTATGTTTTTCCTTGCAGTTTATATTCATATTTTTAGATCTTTATTTTATGGATCATATAAATCACCAAGAGAAGTAATTTGGATAATTGGTTTGATGATTTATTTATTAATGATGGCAGCAGCTTTCATGGGTTATGTTTTGCCTTGGGGTCAAATGAGTTTCTGGGGCGCTACAGTAATAACTAATTTATTTAGTGCGATTCCATTAGTTGGAGATAGTATAACAACTTGGTTATGGGGAGCATATTCTGTAGACAATCCAACACTAAATAGATTCTTTAGCTTACATTATTTAATTCCGTTTTTAATTTTAGGATTAGTAGTTTTACACATTTGGGCTTTACATGTTCCAGGAAATAATAACCCAGTAGGTATTGATATAAAGAAACCGTCTAAAGATACAGTGCCTTTTCATCCTTATATAACAATTAAAGACGCTTTCGCACTTTTAGTTTTTATGATCATTTTTGCTGGATTTGTATTTTTTACTCCTAATGTATTGGGCCACTCAGACAATTATATACCCGCCAATCCGTTAGTTACACCCGCTCACATAGTGCCTGAATGGTATTTGTTACCATTTTACGCAATTTTAAGATCTGTGCCTGATAAATTAGGTGGAGTAATTTTAATGTTCAGTGCAATTTTTATTTTATTTGTCCTACCTTGGTTAGATACATCAAAAGTTAGATCAGCTGTTTTTAGACCGATTTATAGACAGTTCTTTTGGATATTAGTAATAGACGTTCTGATGCTTGGTTATGTTGGTGCAATGCCAGCTGAAGGAATTTACTTAGTATTAGCTAGAGTGGGAACTATTTATTACTTCTTACATTTTATAGTAGTTATGCCTGTTGTCGGTTACTTGGAAAAAACAGATCCGATTCCTATGAGCATCTCTGAGCCGGTATTAACCGGAGGAGCAGAACCATCTTTAGCTAGGAAGGTTAATGATAAAGTCTAATATAAAACTACTCGTTTTATCTTTTTTGTTACTTATCTCACTTAGACCACTACAAAGCGCTGAAATGGTTGATCCAATAAGAGTGGATTGGAGTTTTAAAGGTTTGACAGGAACCTTTGATAGAGCATCACTACAAAGAGGTTTTCAAGTTTATAAAGAAGTCTGTGCATCTTGCCACTCTATGCAATACCTTAGCTATAGAAATCTAGGCGAACCTGGTGGACCTGAGTTTTCAGAACAAGAAGTAAAGGCTATAGCTGCTAGTTTTGAAATAGAGGATGGTCCAGACTCTCAAGGAGAAATGTTTACTAGACCAGGAAAACCTTCAGATAAATTTAAGAGCCCATATCCTAATGTTCAGGCAGCAACAGCTGCTAATGGTGGTGCGTACCCGCCTGATATGTCAGTTTTAGTCAAAGCAAGAAAAGGAGGAGCTAATTATATTTATTCAGTTCTTGTCGGTTACGAAGACCCTCCTCCAGGTGTGACACTTGATGATGGTGTTTATTACAATAAATATATGGCCGGTAATAAGATTAAAATGCCAAATAATTTAATTGATGGTTTAGTTGAATATGCAGATGGTACGGACTCTACTGTTGATCAAATGGCCAAAGACGTAACAACTTTCTTGGCTTGGGCTGCTGAGCCAGAGCTTGAAGAGAGACACAAAACAGGTGTAAAGGTAATTATTTATTTAGTACTTTTAACAATTCTTGTTTATTTAAGTATGAAAAAAATATGGTCAAGGATTGACACGGAAGTATAAAACATCTCCGTCTTTAATAATGTAGTCTTTTCCCTCAATTCTTAATCTACCATTCTCTTTACATTTCTCTGCACTACCAAATTTTATAAAATCATCACATGTGACTGTCTCAGCTCTAATAAAATTCTTTTCAAAGTCAGTATGAATTACACCTGCCGCTCTCGGAGCAAGTGTATTTTTTTTTACAGTCCATGCTCTACTTTCCTCAGGTCCAGAAGTAAAAAAAGTGTCTAGACTCAAAAGATCGTAACCTGCTTTTATGAGTTTATTTAAACCTGTCTTGCTTAGACCAATATCTTGCATAAAACTTTCTTTTTCATTTTTATCTAAAACTGAAAGTTGATCTTCAATATCAGCACAAATATGAATTATTTTTTCATGAGGAAATTTGTCTGAAACTTGATTTGTATAGTCGTTTCCTTTAATTAAATTTTCCTCATCAACATTACAAACAATGATTTTCGGTTTAATACTTAATAAGCCAATACTTGAGAGAAGCTTTTCTTCTTCTGCATTATTAATCTTAACTTCTTCACCTTTATTAAGATTATTTAATTTTTCATCAAAAATTTTAATTTCTTTCTCATTAAGTGTTTTCTTTTTGTTTTTTTCTAATTTTTTTTGAATGATATCTATATCTGAGAGCATAATTTCAGTTTTAATTGTCTCAAGATCAGCCGCGGGATCAATTTTAGAGTTTACGTGAGTAATTTTTTCAGAGTCAAAGCATCTTACTAAATGTATAATTGCATCAACTTCCCGTATATGTGAAAGAAATTGATTACCTAATCCCTCGCCTTTTGATGCTCCTTTTACTAAGCCAGCGATATCAACAAATGTAATATTTGTATAAATTTTTTTTTTAGATTTAGATAATTTTGCTAATTTATCTAATCTTTCATCGATTACATCTACAACACCAATATTTGGATCAATAGTGCAAAAAGGAAAATTAGCTGCTTCGGCATTTTTTGAGGCAGTCAAGGCATTGAATAAAGTTGACTTTCCTACATTAGGAAGCCCTACAATTCCACATTTAAATCCCATCTAGATTTTGATTAACCTTACTTGAAAATAGGTCTATTTTTTTGTCAATCAGAGTAGGTATAAGTTTAACAATATTTTCTGTAATTTCTTTTATTTTTTCTTCCTCGTCATCTTTAAAATCTTCAAGCACATGATTGTTTACCTTTTTTTTCTGCTTAGGATGCCCAATCCCTATTCTCACTCTAGAGTAATCTTTACCAATAAATTTATCTATCGATTCAATTCCATTATGTCCAGCGCTGGAGCCACCGAATTTAGCTTTAATTTTCCCAAAATCAATATCCATGTCATCATGAAAAACTATGACATCTTTTGCGTCGATTTTAAAATAATCTATTAGTTCTTTTATAGCTGTGCCTGAGTTATTCATGAATGTTAAAGGCTTAATTGCGTAGATTTTTTTTTCATCAATATTTCCAGTAGTTAGCAAACCTTTGAATTTTGGTTTTTGTTTTGAAAGTTTAAAATGAGAATTTATTGCGTCTATAATTTTGAAACCAATGTTATGTCTGGTATTTGTATAATTAGAACCTGGATTTCCTAGTCCAACTAGTAAAAGCATAACAATTATTTTTTCTCGGCAGGTTTTTTATCAGCAGGCTTTTTTTCTTCGGGCTTTTTGTCAGTCGAACCATCTTTTGACTTATCATCCTTTTTAGCCGCCTCACCATCTTTAGCAGCCGCTTCTGCTCCTTCAGCAGGTGCCTCGCCTTCGGTTCCATCTGCTGGCGTCTCCTCTGATGGCTTTTCAGGTTCTTTTATTATTGTTGGAGCTGCAACAGTTGCTACAACAAAATCTCTATCAGAAATAGTAGGGATCACACTTTCCGGTAGTTTTACAGAAGAAATTTTTATACTTGTGCCTATGTCAGTACCGGCTAAGTCAACTACAATTTCATCAGGTATTTTTTCCGCTGGACATTTAAGCTCCACTTTTCTTCGGACAATGTTTAAAACACCACCGCGCTTAAGACCAGGAGAGTCAGGATGATTTATAAATTTCACCGGTATTTCTAAAATAATTTTTTTACCTGAGATTATTCTCATAAAATCTATGTGTATAGGTTCTTCAGAGACTACGTGGTACGCAACATCTCTTGGAATTACTTTTTCTTTTTTTCCATCAATATCAATTTCTAATACTTTAGACAAAAACGTTTCGGAGTTAATAATTGTTGAGATGTCTTTTTTACTCACCGTAATATTCTGATTAGGATCTTTACCTCCATACAAAATTGCAGGTATCATACCCTTGGCTCTTAATTTATTATTCGAACCAGCTGTTAAATTTTCTCTTTTTGTAGCTTTTAGGTTGCTCATAAAATTATTGAAAAGGGTATATAACTCAAGATTTGTTTCAAAACAAGTACTAATTAAATAAATCTGATACAGAATTAGAATTCGCTATTCTTTTAATTACCTCTGACATAAGTGAGGCAATTGATAACACCTCAATTTTATTATTATTTTTAATTTTTTGAGTATTTTCAATTGTATCAGTAATAATCAATTTTTTAATTTTGGAATTTTTTATTTTTTTAACTGCGTCTCCGCTTAATACTGCATGTGTAATAAAGACGTAAACTTCATTTGCTCCTTTTTTTTTAAGTGCATCGACTGCATTTACTATAGTCCCACCACTGTCAATAATATCATCTACAATTATACATGTTTTATTTTTAACATCCCCAATAATATTCATTACCTGCGATTTTCCAGGCGCTGGCCTTCTTTTATCTATAATTGCTAAATCAGCTTTTATTCTTGTCGCTAAAGCTCTTGTTCTTGCTACTCCACCTACGTCGGGTGAAACACAGATTATTTTTTTTGAACCTAATTTTTTTTTAATATATTTTGCAAATAAAGGCGCAGTGTATAAATTATCAACTGGCATATCAAAAAAACCCTGTATTTGACCGGCATGTAAATCTACAGTTACAACTCTAGTTGCTCCTGCGTTTGAAATCAAATTTGCCACAACTTTTGCAGAAATCGAAGTTCTTGGTGCGACTTTTCTATCTTGTCTTGCGTATCCAAAGTATGGAATTACCGCAGTAATTGTTTTTGCTGACGATCTTTTTAGTGCATCAATTACCAAAAGCAATTCCATAATATTATCATTAGCAGGATTAGAAGTTGATTGAATTACAAAAACACTATTGCCCCTAATGTTCTCATTAATTTCGATATGAATTTCTCCATCTGCAAATCTTCTTATATTAGTATTGATTAGTTTTAGTTTTAGATTTTTAGAAATAATTTTGCTGAGCTTTAAGTTACTAGTTCCAGATAAAATTTTCATGAAATTTAACTATTTATACAATTATTTAAGTAAGTTTTCAAATTTTATCTAATTAACTTAATTACTGAAATACACCTTCCGTAGTCGTTTTGCTTTAATGTTGAGGACCTTCTGTAGCTAAAAAAGTTATTTTCTTCTCTGAAAGTATCATGATTTACATGATCGATTTTTACATCCATTTCTAAAAGTTTGTCGGCAACAAACTTTCTTAAATTAAACAATTTTTTATAATTATTCTTTCGTGAAAAATATATTTTATTTTTTTTTGATTTTAAAACAAATTTTTTAAAAAAATTTAAATCTACCTCATAACTTTTTTTCCCAATACAAGGTCCTATACTTGCATATATTTCCTTTTTAGGATTAATTTTTTTTATTCTCAAAACTGTATTTTTAATAATTCCCGAAAATGCTCCTTTCCATCCAGCGTGGATACAACCGACTATTTTGTTTTTAATATCATAAATTAAAATTGGTACACAGTCAGCAGTAACCACGCCTAACGTTAATCCACTTACTTTTGTTATTATTGCATCAGAGTATATTTTTTTTCTAAAATTTTTTTTATTAATTTCCAATACTTTGTTACTATGAGTTTGATGCATTAGCACTAATTTGTCGAAATCAATCTTCATTTTTGATGAAACATAATTAAGGTTTCTCAAAACATTCTTTTTATTATCTCTCGAGCCTCTTCCGCAATTTAAACCTCTATAAAGCCCTTTTGAAAAACCACCTTTTCTTGAAAAGAAACAGTGTTTAATCTCTTTAAATTTTTTTAATTTTTTCGAATAAAACATTAATTAAAACCAAAAAAATTATTAGACTTACTTTTGTAAGCAAATATCACCTTAAATAGCTCTCCCATATGCTTGTTATTTAAAAGCCTATTTAATGTATTTGTTATATAATTTTTTTGTTTTAAAGTCATATTTTTTTCCAAAATTTTAAATCTTTCAAATATTCCCATTCTTTCTAAAAAAAATTTTTGAGAAACTATTTTACTGACCTTTAAGTTGTTTTTTAAAAAAAATTCTTTTAATAAACTAAAATTTACCAGTGAAGTAATGTCAACATCACCAAGGTAATTAGATATATTACTAATATTAATTTTTTTGTTTTTCTTTATCGCCTGCAAGGTATTTTTGTAATGTGAATTTAAGTATCCATAATCTATTAATAATATACCACCATTTTGAGCAAAGATTTTTTTAGTGATTTTTCTTAATTCTAAAAATCCTAGCTTAGGAAACTCAATAAAACTTTTATTTTTTAAAGTATCAAAAGATTTGATTTTCAAAACATCTACTTTTGAAGCCAATTTATAAGTTTCTCTTAAACCACACACACTAGTCGTATAATACTTTTCTAAAAACAGATTATCTTTTTTTAAAAATTGCTTTATTGGTATGGCGTCAAAAAATTCATTACCAAAAAAAATTACTGGTCCTTTTTTTATTTCATTAAAGTTTTTAATCCATTTAACTTTACTATTCTTAATTTTGTTCTTTTGTATTTTTGATAATAGTTTACTCTTCTCGTATAAAAACATATTTAACGAGCTGTTAAATTCAGTGAAGTGCTTAAAAATATTTACCAAAACTTTTGAGAGACTGCCATCACCAGGCCCAAGTTCTACAAAATTAAATTTTTCTGGTTTACCAAATTTTTCCCAGGTGGATACTACCCATATGGCTATAATTTCTGAAAACAAGTTTGAGATAGTTGGCGCAGTAACAAAGTCTCCTTTTCTACCGAAAGGGATTTTCTTTGAATAAAATCCGAATTTTGGATTATATAAAGCTTTGTTGATAAACTCATCAACTGGAATAGATTTATTTTCCTTTATGCCAAAATTTTTAAAAACATTTTTCATTTTTGTTTGGAATAAAATATTATGAATCCTGTTAAAATCATTATAACACTTAATAATGTTCCCATGCTTATAAAATTAAAAATATATCCAATTTGTAAGTCTGGCTCCCTAAAAAATTCAGAAAAAATTCTAAAAGTTCCATATAAAATCAGAAAATAATTTGCGCACACACCGGTTTTATAATTTTTTTTATTAATTATGATTTTTAAAATTAAAAACAAAAAAATTCCCTCTAAAAATGCCTCATAAATTTGAGAAGGGTGTCTTGGTATCATATCATAAGTAGGAAATATAACACCCCAAGGCATATTAGTTGCTTTACCAACTAATTCACCATTTATAAAATTAGCTATCCGACCAAAAAATATTCCAATAGGCGCAACACAAGCAATTACATCTAACAAAAACATCGTTTGTATTTTCTCTTTTGATGCAAATATATAAGTTCCAATTATTACTCCAAGTAATGCTCCATGAAAAGACATCCCACCTTGCCAAATTTTGAAAATTTCTAAAGGATTATTAATAAAAAATTCAAAATTGTAAAATAATACGTATCCAACTCTCCCTCCTACGATAATTGAAATTATGATGTATGTTATTAAGTCATCAAATTTTTTAATATCAAATTTTTCTCCATCTAATTGAAACCTTCCTAAGATTATTTTTTTCCCATGCCACCAGCCAAAAAGAATGCCAAAAATATATGCTAATGAGTACCACCGAATATCAATAAAGCCTAAATTTAAAATTACCGGGTCTAAATTATGGGTAAACATATATTCTTATATCATATTTGAAATTAAGATTTCTATCAAATAAGATGCGATATGAGTAATTCAGAAAAAATTTTAAAATCAATATCAAACCTTATTGAAAATAGTTTGCTTACATCTAAAGACATAAGAAAAGAAATATCAGAGGATTTTAAATTTAAAAGAGATAGTTTAATAAATAAGTTGGATCTTGTTACCAGGCAAGAATTTGAAATTTTAAAAAAAATTGTAGAGAAACAAGATAAAGAATTAAAAAAATTTAAAAAAAGAAAAAAAACTAAAAAGGTAAAGAAATCTTAACTTGTAAACCGTTTAAGCGGCTTTTTCCTAGTTGAATATTTCCACCATGAGAATTAACTACGTCTTCCACTATAGCTAAACCAAGTCCTATTCCTGATTTATTAAGACTTCTACTTTTATCAAGTCTAAAAAAAGGTTTGAAAACATTTCTAAATTGTTCTTCAGGTATGCCAGGACCATCATCCTCAACTATAATTGATACTCTGTTATTTCCTTTTTTTACCTCAACCTTTACGTTCTCTCCATACGTTAAGCCATTTTGAATAATGTTTTCAAAACATCTTTTAAGAGCAAGAGGTCTTCCACTTAAGGAAATATCATTTTCACAAGATATTGTTAATTTTTCTTCATTAAAGTTATTTTTAATCTGATGAAATAATTGATTTAAATTAAGAGACGTTGTGCTCTCTTGTACTTTGTTTTTAGCAAATTGAAGGTAATCATTTAACATTTTTTCCATTTCATCTATGTCTTTTGACATATTTTTTGATATGTCTTTTTGGTTTAACATAGCTAATTGAAGTTTTAATCTTGTAAGAGGTGTTCTCAAATCATGACTAATACCTGACAACATTTCAGACCTTTGGTTAAGGTGTCTATTAATTCTTTTTGCCATCCTATCAAATTCAAAGGCCGCCTTACGTATTTCTGCAGCACCAGAAGCTCTAAAATCATTAACGTAATCACCTTTGCCAAATTTTTCAGCAGCTTTCGCCAATTTTACTAAAGGTCGTGTTTGATTTTTTAAAAAAATAAGAGCGATAATCAACAATAAAATTGATGGAAGTGTAGTCCATAATACAAACAATCTTACAGATGACGCGGACACTAATTCTTTTGGGATCACAAATTCTATAACTTCTTTTTCAGATTTAATTTTTATTTCTACAGCATTTTTAAATTTTGAAGTACTAAACCAATAATTATTATTCCCAAATGCTGATTTTAATTCCCTCCGCAAAGATCTGTCCATAGGGCTAAACTTTCTCTCTCCAGAAACTTTGGGAAATTCATCTTGATTAATCCCTATTTCAAAATTAAAGTTATTTTTATAACTGTCAGTAAAAAAGTCTAAATTTTTTTTATCATTTTGATAAATTTCCTCTATCGTTTTTAATTGCGCAACTAAAGCTCGAGTTGTATTTTTATTTGCCTTTATCCAAATGCTGTCAAAAAACACAATAGTTACAATAAGCTGAAGAATTATAGTAGGCGCTGCAACAATTATTAGAGCTCTATAAAAGAGTCTTTTAGGAAGAATTATTTTTATTAATTTATTCAATCCAGAGAACATAGCCTGAGCCTCGAATAGTTTGTAAATATTTTGGATTTTTTGGATTTAATTCTAATTTTTGTCTTAGCCTTGTTATCATTACATCAATAGACCTTTCTTGACTAATACCAGAAATTTTACCAATCTCTTCACGTGTAAAAGTTTTTCCAGGAGTTGATATCATCTCGATCAGCACTTTTTTTTCAGTATTATTAATCTTTTTGATTTTACCATTAAACTTTATAATCATTTTATTTAAATCAACCTGCGCTGTTCCAATTGAGTATTTTGAATCAGTGTTAATTTTATAATTATTTCTAATAATATTCTTAATTCTCAGTAATAGTTCTTTTGGCTCAAAAGGTTTGCCAATGTAGTCGTCAGCACCTATTTCTAAACCTTTTATTCTATTTTCAACTTCTCCTTTGGCAGTGAGTAAAATAATTGGTATTTTTATTTCTTTTTTAAGTTCTTGTGTCAATTCATATCCAGTTTTTCCAGGCATCATTACATCTAAAATAATTAAGTCGAATTTAAGGTATCCAATTTTTAGCTTGGCTTGTTCAGCATTTTCCGCCGTAGACACTATATATTTATTTTCTGACAAATAATCTTTTAATAAATTTCTTATTCTATCATCATCATCTACAACTAATATATGTATTTTGTTATTTTCCATCAATTATCTTTTTGAGAACATCTTTAAATTTTATAACAGAGTCTGAACTTGAATTTTTCAATGCGTTGAAAATTCTTTTTTTTTGAGAATTATAAACTATCTCAAAAAAAACTTTTCCTTCTTTATCTAAAAAAAGATTTTTTTTTCTTGTATCACCCTCGTCTTGAATCTGTTTAATCATTTTAGAATTTATAAGATCTCTTAAAACTCTATTTAAACTTTGTTTCGTTACTTTTAGTTTAAAAATTAACTCTCCTAAATTTATCCCTGGATTTCTCTCTATTAAATGCAAAGCTCTGAGATGAGCAGGTCCAAAAAATTTTTTTGATAAAATTTCTCGAGGATCTAAAAACGTTTCCCTGTGAGCATAGTAAAGAAGCTGAATAAACTCTTTAATTTGATCATCTTTTAAGTAAAGCAAATCTTTCATAATGGTAAGTTATATTGACTTATCCTGATTTGGAATATACTTTTTTAAAATAAAAAAATCTATATATTTGCTTCAAATGGAAAGTGTGCCTTACGATAAAAGATCAGGAAAAATTTGGTTCAATGGCAAAACTGTTGAATGGAAAGACGCAAATATTCATATTTTAAATCATGGCTTACATTATGCAAGCTGTGTTTTTGAGGGTGAAAGAGTTTACGATGGTGAAATTTTTAAATTAAAAGAACATACAGAAAGATTATTTTACTCAGCTAAACGGATGGGAATAACAGTGCCTTTTACTCAAAATGAAATAAATGATGCATGTAAAAAAATTGTTAATATCCAGAAAGTGAAAGACGGATATGTTAGACCAATAATTTGGAGAGGTAGTGAAATGATGGCAATCTCTGCTCAAAAAAATAAAATCCATGTCGCTATAGCAACTTGGGAGTGGGGTTCATACTTTGATCCTAAACTAAAATTAAATGGAATTAAACTTGATATATCGAACTGGAGAAGACCTGCGCCAAACACAATTCCATGGGACACTAAAGCGGCAGGATTGTATATGATATGTACACTTTCAAAACATGAGGCTGAAGCCAAAGGTTTCACAGACTCTTTGATGCTTGACCATGAAGGAAATATTGCAGAAGCAACAGGTGCGAATATATTTTTTAAAAGTAAAGAAAATGATTTAATTACACCTATTCCAGACTCCTTTTTAGACGGTATCACGCGAAGAGAAGTAATCAAAATCGCTAAGTCAAAAGGCATAAAGGTAATAGAGAGAAAAATTAAGCCTGAAGAAATGAAAAATTTTATAGGATGTTTTCTTACTGGAACTGCTGCTGAAGTAACACCGGTATCTCAAATAGGAAAATATGAATTTAAAGTCTGTGATTTAATTACCGATTTAAATAAAACATATCAAAATATTGTAAGAAAGGACTCCGCTGCTTAGTCCTTCTGTGCAATAATCAAAGAAGACCATGCAAAATATCTAAATAATTTAATTTTAAATAAAAATTGATCAACCGTTTTTAATAATCTGAAAATCGTCGAAGTTTTTGGCGTACGGTAAAAAGGAAAAAAAATAAGGGTAAAAAATCCGTAATATTTTATTCTTATTTTAGAAAAACCTTTTTTTAATAAATTAAAATCTTTCTCTAGCAATGGATGTTCATCTATAGATCTGGATTTTGGTGTTA
Organism: uncultured Pelagibacteraceae bacterium; assembly: GCA_902557935.1. Taxonomy (GTDB): domain Bacteria; phylum Pseudomonadota; class Alphaproteobacteria; order Pelagibacterales; family Pelagibacteraceae; genus Pelagilacustribacter. Next base: position 16,486 of record CACECJ010000005.1, on the reverse strand, counting down.
GTATTCTATAGAGATTTATTAAAGGATTAGTCCCCAAAGGTTCAATAAATAATAATTTCCCCCTTGGTTTTAATATTCTAGATATTTCACGAATGCATTTTTCAATTTGCAAATGGTGCAAAATTCCAGTTCCATAAACAAGGTCAAATTCTTTGTCTTGAAAACCTGTTTCTTCACAATTATCCACTTTTAATTCAACGTTGTTAGCTGATAGACTGTCGACAAGACTTTGGGCTTTCCGTATAGAAACTTCAGATATATCTATTCCAACAATCTTTTTTGGATTAAATTTTAATGTTTTTTCAATAGATGAGCCAACACCACATCCGTAATCCAAAACAGTCGAGTTTTTTGAGCTAATTTCAAGATCTTTTAAAAAATCTTCATGAGCATTATGAAGCGCCTTATAAAAAATATTTTCGAATCTTCCTTTATTTTTGGATTGTAATTGATTATGAAATTTTTTTTCTCTTAAATTTTTTTCAGATAAATTCATTTATTTTCTTTGTTATCCTCGTTTATAGCATGATCAATCCCTTTTCGTAAATAATCGTAACCGGTGTAGAGAGTTAAAAATGCCGATAACCATAACAGAATTATTCCTACTGTTTGTGCATTATAATCTTGAAAATTAATTATTTTATTTCCTATGTCACCAGTCAACAAGATAGCTATAGAGCCCATTTGAATAACAGTTTTAAGTTTTGATAAACTAGTAACTTTCATAGTAATTTTACCTTTTGCTAAGAATTCTCTTAGTCCAGATACCAAAATTTCTCTTGTCAGAATAATTACTGCGGCAATTACTTCATAATTCTTAATTGTACCATTCATTACTAGCAAGATTAGAGCAGCGGCTACTAAAATTTTGTCAGCGATAGGATCTAACAATTCACCTAATTTCGACTCTTCCTTAAATAATCTAGCCAATAACCCATCTAGGTAATCAGTAAAGCTAGCTAACACAAATAAGAAAAAAGGTATTAAATCTCCAAAAAATCCTGGAATAAAAAAAGTTATAACAAAAATCGGTACAATAATTATTCTACCAATCGTTAGTATATTTGGTATTTTTAATTTCATTTATTCGTGAAAATAATTATATATTTTCTTTGCTATGCTGTCTTCTATTCCTTCCACTGATTTTAAATCATCGAAGCTTGCAGACTCAACGGCACGCGCTGACCCAAAATGATTTAATAAAGCTCTTTTCCTTTGTTTCCCAATCCCTTGGATTTGATCTAACAAAGATTTACTAAGATTTTTCTTTCTTTTAGCTCTATGAGTGCTTATAGCAAATCTATGAGCTTCATCTCTAAGTCTTTGTACAAAAAATAGTAGTGGATCATTTCTTTCTAAAATATATTCTTTGCTTTTATAATAAATTTTTTCTTCTCCAGCATTTCTTCTTTTACCCTTTGCTACGGCTAAAATTGGTAAGTCGTGCAATCCTAATTCATTGAGAACTTCTCTAGACACAGAATATTGTCCTTTTCCACCGTCTATCATTATTAAGTCTGGCAATGACAGTGAACCAGATTTTTCTTTAATAGCTTTTGAAAATCTTCTAAATAAAACTTCTTTCATCATCCCATAGTCATCATTTTTAACTTTTTCATCTTTAATATTGAATTTCCTATATCTTTTTTTAACAAAACCTTCATTACTAAAACAAATTAATGATCCAACAGAGTCAGTACCCTGAATGTGGCTATTATCGTAAACTTCTATCAATTCTATATTGTTATTGATATTAAATTTAGATGCTAATTCTTCGATAAGATTATTGTTAGTATCAGATTGAACGAGTTTTTGTTTTAAAGATTGTTTAGCATTTTTCTCTGCAAGACTAGAAATATTTATTTCATTTTTACTTTTTGCTAGCTTAATAACAATATCTTTTTTATCCTTGTCGGAGAATGTTTTTTCAATAAGTTTTTTATCTTTGACTTCACAGTTTGTTAATATCAGCCTCGGAATAGATTTGTTTTCATAAAATTGGGATATAAAAGAGCTTATTATATCTTCTACATTATCATCAGGATCATGTTTTGGATAAAAAGCCTGATTACCCCAGTTTTGTTTTGACCTAAAAAAAAACACTTGCACACATGTTTTTCCTGTCTCTTTATAAATACTTATAACATCAGCTTCTGTTAAATTTGTTTGATTTATTTTCTGAGAGGTTTGTATTTGAGTTAATGCTTTTATTCTATCTCTTGCTATAGCTGCTTTCTCATAATCTAATTCTTTACTAGCTTTTTCCATTTCCTTGGATAAGTTTTTCTGAATTCTTCTAGATTTACCCGAAATAAAATCAATAGCGTCTACAACTGTAGATTCGTAATCTTTTTCATTTATGTGTCCAACACATGGAGCAGAGCATCTTTTAATTTGGTATAAGATACATGGTCTCTTTCTATTTTTGAAAACAGTGTCATCACAGACTCTCAAAAGAAAAATTTTTTGTAAAATTTTTATTGTCCAATTTGCAGAACCAATTGATGCAAACGGACCAAAATAATATCCGGTTTTTGATTTTTTACCTCTTAACTTTGTAAGTTGTGGCCACTTATCTTTATTACCAATGTAAATATAAGGAAAAGATTTGTCATCACGCAAAAGTATGTTGTAACGGGGTTTATGTTTTTTTATTAAATTTGCTTCCAATAGTAGAGCCTCACTTTCATTACTTGTAGTAGTAGTTTCAAGATTATGCGTAAGTGAAAGCATTCTCTCAGTTCTAATAGGAAGATTAGATTCAGTGACATAACTTTTGAGTCTATTTGGGATATTTTTAGCTTTACCAATATATAGAATTTCACCAGTGGAACTAATCATTTTATAAACACCGGGATTTTTTGGTATTAGCGGTATTTTTTCTTTTATTACTTTTTTTCCTAACTCTAAACTACTGATCATACTTTTGATTTTGATACCTCGATACCAACAGATTTGGTTTTCTTTAAGATCTCTAACTTTTCTATCTTAAGATTAATCTTTTTAACAAGTTTATTTCTAAATATCATATTAAAAATATTCTCCGCTAAGTCTTCAAGTAAATCGTGATGTTTTAGATAAGCAATTTTCTCAATTTTACTAACAATTTCCTCATAATTAAGTATTGAATTCAAATCTTTGTTATTTGGAGTCACATATGGATTTGTTAAAATTTCAATATTAAATTTTACTCTTTGCCTCTTTTTTTTCTCAAAGTTGTGTATTCCTATAGAAATATTTAAGATTAAATCTTTTATAATTACTTTTCTTTTATATTTAAATTTTTCTTTTTTTTTAAATTTTATTATCTTCATTCTTTAGTATTAATAATATCTGGTGTTTGCCATGCAAGTCTTTGCCCACTATCAATATTTATAATCTCTCCTGTTATATTTTTATTTTCAATTAGAAACTTTACTCCATTACATATGTTTTCTAAATCTACTTTTTTTTTTAAGAGCGTGGATTTCCATTGTTTTTTGAAATGTCTTTCAGATTGTCTTTTGTTTTTTAATGTTGGTCCGGGTGAAATACCATTCACTCTTATATTTGGTGCTAATTTCATGGCTGATGTTTTTGTAAAAGTGGCCAATGAAGACTTACTTAAAGTGTAAGAGAAAAAAAAAGGAGTTAATTTTTCAACTCTTTGATCAATAATATTGATGATACATCCTTCTTTATTTCTGATTAATCTTTTAAAATTTTGTGTGATGATTGCCGGTGCTTTTAAGTTGATATTCATATGTTTTGTAAAGGATTTTTCAGAAAAATTTTCAAGATTATCGTTTTCAAAAATAGATGCATTATTAATTAAACAATCTAATCCTTTCAGAGTTTTATAAGCTTTTTTTATTAAAGTTTCGGTTTGTTTAAGATTATTTAAATCAGCTTTAAACAAGTATGCTTCAGCCCCAAGTTCCTCCAGTTCTTTTTTTAATTTGAAAGCGCTTCTTTTAGATTTGTTAAAGTGGATACCTATTTTTGTTTCAAAGCTAGCTAAACTTTTAGCGATTGCTGATCCTATTCTAGTAGCTCCACCAGTTATAATTATTTTTTTGGCTTCCATTTTTTTATCGCTTTTCTTGGTTTTGTACCTGGCATACCCATAGTCGATCTTCCTTTTGGATAAACTTTACTTTTTAAATTATATTGAGATATTTTAGGATTTAAAGTTATTTCAAGTTCACTAGCTTCTAGTTTTCTCATTTCATCTCTTAGTTTAGCAGCTTCTTCAAATTCTAAATTAGATGCGGCTTCCTTCATTTTTCTGTTTAAAGCTTTAAGATGTTTTTTTAAGTTACCACCTACGTTTGAGCCTTCACTAATTTTAACGTAGTCTTTTTCATAAACAGACTCTAGAATATCACTTATCTCTTTTTTAACTGACTCAGCAGTTATTCTATTTTTCTTATTATACTCTAATTGTTTATTTCTCCTTCTGTCTGTTTCCTTAATTGCCTTTTCAATGCTCTTCGTGACTTTATCAGCATATAAAATTACTTTACCATCAACATTTCGCGCTGCTCTTCCAATTGTTTGAATTAGAGAAGTTTCAGATCTTAAAAATCCCTCTTTATCAGCATCTAAAATTGCTACTAAAGCACATTCGGGAATATCTAATCCCTCTCTCAACAAATTAATTCCTACAAGAATATCAAACACTCCCATTCTCAAATCTCTTATGATCTCAATTCTTTCTAGAGTATCAATGTCAGAGTGCATATATCTTACTTTAAGACCATTTTCATGGAGGTACTCAGTAAGATCTTCAGCCATTTTTTTTGTCAGAGTTGTAGAAAGAACTCTATATCCTTTTTTTACAATCACTTTTGCCTCGTGCATAAGATCATCCACTTGAGTTTTGGCTGGCCTAATTTCAACTGGTGGGTCTATTAAACCTGTTGGCCTAATGATTTGGTCAATATATTTATTACTTGTTTGTTTTAGCTCCCAAGGTCCTGGGGTAGCAGAGACAAATACAGTTTGTGTTCTCATTAAATCCCACTCTTCAAATTTCAAAGGTCTATTATCCATACAAGAAGGGAGTCTAAACCCATATTCGGCTAACGTACTTTTTCTTGTACGGTCACCTTTATACATTCCATTTAATTGAGGAACTGTTACGTGACTTTCATCTACAAATATAATTGTATTATCTGGAAAATACTCAAACAGAGTAGGAGGAGGTTCGCCAGCTTTTCTTCCTGATAAAAATCTTGAATAATTTTCTATTCCTGCACAAGTTCCGGTAGCTTCAATCATCTCTAAATCAAACTTAGTTCGTTCTCTTAATCTCTGTTCCTCTAAAAGTTTATTATTTTCTCTATGTCTTTTTAAAGTCTCAGCTAACTCAGATTTTATTTGTTTGATTGCTTGTTCGATAGTAGGCTTAGGAGTTATATAATGACTATTAGCGTAAATTTTTATTATTGAGTAATCATTTGTCTTATCTCCAGTAAGTGGGTCAAATTCCTCAATTTTTTCCAATTTATTTAGATTAAAACTTATTCTCCAAGCTCTATCTTCCAAGTGTGATGGAAAGATCTCTAAATTTTCTCCTCTTACCCTAAAGGTACCTCTAAAAAAATTTTGATCATTTCTTTTGTACTGTAAGTTTATAAATGCTCTAATTAAATCGTCTCGCTCGTACTCATAATTTTTCTTTAAAGTAATAGTCATTTTTGAGTACGCCTCTACAGAACCTAAACCATAAATACATGATACGCTTGCAACAATAATTACATCATCTCTTTCCAACAAAGATCTTGTTGCAGAGTGTCTCATACGATCAATTTGCTCATTTATTGAGGCCTCTTTTTCTATGTAAGTATCAGATCTAGGAACGTATGCTTCTGGAGTATAATAATCGTAATATGATACAAAATATTCTACAGCATTATCTGGAAAAAAACTTTTAAATTCTCCGTACAATTGAGCAGCTAAAGTTTTGTTTGGTGCTAGAATAAGAGCTGGTCTATTAGCCTTTTCGATAACTTTTGCCATTGTAAATGTTTTACCTGATCCCGTGACCCCTAAAAGTACTTGTTCCTGTTTGTTATCTTTTAAGTTTTTTAATATTTGCTTTATGGCCTCTGGTTGGTCACCGCTAGGTTGAAAATCACTTTTGATTTTAAAGTTAATACCTCCCTCTAACTTCTTAATTTTTTTTGAGTTATTAACTTCTAGATCAGCTAATTTTTCTTGATAAGTATTTTGCATTTTGTGTTAATAATAAATTAATTATATTATAAATTTCAATGAGCATAGTTTCCAATAGTTTAAAACGTATAAAACCGTCGCCTACAATAGCAGTTACCTCAAAAGCTAGGGAAATGAGAGCTGCTGGAAAGGATGTTATTGGTTTAGGGGCTGGGGAGCCCGATTTTGATACTCCAGACAATATTAAAGAGGCGGCCATAGAAGCAATTAGAAAAGGGGATACAAAATATACAGCAGTGGATGGAACTCCAGCTTTGAAAAAAGCTATCCAAGCAAAATTTTCTAGAGAAAATCATTTATCATATGAGCTTGATCAAATTTCCGTTGGAACTGGTGGAAAGCAAGTTTTATATAATGCTTTTATGGCAACTATTAATAAAGGTGATGAGGTCATTATTCCAGCACCTTATTGGGTTTCTTATCCTGACATTGTTTTGTTAGCTGGGGGAAAACCTAAAATAATAAAGTGTGATGAAAAAAATAATTTTAAATTAACACCAGAAAAATTAAATAAAGCAGTTTCAAAGAAAACAAAGTGGATAATTATAAACTCGCCATCTAACCCTACAGGCTCCGGTTATACCAAAGATGAGTTAATAGCTTTATCGAAGATTTTATTGAAATATAAAAATTTATATATTTTAAGCGATGATATTTACGAACATATTACTTATGACGGTTTTAAATTTTTTACAATCGCGCAAATTGAAAAATTAAAAAGCAGAACTTTAACTATGAATGGAGTGAGTAAATCTTACTCAATGACTGGCTGGAGAATAGGTTATGCTGCAGGTCCAAAGGAAATAATTAAAGCGATGGCTAAAATTCAATCCCAATCAACTAGTAATCCTACATCCATAAGCCAAGCAGCTGCAGTCGAGGCTTTAAACGGAACACAAGATTTTATTTTAGAAAGATCAAATTCTTTTAAAGAAAGAAGAAATTTCGTTGTTGAGAGTTTAAATAATATAAAAGGTATAAGCTGCTTAAGCCCTGAAGGAGCTTTTTATGTTTTTCCAAACTGTAAAAAATTACTAAATAAGAAAACAAAACTGAAAACTGATAAGGACTTTGTCGAAAAATTGTTAGAAAAAGCTGAGGTAGCTGTGGTTCAAGGTTCTGCCTTTGGTTTAGACGGTTACTTTAGGATATCTTACGCTACTTCAATGGAAAATTTAAAGAAAGCAATGCAAAGGATAAAAACTTTTTGTGATAGCTTTAATTAGACTCAGATAGATATTTTTCAGCTTCAAGTGCTGACATACAACCCATTCCAGCAGCGGTAACAGCTTGTCTAAAAATTTTATCCTTTACATCTCCTGCAGCAAAAACTCCTGGAATATTTGTTTCAGTAGAGTCAGGTTTTGTAATTAAATATCCTTCTTTGTCCATATTAAGTTGATCTTTAAACAAAGATGTTGCTGGATCATGACCTATGGCAATAAATAAACCATCAACTTTTAGCTCTTTAACTTTATTATCTTTTACATTTTTAATTTTTAATGCATTAACAGTTTTTGGATCCTTAGTGCCAATAACATCCTCGACTACAGTATCCCAAATAATTTGTATTTTTTTGTTAGATTTTAATTTTGCTTGAAGCATTTTTTCTGCCCTAAGTTCGTTTCTCCTATGTATTAAATAAACCTTTGAAGCAAATTTAGTTAGAAACATTGCTTCTTCAACGGCGGCATTTCCCCCACCAACTACAGCCACTTCTTTTTCTTTAAAGAAAAATCCGTCACAAGTAGCACATGCTGAAACTCCAAATCCTCTAAATTCTTGTTCAGATTTTAAATTTAACCATCTTGCTTGTGCTCCTGTTGAAATTATAAAACTATCTGCAGTGTAAACCTGACCACTATCGCCTGTTGCGGTAAAAGGTTTTTTTGTTAAGTCAACTTTACTTATATGATCTTGTATCATCTCTGTGCCTACAGCTTCAGCCTGACCTTTCATTTCATCCATTAGCCATGGCCCCTGAATCACTTTTGAGTATCCAGGATAATTCTCAACATCTGTAGTGGTAGTTAATTGTCCTCCGGGTTGAGAACCATGAACAAGTATTGGTTTAAGCATAGCTCTAGCCGCATAAATAGCTGCTGTATAGCCGGCGGGACCTGATCCAAGAATTAACACTTTTGTATGTTTTGTTGATTTATTATTCATTATGTAAAGGTATATAGTAACTAATGTTAGAATTAAAAGCACTTCTTTTAACGCAAGGTATGCACGGTATGGTTAGTCAAGTGGAGGGATTAGCTAAAGCTTTGGGCTTAAGTTATAAACATCAAAAAATAGAATTAAAATCTTTTTGGAATTTTATTCCGCCACGAATCAGTCCAATCTCAGAAAATTTGGTGAAAAATAAGTTTGTATGTGACTGTAAAGTAATTATTTCTTGCGGAAGAAAGAGCGTAATACCATCAATAGCTTTAAAAAAAAGATTAGGTAATCAAGTTTTCAATATTCATATTCAAGATCCAAAAATTTCTTTTAAATATTTTGATCTCATTGTAAGTCCTGATCATGATAATTTAAAAGGTGACAACATTATTAATACGATGGGAGCTATTCATTATTTAACTAAAAAAGAAATTACTGATAACTCAAAATATCTTGAAATAGAAAAAGATAAAAGAAGAGAATTAGTTGCATTCATAATTGGCGGGCCAAATAAATACTACAGATATTCAGAAAAACAAATTCATAAACTCTTTAATAAGGTAAAAACTTTATTTACCCCGGATAAATTTAAGATTATTGTTGTCCCATCGTATAGAACGCCTGAAAATATTTTAAAAGCAGCCTTTAATACTTTCAACATCGATCACCATGTTGTAAAAAATATTGATAAAAAAGCCTATCTTTCAGCACTAGCAATCTCAAATTATATAGTTGTAACGTGCGACTCCACGTCAATGATTTCAGAGGCTGCAATGACTGGAAAACCTGTTTATATTGCTATGATGAAGTCTTTTAAGCCAACTGGAAGATTCAAAAAATTTTATTCACAATTGAAAGATTTAGGTATAACAAGAGAATTAGAAGATAGGGTTGAAAGTTGGAGTTACAATAGTTTGAATGAGGTAAACAGAATTGCTCCAATTGTAAAAGCAAAAATGAAAAAACATGGAATTATTTAAATCATTAGAAAAAAGAACTAAACTATTTAGCGATCCATTTAAACATTTTGAAATCAACCAGCCACTGACTCAAAATGCTATTGACGAAATCTGTAGTGCAGAGATAGCTGATCCTAGAAAACAAAATTTAAATTATGATGGAACAAGAGCTCTTGATGGAGGAGAGGGAGCCTTTCGAGCTGGAATTAAAGATGGTGGTAAAGCAAAAAAACTTCGATGTTATGTTACTAAAGAAAACTTTAATCAATTTCCAAATTTAACAAAATTTATAGAAGAATTAAGATCACCTGATGTTTATAAAAAGATCGGATCATTAATTGGAAAAGATTTAAGTAATTCTTACGTGAGACTAGAAGTAATTTGCGATAGAGAAGGTTTTTGGTTAAAGCCTCATTGCGATATTGAGGAAAAATTAATGTCATCAATAGTTTTTGTTAATTTACATAATGAATCGGAGAATTTAGGTACTGATTTTTATGACGCAAAATTGAACAAAGTTAAAACAGTTCCTTATAAACATAATTATGGATACTTCTTTACAAGCGGACCAAACACTTGGCATGGAATGGAAAAAAAAGAGATTAAAAAAGAGAGAAGATGTATTCAAATAAATTATGTTACATTTGAAACTGATTGGAAAGTTAAAAGTTAAAGATCTTGTAAAGAAGTAACGCTAATATCTTTCAATTTAAGAGATTTAATACCTTCCAAACAAACTTTTGCTGTCGACATATTCGTGCAATATGGAACTTTGTTAGCTAACGTAGCCCTTCTTAAAGCTACCGCATCGCTCAACTGAGCCTCACTATTTCCGCCACCTGTATTAATAACTAGTGCTATTTTTTTAGTATTTAGAATGTCAACAATATGAGGAGATCCCTGATTTACTTTATTAATTTTTTTGCATTTTATCCCGTGTTTGCTGATGTAATCAGCAGTACCTCCAGTTCCACAAAGTGTGAAATTTAATTTAACTAATTGTTTTGCTAATTGCACACCCTCTTCTTTATGACTATTTTTTAAAGAGATAAAAGCTAAGCCTTTTTTAGGAAGAGAGTTTGAGGCTGCAATTTGACTCTTAGCAAAAGCCATTCCGAAATTTTTATCAAAACCCATAACTTCACCTGTTGATTTCATTTCAGGACCAAGTAAAAGATCGCTGTTTGGGAATTTATTAAATGGAAATACTGCCTCTTTTACTGCAAACATATCTTTTGTTTTACTTTTTAAATTAAAATTAGTTAATTTTTCTCCCGCCATCACTCTTGATGCTATCTTGGCGAGGGGTAAATTTTTTGCTTTCGAAACAAATGGCACAGTTCTACTTGCTCTAGGATTAACCTCAATTACATAAATCTTATCTTTTTTAATTGCATATTGAACATTCATGAAACCTTTAACTTTAAGTGCTAAAGCTAATTTTTTTGTTTGGTTTTCAATTTCTTTAATCAAAAAAGGTTTTATTGATACCGGAGGTAAGCTACATGCTGAGTCACCTGAGTGGATACCTGCTTCTTCAATGTGTTGCATGATACCGGCTACGAAAACATTTTTACCGTCTGATATTGCATCAACATCAACTTCCATTGCGTTATCAATAAACTTATCAATTAAAATTGGATTTTTTTCAGCGACTTTAAATGCTTCTTTTATAAAGTCTTTGAGTTGCCTTTTTTCATGAACAATCTCCATTGCTCTTCCACCTAAAACGTAAGATGGCCTTACCATTAGAGGCAAACCAATTTTATCCGCAATTTTTATTGCTTGAGGAAAAGTTCTAGCTATACCACTTTCAGCTTGATTGAAATTAAGTTTATTTAAAAGATTTCTAAATCTATCTCTATCCTCAGCAAGATCAATTGATGAATATTGAGTTCCTAAAATTGGAAGTTTGTTTTCGTGTAAAAATTTTGCAAGTTTTATAGGAGTTTGTCCTCCAAATTGAGTAATGACACCTTTTACATTACCTTTTGATTTTTCTTTCTTTATAATATTGAAAACATATTCATCTATTAAAGGTTCAAAGTATAATCTGTCACTTGTATCGTAATCTGTTGACACGGTTTCAGGATTACAATTAACCATGATTGTTTCATATTTAGCTTCTTTTAGAGCAAAACTAGCTTGGCAACAGCAGTAATCAAATTCTATTCCTTGACCTATTCTATTAGGGCCTCCTCCAAGTATTATAATTTTATTTTTACTAGACGGATCGGCTTCACATTCTGAATTATAAGAGAAATTTCTTTGATAAGTAGAATACATATACGGAGTGAAAGACTTAAATTCTGCAGCACAAGTATCGACTTTTTTATAAACTGGTAAAACTTTTAAAGCAGTTCTTTTCTTTCTAATTAACGATTCCGAAATATTTGTAAGTTCAGATAATTTTTTATCGGAAAACCCTATAGACTTAATATAATTAAATTCATTAAAATTTTTAGGAAGACCTTTTTTCTTAATTTTAATTTCATTTTCTATGATTTCTTTTATTTGATTTAAAAACCAAGGGTCAATTTTCGATAGTTTATTTATATCCTTTAAATTAATTTTTTTTCTTATAGCCTCTCCAACAAGTAAAATCTTATTTGGAATATTTTCTTTAAGTTTTTGTCTAATTTGTTTAGTATTTAAATTAAATATTTGGTCTAAACCTGAGAAACCTGTTTCCAGAGATACCAAAGCTTTTTGAAGAGACTCTTTAAAATTTCTACCTATAGCCATTGCCTCTCCCACTGATTTCATTGATGTTCCTAAAACTGCAGCTGAAGAGGAGAATTTTTCAAAAGTAAATCTAGGGATTTTAGTTACCACATAGTCTATTGTAGGCTCAAAAGATGCAGGCGTAACTTTTGTAATTTCATTTTTTAGTTCATCTAAAGTGTACCCTACAGCTAACTTCGCTGCTACTTTTGCTATTGGAAATCCTGTGGCTTTGGAAGCTAGCGCAGATGATCTTGAAACCCTAGGGTTCATCTCAATGATAACCATTCTTCCATTTTTTGGATTTATTGCAAATTGAACATTTGATCCTCCGGTCTCTACACCAATTTTTCTTAAGCAGGCTATAGATGCATTCCTCATAACTTGATATTCTTTGTCGGTCAAAGTTAGTGCTGGAGCGATAGTTACTGAGTCCCCAGTATGAATACCCATAGGATCTAAATTTTCTATTGAGCAAATGATTATGCAATTGTCATTTTTATCCCTGACAACCTCCATCTCAAATTCTTTCCAACCTTCTAAACACTCTTCAACTAAGACTTGATTTACAGGTGACTCGTGAAGCCCATTTTTTATTATCTTATAAAAATCTTTTTTATTTTTTGCGATACCACCTCCCAAACCACCTAGAGTAAAAGCCGGTCTTATAATTGCTGGTAATCCGATTTGTTTTAATACTTTTGAAGATTGTTTAAAATTGTTTACTACTTTTGATTTGGGAAGATCTAAACCAATCTCTATCATATTTTTTCTGAACTTTTTTCTATCTTCTGCATTGGAAATAGCTTTTGAATTAGCGCCTATAAGTTCAATTTTATATTTTTTAAGAATACCTTTTTTTTCTGCCTCCATTGCTAAATTTAAAGCAGTTTGGCCACCCATGGTTGGCAAGATCGCGTCAGGTTTTTCTTTGATAAGAATTTTTTCAAGAACTTCTATTGTAATTGGCTCAATATAAGTTTTATCAGCGATGTTTGGATCTGTCATGATTGTTGCTGGATTTGAATTTATAAGAATTACTTTGAAACCTTCATCTTTTAAAGCTTTACAGGCTTGAGTTCCTGAATAATCAAATTCACAAGCTTGCCCAATAATTATTGGTCCCGCACCAACAACTAAAATTTTTTTAATGTCTTTTCTTTTTGGCATTTTTTTTCATACTCTTTACAAATTTATCGAATAAATAAACACTATCTTGAGGACCAGGGTTAGATTCTGGATGATATTGAACTGAGAAAACGGGTTTATTTTTTAACTCGATACCTTCAATACTATTATCAAATAAAGACTGGTGAGTGACTCTAATATTTTTAGGCATACCTTTTTTTATTACTTCAAATCCATGATTCTGACTTGTAATTTCAACATTTCCCTCAATCAAATTTTTAACAGGATGGTTAGCTCCTCTATGCCCTAATTTCATTTTTTCTGTCTTAGCACCGAGTGCTAAAGCTAGGATTTGATGGCCCAAACAGATTCCAAATAATGGTAACTTTTTTTTGATTAATTCTTGGATTGTCGGTATTGCATATTTCCCTGTCGCCGCAGGATCTCCGGGTCCATTTGATAAAAATATTCCATTAGGTTTGAGTTTTAGAATATCTTTTGCAGCTGTTTTGCATGGTACGATTGTAACTTTACAATTAAAATCTGAAAAATATCTTAAAATATTTTTCTTAATTCCGTAATCTATGGCTACAACATGCAATATTTTTTTCTTATTTTTTAAATATCCATTTCCCTTTTCCCATGTTTTATAATCTTGCCACAAATAATTTTTCTTAGTAGTAACCATTTTTGCTAAATCTAAGTTTTTTAGGCCGCTCCATTTATTAGTTATTTTGATTAGTTTTTTTATATTTAATTTATTTTTGTTATAAAAAGATATTGTCCCTTTAGGAGCACCTTTATCTCTAATTAAATTTGTTAAATTTCTAGTATCAATTCCAGTTATTCCAACAATCTTATTTTTCTTTAACCATTGATCTAAATGTTTTAAAGATCTGTAATTTGATGGATTAGTTATCTCTGTATTTATTATTACTCCTTTAGTCCAAATCTTATCTGACTCGTGATCTTCTTTATTAGTTCCAACATTTCCAACGTGCGGAAAGGTAAAATTTATAATCTGATCAGCATAAGAGGGGTCAGATATAATTTCTTGGTAACCAGTAATAGAAGTATTAAAACATACTTCACCAGTTGCGGTGCCTTTGTAACCTAAACCTACGCCTTTAAAGAATTTACCGTTTTGAAGAACTAGAATAGCTGTGGAATCGATCTTTTTAAGATTTTTTGTTGAGTTTATAATTTGACCAATCTTCTTCAAATACAACTCATGAGTTAAAGTAAAAAACTTATAAACATGATTTTGCGCAACATATGAAATAGAAACAAAATCGTCAAGAAAGTTCTTTTTATTTTGTATTACAATTGTGATTAAAATAAATTTTTAATTATGTCTCTAAAAAAGCAAATAGACGATAAGCTAAATAAAGCCCTAAAAGCAAAAGATAAAAACACCTATCCCACACTAAGACTAATTGTTTCAGCTATAAAAGATGCTGAAATAGCTGGTAGGTCAAAAGGTCAAAAAGAACTTAAGGATAGTGACATTATTTCACTGCTCAAAAAAATGGTTAAACAGAGAAACGAATCTTGCGAGGTTTATGAAAAAGCTGGTCGTAGAGAACTTTTAGAAAATGAAAAAAAAGAGATAACGGTAATTAATTCTTTCTTACCAAAACAACTTAGTGATGAGGAAACAAAAAAGATTTGTGAAGAAACGATAAAGTCTGTTGGCGCTTCATCTATGAAAGATATGGGAAAGATTATGGGAGCCTTAAAATCAAAACATTCTGACTCCTTAGATTTTTCAAAAGTAAGTGTTATTTTGAAAGAACTTCTGAAATAAATATGAAATATCCTAAAGAATATTTAAATGAAATTAAATTAAGACTTAAGGTTTCTAATGTGGTTGGAAAAACTGTTCAGTTAAAAAAAAGGGGCAAAGAGTTTATAGGCTTATCTCCTTTTAAAAATGAAAAAACACCTTCTTTCACCGTAAATGATGAAAAAGAATTTTATCATTGTTTTAGCACGGGAGAACATGGAAATATTTTTGATTTCCTCATGAAAACTAAATCAGTTGGTTTTGGAGAAGCAGTAAAAATTCTTGCAGCAGAAGCTGGGATGCAACCTTATAGATTTACAAATTTCGATCAAAAAAAAGAATTAAGATATAAGACTTACAAAAATATACTTATCGAATATAGGGATTATTTTAATAAGCAATTATACAGTGAGAATTGCAAAGAAGCACTCGATTATCTTTATAAAAGAGGATTAAAAAAAAATATAATTGAAGAATTTAAATTAGGATATGTGCCTTGGAAAAACAACTTGTATGAAGAACTATTGAAAAAATATTCTGAAGAAGAAATTAATTCTACAGGACTTTACTACAAAAGTGATAAAACAAATAAATATATTGATCGCTTTAACTCCAGAATTATTTTTCCGGTAAATAACATTTCAGGAGATACTATTGCCTTTGGAGGAAGAATAATTCGAGATAGTAAATTGGCAAAATATATAAACTCACCGGAAACTGAGTTTTATAAAAAAGGGAGTATGATTTATAATCTTGAAAAGGCAAAAGAATTAAGATCAGAGACTGATGAGGTGTTAATAGTTGAGGGTTACATGGATGTTGTAAGTGTTTACGCTTCTGGAATTAAAAATGTAATTGCTAACTCTGGCACTGCTTTGACAGAAAAACAAATATCTTTAATTTGGAAGTTTTTCCACAATCCAATTATTTGTTTAGATGGAGACGAAAGCGGTCAAAAAGCTGCATTTAGAATTGCAGAAAGATTATTTCCATTAATAAATGAACAAAACAAAATTTATTTTTCCATAATGCCAGATGGCAAAGATCCTGATGATTTTATAAAACAAAATGGTAAGGAGGCCTTGATAAACTTACTAAGTAAAAAACAAATAATTCAGTCTTTTATTTGGAATTACCATTTAAGCAAAATAGATCAAAACAACCCTTACGAAATATCGAAATTTGAAAAGGCAATAAAAAGGTTATCCTATTCTATTAACGATGAAACACTAAAAAAATACGTGTTAGAGGACTTTCTAGAAAAATTAAAGAAATTAACACCAATTCAAAGTTTTAGAAAAGATTACAATTATCTTTCTTTTAAAAAGAGAGAAAACCCTACAATTCTTAAAGAAACAAAAATCTTACATCAAAAAAGAAAAGACCTTTCTAAAATTCAAATTATCGAGTCATCAATATTATTTATAATTTTAAACAATTTTCAAATAGCTCTAAACAAACATGAGGAGTTATCAGAATTAGTTTTTACTTCTTCAGAAAATGA
>CACECJ010000004.1 GCA_902557935.1 uncultured Pelagibacteraceae bacterium | reverse complement strand
CCGATGGCAATGTCCGCATACTATTTAAAAGGTGTCCAATCTAAAAATGTAGAGTTAATGGAAATATTTAGAGGCATTATGCCCTTCCTAGGTATTGTTATATTTGCCATGTTTTTAATGTATCTATTTCCAGGAATAGCTCTTTGGTTGCCGGATACATTATTCGCTAATTAACAATTTAAATGATAGACGTCACAACTTTAAGTGCTTACGATTTATCGCAAAAACTTCATTCTGGTGAAATTTCTTCTTTAGATCTTTGCAAAGCTTATTTAGATAGAATTAAAAAATTTGAAAAAGACGTTCAGGCTTGGCAATTTTTAGACAAAAAACTTTTATTAGAAAAAGCTGAAGAAGCTGACACTTATAGAAAATCTGGAAAACCTCTAGGAGCATTGCACGGAATGCCAGTTGCAATTAAGGATATTATAGGTACGTATGATATGCCAACAGAATGTGGGACAGTATTTAGAAAAAAAATGTCCAATTCACAAGACTCGGAAATTGTAAACTTATTAAAAAATTCAGGGGCAATTATCATGGGTAAAACTGTTACTTGTGAACTTGCATATATACATCCATCTAAAACAAAAAATCCTCATGATTATTCAATAACACCAGGGGGATCATCAAGTGGATCTGCAGCAGCAGTTGCAGCTCATATGGCACCTTTATCTGTGGGTTCTCAAACTGGAGGATCAGTAATCAGGCCAGCATCATATTGTGGTGTAGTTGGATATAAACCCTCGTATGGATTAATATCTAGAAACGGTGTTTTAAAAGTTTCGGATAAACTAGATACAATGGGCGTATTTGGTAAAAGTGTTAAAGATGTTGCATTATTAGCTAAATCACTAATTAGAAAAGATTTACATGACCCCTCAACAATTTATTTCGCTGCTGACAGCATGATTCATGAATGTGAAAAAGGACCAGTTTTTGATCCAAAGTTTATTTTTTATAAAACGAAAAATTGGAAAAATATAAATAAAAAATCACAACAAGCTTTTGAATTTTTAATTAAAAACTTCAAAAAAAACATAGAGGTTTTTGATACACCGTCATACTTTGACGATATACCAAAGTATCATCAAATCATTCATGAAGTTGATATGGCAAATAATTTTCAAGTTTATTATAAAAAAGATAAAACTAAACTTTCAAAAGAAATGAGAGAAGCTATCTCTAGAGGATTAAAATATTCAGCAAAAGAATATGGTGATGCCTCAGATTTTATGAAACAAAGTTATGAGTCCTATAAAGAAGTTTTTGAAGATTACCACGGAATTATTACTCCATCATCAAGCGGAGTTGCTGACAAAGGATTAAAATCTACTGGAAGTGCGGACTTCCAAAAAATCTGGACTTATCTTGGTTTGCCCACAATTTCATTACCTTTACTTACAGGTGAAAATGACTTACCATTAGGCGTTCAGTTAGTTGGTGATAAACTTGATGATTTAAGATTTTTAGGTACAGCTAACTGGCTTGAGAAAAATTGTAGAGATGAAGGATAAAATTACAATAATAATTGGCGTTGGTCTCTGTACCCTTTTTTTAATTGGTTTAGCCACAACATTAACTAGATCAATGATGATAGGATTTTTTGATGTGCTTCCTGTTTATATTTTAATGGGTTTGGTAATTGTAATGATGTTCTATGAAGCCTTCATTGACAAAAAATAATCCTTACGCTCCTTATTTACTTTTGTTAATCCAGCCAATTTTTATGGCTACAAACACTATTGTAGCAAGAGGTGGCGTTGAGTCAGTACCTCCTATTTCTCTAGCATTTTGGCGATGGTTTACTGTATTCATTATATTATTTCCATTTTTTTTTAACGAAATCTTAAAAAATAAAAAAGACTTTAATAAAGAGTTTTTTAAGCTTTTTTTCTTAGGCTCAATGGGTTGCGGTATATGTGGGGCTTTTCCAAATCTTGCAGGCATGACAACAACAATGGCAAATATTGGTATAATCTATACATCTTCACCAGTAATAATAATTTTTTTATCAATTTTATTCTTTAAAGAAAAAATTAATTTTTTTAGAATATTAGGATTGTTTATTTGTATCGCAGGTGTTTTTACAATTATATCTAAGGGTAATTTAGATTTTTTAATAAACCTAAATTTTACAATAGGTGACTTATGGGTTTTGGGAGCAGCTTTAGGTTGGGCTCTTTACTCAATTTATTTATTAAATTGGAAATCAAAATTTAGTTTAATGGCTCGATTTACTTTAATCGCAATGTTTGGATTTATGTCGCTTTTCCCATTTTTTATTTTGGAAAATATTTATTTTGCTAAGACAAATTATAATCAGACATTTTTGTTCTGGATTGTTTTTGCTGCTATTTCACCTAGTATTATTGCTTTCTCCTTATATACACGGTTACAAAAATATGTAGGCGCATCCTTTGCTGGGTTTACTTTATATTTATTCGCAGTTTATGGATCTATCTTTGGAATAATAATTTTTGAAGAACCTCTTCTAAGTTTTCATTATTTAGGTGGCTTACTGGTTTTTACTGGAGTTTATTTCGCTAGAAAAAAAGTATGAAGTATCTTTATTTAGCTTTATCATCAATTATATTAGCTTATATTGTAATTGTACTTTTTACTTATTTGTATCAAAGAAAATTACTTTATCATCCAAGCGAAAATAACTATACCGGAGATGAAATTCAATTTGAATATAAAGAAGTTTTCATTGAGGTTGATAAAGATATAAAACTTAAATCATGGTTTTTGAAAAAAGACTTAAAAAAATATAAAACAATTTTATATTTCCATGGTAATGCAGGCGATCTAACAAATAGGGTGCATAAGCTTAATGAACTATATAAATTAGATGTAAATATTCTTATTATTTCATGGAGAGGGTTTAGCGGCAATCTAGGCAAACCATCAGAGAAAAATTTGTATAATGATGCCAGAAAATCAGTTGATTGGCTTAATAATACTGGAATTGAAAATAAAAATATAATTTTATATGGGGAGTCATTAGGCACTGGTGTTGCTACAGAGTTAGGCCAAGACAATTCTTTTGCTGGCATTGTTTTAGAGTCACCTTTTACTTCAATCGCTGATGCAGCAAAAATTTACTATCCTTATTTACCTATCGATTTATTGATTAAAGATAGGTACGACTCTTTAAAAAAGATTAAAAATTTAAATATTCCTATTTTGATTATGCATGGAAAGAAAGATGATGTTGTTCCTTTTAAAATGGGTGTAGAATTATTTGAGCAGGCGAATAACCCAAAATTCAGTTACTTTTCTGACAATGACGATCATATGATGGAATTTAATGATCAACTGGTGAATGCTTTGAGAAATTTTTTAGTTTTAAATACCTAAAAGAGCTTTTGAAAAATATTCAGCATTGAACGGTTGTAAGTCATCTTCTTTTTCTCCCATTCCGATTGCAACAATAGGTAAATTATATTTCTTACAAATAGCAAGCACCACGCCGCCTTTTGCAGTGCTATCAAGTTTAGTAATTATAAGCCCCGTTAGATCGTGTATTTTACTAAACTCTTCGACTTGATTTAATGCATTTTGGCCAGTAGTTGCATCAAGAACTAGAATTACTTCGTTTGGAAAAGACTCATCAATTTTTTTCAAGACATTGATAATCTTTTTGTATTCTTCCATTAAATTTTTTTTATTTTGTAGTCTTCCTGCTGTATCAATCAAAGCAACATCAATTTCATTTTTTTTTGCAAATTCAGCAGTTTTAAAAGCAACTGAAGCCGGGTCGCTATTAATTTCTGACTTAATTATATCTACTTTTACTTTTGCAGCCCATACTTGTAGTTGATCTATGGCTGCTGCTCTAAAGGTATCTGCAGCTCCAAATACAACGGATCTATTATTGTCTTTAAAATATTTTCCAAGTTTTCCGATACTAGTTGTTTTTCCAACACCGTTCACACCAGAAACAACAATCACAGCAGATTTTGCATTTCCCATTAAGCTTAAATCTTTTTCGTACTTTTGGAGATTTATTGCCAACTTATCAGCTAAGAGTTTCAAAATTTCTTTGTGATCGTTTAATTTTTTATCAACTTTTAAACTCTCAAAATCTTTCCTAAGTTCTTTAGCTACATCAACACCAGCATCAGATGAAATGATTAACTCCTCAAATTCTTCAAGAATAGTTGCGTCAATCCTTTTTTTAGAAAAAATATTTTGAAAGCCATCTTTAAGATTAGATGAACTTTTTCCAAGTCCAGATTTAAACTTATCAAAAATTCCCATTTTATATTTCTACTTTTATATTCTTAATTTCTGACACTGGCCCAGTCATAAATATATTATTTTTTTCATCTAAAACTATATTTAAGTTTCCTTCTTTAAATTTAATAGCTACTTTATTTTCAACTAATTTATTTTTGTTTCCAGCAACAGCGGTCGCGCAAGCTGCTGTTCCACATGCTTTAGTAAGCCCAGCGCCTCTTTCCCAAACATTTACTAAAATATTTTTCTTATCTAAAATTTGAGCAAATGTTACATTAGTTTTTTCAGGAAATAATTTATGATTTTCAATCAAAGGTCCTATTAATTTCAAATCATATTTAAAACAATCATCTACAAAAAAAACTATATGGGGGTTTCCTACATTTAGACAAAATCCACCAGTAAATTTTTTGCCTTTAATATCTAATGAGACATCAGCAGGATTTTCTATTTTTGATAATGGAATATCTTCAAAATTAAATAAAGGTTTTCCCATATCAAGTTCTACCATTAAATTATCAACAATTTTGGCATTAAGAACCCGATTACTTGTTTTTAATTTAATTTGGTTAGCATTTAAATTTTTACTCAAAAGATAGGCAACACATCTCGAACCATTGCCGCATGCACTTACTTCACCACCGTCAGAATTAAAAATTGTTATCGGAAAAGAATTCTCTTTTTCTTTTTCAATAAAAATTATTTGATCAAAACCAATATTACTTCTTTTCCCCAACTCAATAATTTTATCTTTGGTTAAATTGATAGGACTCGATCTTCTGTCGATAATAATGAAGTCATTACCCAATCCATCCATTTTATATGCGTTAATCGTTGCCATAATTGATTAGTATAATTATTCATTGACTTTTAAAACCCCAAATTGTAGTTTCCACAAACTTTCCGCAAATACACTTGTTTTTGCGGTGCTCTTAAAACAAGAGTGTCGACACTAGTCAGCGAAGGTTCGCCCACTAGTGCGATAGGTGTTGGACGTTATAAAAATGTTTGAAAATTTAACAAATAAATTAGAAAATATTTTTTCTAAGCTAAAAAGCGCTCCCTCATTGACTGAGGAGCAAGTTGACTCTGGCTTAAAAGAGATAAGATTTGCTTTATTAGAGGCTGATGTGGCTCTTCCAGTTACTAAAGAATTTATAGCTAATGTAAAACCAAAAGCTATTGGTAAAGAAATTATAAAATCGACATCTGCTGGGCAGATGATAGTTAAAATTGTTTACGATGAACTAGTAAATATTTTAGGTTCTAAAAACGAAGAACTTAACTTCAAAGCTGTTCCACCAGTTTCTCTTTTATTAGTTGGACTACAAGGTTCAGGTAAAACAACTTCTGCAGCAAAATTAGCAAAAAATATAGAGAAGAATTATAAAAAAAAAGTAATGTTAGTTAGTTTAGACGTTTACAGACCTGCTGCTCAAGAACAACTTAAATTACTTGCTGAAGCAAATGGCATCCAATGTTTACCTGTAGAGGAAAAACAACAACCAATCGACATTACCAAGAGAGCATTAAATGCAGCCAACCTTAATGGTTCAGATGTAATTATATTTGATACTGCAGGAAGAACTCAGATAGATTTACCAATGATGTCTGAGATTAAGCAAATAAAAGATATAATAAAACCAGCTGAAACAATTTTAGTAGCTGACTCGTTGACAGGACAAATAGCTGTAAATGTTGCAAAAGAATTTGATACTGCTGTAAATCTCTCTGGAATCATTCTTACAAGAGCTGATGGAGATGCTCGAGGAGGCGCAGCCTTAAGCATGAAATATGTAACAGGTAAACCGGTCAAATATATTGGAGTAGGAGAAAAAATTTCTGATCTTGAACTTTTCCATCCTGACCGATTAGCTAACAGAATCTTGGGAATGGGCGACGTAGTAACTTTAGTAGAAAAGGCTCAACAAGATTTAAGTGAGGAAAAAATTAAAGAGACAGAAGATGAATTAAAAAAAGGAATATTTACAATGGACTCATATCTTTCCCAGCTAAGGCAAATGAAAAAAATGGGTGGAATGGAAGGGGTTATGTCTATGTTACCAGGAGTGAATAAAATGAAAGCAAAAATGGATCAAGCAAATATAGATGAAAAAATGCTATTGGAGAATGAAGCAATTATTTTATCAATGACAAAAAATGAAAGGGAAAATCCAAAAATTATTAGTGGATCAAGGCGTAAAAGAATTTCTAAAGGAGCAGGTGTAGATGTTTCAAAAATTAACAAACTACTAAAACAATTTAAAATGATGTCAGACATGATGAAAAAAATGTCTCAAGGAAAAAAAATTCCATCCGGGATGATCCCAGATGAAATGCTCAATCAACTAAAATGAAAGGTATAAAATGTTAAGAATAAGACTATCAATGGGCGGTGTAAGAAAAAGACCCATTTATAAAATTGTAATTGCTGACAGTAGATACCCGAGAGATGGAAAATTTATTGAAAAAATCGGCTCTTACAATCCGTTACTTCCGAAAGATAAAAAGGAAAGAATAAAAGTAGAGGCAGAAAGAGTAAAATATTGGATGAGTAAAGGAGCTCAGCCAACGATGAGAGTTTCTAGATTACTAGGAGAGGTGCAGTTAATGCCAATGCCAAAACCTGGAAACAATCCTCTAAAGGCGATACCTAAAAAAGATAGAAAAAAAGCTGAAGGAGATA
This sequence comes from uncultured Pelagibacteraceae bacterium, assembly GCA_902557935.1. GTDB lineage: Bacteria > Pseudomonadota > Alphaproteobacteria > Pelagibacterales > Pelagibacteraceae > Pelagilacustribacter. Next base: position 60,122 of record CACECJ010000004.1, on the reverse strand, counting down.
AAGGAGATAAAAAAGAAGAGACTAAAAAAGATGCTCCAGCAGCTGACGGTAAAAAGCAAGATCAAAAAGCTGAAGCAAAAAAGGAAGAACCTAAAAAGGAGCAACCTAAAGCAGAGGCTAAAAAAGAAGAGCCAAAGAAGGAAGAACCTAAAAAGGAGCAACCTAAAGCAGAGGCTAAAAAAGAAGAGCCAAAGAAGGAAGAGAAAAAGGCTTAACCAAAAGGTAATTAGAGATGTTAGAGGTAAAAATTTTTACTTTATATCCAGATTTATTTCCTGGACCTTTAGATATAGGGATATTTAAAAAGGCAAAGGAAAAAAAGATTTGGAATTTAAAAGTTATTAATATCAGAGATTATTCAAAAGATAATCACGGTACTGTAGACGATACTCCTTTTGGCGGGGGAAGTGGAATGCTTTTACGGCCTGATATATTAGCATCCGCGCTTGATAGTAATATAAAAAAAGGTGAAAAAATTATCTACTTATCTCCAAGAGGTAAAAAATTTGATCAAAACGTTGCAAGATCTTTAAGTAAAGAAAAAAATGTAAACCTTATCTGTGGTCATTTTGAGGGTGTTGATCAAAGACTATTAGAGACAAGAAATATTGAAGAATATAGTTTGGGTGATTTTGTCCTATCAGGGGGAGAGCCAGCTTCTTTTGTGATCATTGATGCTTTAGTTCGATTATTACCAGGAGTGCTTGGAAATAAAGACTCCATTAAAGAAGAAAGTTTTGAAAATCATCTTTTAGAATATCCTCAATATACTAAACCAAGAGAATGGGAAGGTAAAAGCCCACCAGAGGTCTTATTTTCAGGTGATCATGCCAAAATAAAAGGGTGGCGTTTATCTCAATCTGAGGCTATAACACGTCGCCAGAGACCAGATCTTTGGAAAAAATATTTAGAGAAAAAAAATGAAAAACATTGAAGACATAAATAAAGCAGCAATTAAGAAAATAGTTGCTAATAAAAAAATTACAGACTTTTCTCCCGGAGATACAATAAAAGTTGGTGTTAAAATTGTAGAAGGTAAAAGAGAGAGGATTCAATTCTTCGAAGGTGTTTGTATTGCAAAAAAGAATAGAGACATAAACTCATCTTTTACAGTAAGAAAAATTTCTTTTGGTGAGGGAGTAGAGAGAACTTTTGCTCTTTACAGTCCTAATGTTGATTCAATTAAAGTAATCAGAACAGGAAAAGTAAGAAGAGCAAAACTATATTATTTGAGAGATAGAAAAGGAAAATCCGCAAGAATTGCTGAAAAAATTAAAAACAAAATTGGTGTTGATGTTTCAGTTAAGCCTGAGGAAACAAAAGTAAAAACGACCGAGCCTGTTAAGCGAGAGACTAAAGATGAAGAAGTGAAGCAAGAGGCTACAAAAGTCGAAAAAGTCGAAGCTAAAGCTGAGAAGCCAACTAGCGAAAAAAAATAAAATTTAATGTCTAAAACTCTATACGATAAGATATGGGAAAACCATCTTGTTCATGAACAAAGCGATGGTACATCATTAATTTATGTAGATAGACATTTAGTCCATGAAGTTACAAGCCCTCAAGCTTTTGAAGGTCTCAGATTACAAAAAAGAAAAGTTAGACGACCAGAGTTAACACTAGCAGTGCCTGACCATAATGTTCCTACAACCGATAGGTCTAAAGGTATAAATGATGAGGATTCTAGAATACAAGTTGAAACATTAAGAAAAAACTGCAAAGACTTTGGAGTAGAACTTTTTGATGTAAATGATAAGCGTCAAGGTATAGTCCATATTATAGGACCCGAACAAGGTTTCACTCAGCCAGGTACAGTAATAGTTTGTGGTGATAGTCATACAGCAACACATGGAGCTTTCGGAGCGTTAGCTTTTGGAATAGGAACATCTGAAGTTGAACATGTTCTTGCTACGCAAACTTTAATGCAGAAGAAATCAAAAAATTTAAGAATAAACGTGAATGGTAATTTACCAAAGGGTGTTACCGCAAAAGATGTAATATTAAAAATTATTGGTACGATTGGAACCGCGGGTGGAACTGGATATGTAGTTGAATTCGCTGGAGATGTTATCAAAAACTTAAGCATGGAAGAGAGAATGACTGTTTGTAATATGACTATTGAAGCTGGTGCTAGAGCGGGTTTAATTGCACCAGACGAAAAGACATTTAGTTATTTAAAAGGTAAAACCATGTCGCCTAAAGGAGACAATTGGAATAAAGCTGTAGAATTTTGGAGGACCTTGTATTCAGACAAAGACTGCAAATTTGATAAAGAGATTAATATAGATGGTAAAAATATAGAACCATTGGTTACGTGGGGGACTTCGCCTCAAGACGTGTCACCAGTAACTGGTATTGTGCCTGATCCTGAAAATGAAAAAAATGAAGATAGAAAAATGGCCATGAAAAGATCGCTTGAATATATGGGTTTAAAAGCAAATACTAAAATTTCAGATATAAAAATTGACAAGATTTTTATTGGCAGCTGTACTAATGGAAGAATAGAGGATCTAAGATTGGCCGCTGATCTTTTGAAAGGCAAAAGGATTGCTGATAATGTTAGTGCTATGGTTGTACCGGGATCTGGATTAGTTAAAGAGCAAGCAGAAAAAGAGGGATTAGATAAAATTTTTAAAAACGCAGGTTTTGAGTGGAGAGAACCTGGCTGTTCTATGTGCTTAGGAATGAATCCAGACCAATTAAAACCGAAAGAAAGATGTGCATCAACATCAAATAGAAATTTTGAAGGCAGACAAGGTCGTGGTGGAAGAACACATCTAGTCAGTCCAGGCATGGCTATCGCAGCTGCAATCAAAGGGCGGTTAACAGACGTAAGAGAAATTTAAAATGGAAAAATTTAATAATTTAAAATCAATACCAACATATTTATCATTACAAAATATTGATACAGATATGATTATCCCTAAGCAATTTTTAAAAACTATTAAAAGAACGGGTTTGGGAAAAAGTCTGTTCTACGAAATGCGATATGATGAAAACGGAAACAAAATCTCAGATTTTATTCTTAACAAGGAACCGTATAACAAATCTAAAATCCTTTTAGCTGGTAAAAATTTTGGATGCGGTTCATCCAGAGAGCATGCCCCATGGGCTCTTTCTGATTTCGGTATAAAAAGTGTAATAAGCTCGAGCTTTGCAGATATTTTTTACAACAATTGTTTTAAAAACGGAATCCTTCCAATTAAAATTGATGAAAAAATCGTTAATGAGTTATCTGAGTATTGTAAGAGGAAAGAAGAAATTGAAATAAGTTTAGAAAAGCAAGAAATAAAATATGGAAATAAAGTTGCAAAATTTGAACTAGATCCTTTTAAAAAAAAATGTTTGATGGAAGGACTAGACGACATAGCCCTATCAATGGAAAAAATTTCTAAAATAGATGACTATGAAAAAAAATTACAAAATACAAAACCTTGGGTTTTAAATAATGTCTAAAACTAGGAAAATTTTACTTTTACCTGGTGATGGTATTGGTCCAGAGGTAATTGCCGAGGTAAGAAAAATACTAGATTGGATGAATAAAACAAAATCTTTAGATTTCGTTTTAAGTCAAGAGTTAATTGGAGGCGCGTCTATCGATGCCAATAAAGTTCCAATCACAGATGAGGTTTTTTACAAATCTTTAGAGTCAGACGCAGTAATACTAGGTGCATGTGGTGGACCTAAATGGGATAACTTAGAATTTTCAAAAAAACCAGAGAGAGCTCTTTTGAAACTTAGAAAAGAATTAAAATTATTTGCAAACCTAAGACCAGCGATTTGCTTCAAACAATTAGTTGAATCTTCAACCCTTAAACCTGAAATTGTGTCAGGGTTAGATATAATGATAGTAAGAGAATTAACCGGTGGTATTTATTTTGGTGAACCAAGAGGCATTGAACCGATAGAAAATAATCAAAGGAAAGGTGTTAACACTCATACCTATACAACATCAGAAATTCATAGAATAGCTCGTGTAGCTTTTGATTTGGCAAAAAAAAGAAGAAATAAAGTTACATCATGTGAAAAATCAAATGTAATGGAAGCAGGCGTGTTATGGCGAGAGGAAGTTCAGGCAATAAAAGATAAAGAATTTAAAAAAGTTGAGCTTAATCACATGTTAGCCGATAATTGTGCTATGCAACTTTTAAGGTATCCAAAACAGTTCGATGTAATATTGGCTGATAACTTGTTTGGTGATATGCTGTCTGACGAGGCTGCAATGTTAACTGGTTCGCTTGGACTTTTACCATCTGCTTCGTTAGGTTCAAAAGATAAAAACGGAAGGATTAGATCTCTTTACGAACCTGTTCACGGATCAGCTCCAGATATTGAAGGTAAAAATATAGCAAATCCTATAGCTACAATTTTAAGTTTATCAATGGCTTTAAGATATTCTTTAGACCTTAGTAGAGAAGCCGACCAAATTGATAAAGCAGTTCAAAGCGTTCTTGATGAGGGACTAAGAACTAAAGATATAATGTCAAAAAACATGAAAGAGGTTTCTACAACTGACATGGGTGATGCAATTGTTGCAAAATTGCAATAAAGTAAATCATTATGAATTTCGCAATTATTGGTGCCTCAGGTAACGTTGGAAGAAAAACAATTGAGATTTTAGAGAAATCTAAAATTAAACTCGATAACCTTTTTTTAGTAGCTTCCTCAAAAAGCGCAGGAAAAAAAATTAAATTTAGAAATAAAGAAATTGAGATTGAGGTTTTAGAAAATTATGATTTTTCTAAAGCACAAATTACTTTTTTTGCAGCAGGTAGTAAGATCGCGAAAGAATGGGCTCCGAAAGCATCAAAAAAAACTATAATAATTGACAATTCAAGTTATTTTAGAATGCAAAAAGATGTTCCACTTGTTGTTTCAGAAGTTAATCCTGAAGCTCTTGATAAACATAACAATATAATTTCAAATCCAAACTGCTCGACGATGCAAATGGTTTTAGCATTAAAACCTTTACATGATGAATACAAAATTAAAAGAGTAGTAGTCTCGACTTACCAAGCTGTATCTGGTGCAGGTAAAGCTTCAATGGATGAGCTTTTTGATCAATCAAAAAAATATTTAGAAGGAAAAAAAATTAATTCTCAAAACTTTACGAAACAAATAGCATTTAATTTAATACCTCACATCGACGTTTTTGAAAAAGATGGGTATACAAAAGAAGAATTAAAAATGACTAATGAGACAAAAAAAATTTTAGATAACGAAATCGAAGTTACAGCAACCTGCGTAAGGGTTCCAGTGAGAACAGGGCATTCGGAGTCAATTAATATTGAATTTGAAAACCTTTATGATTTTGAAAATATAATTAAGATACTTCAAACAGCACCTGGATGCAAAGTTGTTGATGAAAGAAAAGATGGTGGTTATATAACTCCCTTAGAAGCCGAAGGCGACTATACAACTTTCATTTCTAGGATAAGAAAGGACAATTCCAATATTAAAGCTATCAATTTGTGGGTAGTTTCTGATAATTTATTAAAGGGAGCGGCTTTAAATACAGTTCAAATAGCAGAGAGTTTGATGAAAAAAATATAACTTTGGTTTATAAGTTAAGCATGGAAAAAAATAATCCCCTAAGTCCTCATCTTCAAATTTACAAATGGCAAATTTCCTCTTTACTATCAATTGCTCATAGAATAGTTGGCGTAATCAATTTTTTTGCAATAATTTTAATTTGTGTATGGGTAGTATTAATAATATTTGGTCAAAATAATTATCCAGCTGTAAATGTTTTTTTAAACACAAGTTTTGGAAAATTTATTGTTATTTCCTTATGTTGGACTTTTAGCTTTCACATTTTAAATGAATTAAGACATTTAGTTTGGGATGCAGGGTATGGGTTTGATTTAAAAGTAGCAAAAATTACAGGTATAATTGTTTTCATTGGTTCATTTGTATTAACAATTTTATTTTATATATTAGGGAGAAATTTTCTTTAAATGCATACATCTACAAAAAAGTGGCTTTTTACAAAGATTAGCTCATTAATTTTGATACCCTTGATGGCTTGGTTCTTGGTAAATTTTGTATCAATTTATGATAAGAATCATTCTCAAATAACAGCCTTTTTTTCTGAACAACCGTCAAAAATATTATTTTCAGTATTCATTGTAATTGCTTTCTTTTTTTCAGCACTGACAATAAGTGAGATTTTTGAGGATTATTTACATAATGAGAAAATCAAAAATGTCGCAAATAAAGCATTATATTTATTTGCTATAACAATTCCATTATTAACAATTTTAAGTATATATATTCATAATTAAATGAGCGCATATAAAATTATAGATCACGAATACGATGTTGTAGTTCTTGGAGCTGGTGGTTCAGGCTTAAGAGCTGCGGTTGGATTATCGGAAGCAGGTTTAAAAACTGCTTGTATATCAAAAGTTTTTCCAACTCGAAGCCACACATCAGCTGCTCAAGGTGGTATCTCCGCTGCCTTAGGAAACATGGGTGAAGATGATTGGAGATGGCACATGTATGATACGGTAAAAGGCTCTGACTGGCTTGGTGATCAAGATGCAATTGAGTATTTGTGCAAAGAAGCACCAAGAGCAGTTGTTGAATTAGAGAGATATGGTGTTCCTTTTAGTAGAACAGATGATGGAAAAATTTATCAAAGACCTTTTGGCGGTATGACAAAAAATTATGGCAACGGAACAGCACAAAGAACATGTGCAGCCGCTGATAGAACAGGCCATGCAATTTTACATACATTGTACGGACAAGCACTAAAACAAAACACTGAATTTTTTATTGAGTACTTTGCTTTAGATTTAATTATGAAAAACGGTGAATGTAAAGGAGTGATTGCCTGGAATTTAACAGATGGGACAATTCATAGATTTAGGTCTCATATTACTATAATTGCAACTGGCGGGTACGGTAAAGTTTATTATTCAGCCACATCTGCCCATACTTGCACAGGAGATGGTAACGCTATGGTTTTAAGAGCTGGTTTACCTTTACAAGATATGGAATTTGTTCAGTTTCATCCAACTGGAATATATGGAGTAGGTTGTTTGATAACAGAAGGTGTTAGAGGTGAAGGTGGATTTTTAGTCAATGGTAAAGGCGAAAGGTTTATGGAAAGATATGCTCCGAATGCAAAAGATTTAGCATCTCGAGATGTTGTAAGCAGATCTATGGAAATGGAAATAAACGAGGGAAGAGGTGCAGGGAAAAACAAAGATCATATAAATCTTCACTTAGATCATATAGATAAAAAAGTTATAGATGAGAGACTTCCAGGAATTTCCGAAGCTGCAAAAACATTTGCAAATGTTGATGTAAGCAAAGAGCCCATTCCAGTAGTACCGACAGTACATTACAACATGGGAGGAATTCCAACTAATTACAAAGCAGAGGTGCTGACATTAAATGGAGCAGAAAAAACTGTGCCAGGTTTGATGGCTATAGGGGAAGCGGCTTGCGTGTCAGTGCATGGAGCTAATAGACTTGGCTCAAATTCTTTAATTGATCTAGTGGTTTTTGGAAGAGCAGCAGCTAAAAGAGCTGCTGAGCTTATCAAACCAGGAAGTCCTCATGAAGAAGTATCAAACTCAGAAACAGATAAGTGTCTTGAAAGATTTGATAAAATTCGAAACTCAAGTGGATCAACAAAAACTTCAGAATTAAGATTAAAAATGCAAAAAACAATGCAATCAAAATGTGCAGTGTTTAGAACTGAAAAAACTTTAAAAGAGGGCGTAGACCAAATTAGAAAACCTTATGAAGGCATGGAAGACGTCTCGGTAAAAGATAAGTCGCTATTATTTAATACTGACTTAGTTGAGACCCTTGAGTTTGATAATTTGATAAGCCAAGCTTTGACAACTATGGACTCTGCGTACAATAGAAAAGAAAGTAGAGGAGCTCATGCTAGAGAAGATTTTGCAAAAAGAGATGATAAAAACTTTATGAAACATACATTAGCTTGGCAAAAAGGAAAAAAGGTTGAAATTAAATATAGAGATGTTCACTCCAGAACATTAACTAATGATGTTCAGTACTTTCCACCCAAGGAGAGAGTATATTAACAATGGCACAATTTAGCCTACCGCAAAACTCTAAAATTCAGGTAGGAAAATATTATAAAGATAAAACTAATTCAAAAAATATAAAAAAGGTAAACGTGTATCGGTGGGATCCATCAACTGGTAAGAACCCGTCAATTGATACCTTCGAAGTTGACATGGATAACTGCGGACCAAAAGTTTTAGACATATTATTTAAAATAAAAAATGAGATTGACCCGTCTCTAACTTTTAGAAGATCCTGTGCTCACGGTGTTTGCGGGTCTTGTGCGATGAACATTGATGGAATTAATGGTCTTGCATGTATTAAATCTCACACAGACATAAAAGGTGATTTAAATGTTTATCCTCTACCTCATCTTAAAGTTGTTAAAGACTTGATCGGAGACTTAACAACTTTATATAAACAATACGAGTCAATACAACCGTGGCTTAAAGTAGATCAGACAGGTGAGGAAAAAATAGAATTAAAACAATCACAGAAAGATAGAGAAAAACTAGATGGCTACTATGAGTGTATATTGTGCGCATGTTGCTCAACATCTTGCCCAAGCTATTGGTGGAACGGTGATAAATATTTAGGTCCTGCAGTTCTTCTGCAGGCTTATCGATGGATCAATGATAGTAGAGATGGAGACAAAAAAGAGAGGTTGAAGAAAGTTGCAGATGAATTAAAATTATATAGATGCCATACAATAATGAATTGCACAAATTCATGTCCGAAAGGCCTTAATCCTGCAAAAGCTATAGGTTCTATTAAAAAAATGCTTGCAACAAGCTAAAACCTTATTTAATCAATTACATCATGAAAATAATTCAGCATTTTGTTGGAGGCAAAATTTTTTCTGGAGAGTCAAAAAAAACTGGTAAGGTTTTTAATCCAGCCACTGGAGAACAAAGCGCAGAAGTAAAGTTAGCAACTACAAAAGATGTTAACGAGGCTGTGGCTAATGCAAAAAAAGCATTCGATTCTTGGTCTAATAAACCGCCACTTCAAAGAGCAAGAATTATGTTTAAATTTAAAGAGTTGATAGAAAAAAATTCTGATGAACTAACAAAAATTATAGTTTCTGAGCATGGAAAAGTTTATGAAGATGCGCGAGGTTCGCTAACAAGAGGACTCGAAGTAGTAGAGTACGCTTGTGGAATACCACAAATGTTGAAAGGAGAGTTTACCGAAAATGTTGGATCAAACGTTGATAGCTGGTCAGTTAGACAACCATTAGGAGTTTGTGCCGGAATAACGCCTTTTAATTTTCCTGCGATGGTGCCCATGTGGATGTTCCCTATGGCAATTGCTTGTGGGAATACATTTATTCTAAAACCCTCGGAAAAAGATCCATCATGTTCAGTAAGGTTAGCGGAGTTATTAAAAGAAGCCGGTTTACCTGATGGTGTATTTAATGTTGTTAATGGCGATAAAGAAGCTGTTGATGCTTTAATAAAAAATAAAGACGTAGTTGCAATGAGTTTCGTTGGCTCCACGCCAATAGCAAAATATATCTACGAAGAATGTGCAAAAAACGAAAAAAGAGTTCAAGCTTTAGGTGGAGCTAAAAATCACTGTGTTGTAATGCCAGATTGTGATTTGGATCAAGCCGTAAATGGGCTAATGGGTGCAGCTTACGGTTCAGCAGGCGAAAGATGCATGGCTCAATCAGTTGCAGTTGCAGTGGGAGGAATAGGAGATAAATTAGTGAGTTCACTAGCTGAAAAAGTTGAGTCGCTTAAAGTTGGACCGGGCATGGATAAACAGTCTGAGATGGGTCCACTTGTTACAAAAGAGCATCTAAATAAAGTTAAAAGTTATGTTGATATTGGTGTAAAAGAGGGCGCAAAATTAGTTGTGGATGGACGTGACTTTAAAATCCAAGGTTATGAGAACGGATACTATATTGGTGGTTGTTTGTTTGATCAAGTAACTAAAAATATGAAAATTTATAAAGAGGAGATTTTTGGACCAGTACTTTCTGTTGTAAGAGCTAAAGATTTTGATGAGGCATTAAAATTAGTTAATGATCATGAGTTTGGAAACGGTGTAAGTATTTTTACCAGAGATGGTGATTCTGGTCGAACGTTCTCATCTAAAGCAAAAATCGGAATGGTGGGCATTAATATTCCTATTCCAGTTCCAATGGCTTTTCATAGTTTTGGTGGTTGGAAAAGATCTCTGTTTGGAGACCAACATATGCATGGTCCAGAGGGTGTAAGATTTTACACAAAATTAAAAACAATAACTTCAAGGTGGCCATCAGGATTAAGATCTGATCCAGAGTTTGTGATGCCTACAATGAAGTAAAAATATGAGAAAAAAAATATCTTTAATTGGTGCTGGACAAATAGGCGGAACTTTAGCGCATCTGATAGCCTTAAAAGGTCTAGCTGATATAGTTCTTTTTGATGTTGCCGAAGGTATTGCAAAAGGCAAAGCTTTGGACATAGCACAGTCATCTCCGGTGAGTGGATTTAATATGAATATAATTGGAACTAATTCATATGAAGATACAAAAAATTCAGATGTAATAATAATAACAGCTGGCGTGCCAAGAAAACCAGGGATGACTAGGGACGACTTACTTGGAATAAATTTAAAAATAATCAAACAGGTAGCAGACGGAATAAGAAATACATCACCTAATGCTTTTGTAATTTGTATAACTAACCCGTTAGATGTAATAGTCATGGCGTTACAAAAATACTCAGGATTTCCAAAAAATAAAGTTGTAGGTATGGCAGGTATTTTAGACTCATCGAGGTTTATTTATTTCTTATCACAAGAGCTTAATGTGCCTGTACAAAAAATAAAATCATTCGTCTTGGGTGGACATGGAGATAGCATGGTAGCAATGTTGAATTCAACCACAGTTAATGGAAAAAATATTCATGAGTTAGTTAAAGAAGGTAAAATTAAAAAAAAAACTTTAGATGAGATTGTTAATAGGACAAAAAATGGTGGTGCTGAAATTGTTAAATACCTAGAAAAAGGATCCGCATTTTATGCTCCTGCCGCCTCTGGAGTTGAAATGGCAGAAAGTTATATTAAAGATCAGAAAAAACAACTTCCCTGTGCTGCTTACTTAAACGGAGAATACGATACTAAAGGACTATACGCAGGTGTCCCAGTAATAATAGGCGCCTCAGGTGTAGAGAAGGTAATTCAAATGGATTTATCAGATGAGGAAAAAGTAAATTTCCAAAAATCAATAAGATCTGTTCAAGACTTGTTAGAAGCAGCTAAAAAAATTGATAATAGTCTTAATTAAAAAAAAAAATGAATATTCACGAGCACCAAGCAAAAAAAATTTTAAAAGATTTTGGAGCACCTGTTTCTAAAGGCATAGTTGTTTTTTCAGTCGACGAAATCAAAGAAAAAATAAAAAAACTTCAAAGTAAAGAATTTGTTTTAAAGGCCCAGATTCATGCTGGAGGCAGAGGAAAAGCCGGTGGTGTTAAACTAATAAAGAATATTGCTGAATTGGAAGATGAAGCTAAGAAAATGATGGGAAAGGTTTTAATTACTCACCAAACAGGCCCAGATGGAAGAGAAGTAAAAAGACTTTATATTGAGGAAGCTTCAAATATTTCAAAAGAATTTTACTTTTCATGCTTAGTGGATAGAGAAACTTCTAAAATTGCTTTTATAAGTAGTATTGAAGGAGGCATGGATATTGAAGAAGTCGCATCCCAGAATCCAGATAAAATAATTACTACAAAAATTGATTTAAAAGATGAGGGACCAAGTGATGAAGAAATAGAGAAAATTATTAGGGTGTTTAATTTTAATGATGAACAAAAAATCGTAGCTAAGAAATTAACTGAGTCTCTTTATAAAATTATTTTAGAAAAAGATGCAAGTTTAATTGAAATCAATCCATTAATTATAACTAAAGAAAATAAAATTGTTTGCTTAGATGCAAAAATGAACTTTGATGATAATGCAATTTTTAGAAGGCCTGAAATATTGGCGTTAAGGGATTTAAATGAAGAAGATCCTGCTGAGATTGAGGCAAGTAAATATGATCTTGCCTATATAAAACTTAATGGTTCAATTGGTTGCATGGTGAATGGCGCAGGATTAGCAATGGCTACAATGGATATTATAAAATTGTATGGTCAAGAGCCAGCAAACTTCTTAGACGTTGGCGGTGGTGCGTCGAAAGAAAAAGTAACAGCAGCTTTTAAATTAATTTTAGCAGATAAAAATGTAAGAGGAATTTTAATAAATATATTCGGTGGGATTATGAGATGTGATGTTTTAGCTCAAGGTGTAGTTGAAGCGGCTAAACAAGTAAATTTGTCAGTGCCACTTGTTGTAAGACTTGCGGGTACTAATTTTAAAGAAGGTAAAGAAATTTTAGATAATTCAAAATTAAAAATCTTATCGGCTACAGACCTTAATGATGCTGCCAAAAAAATTATCGGAGCCATAAAGTAAATGTCAATTTTAGTCGATAAAAACACAAAGGTTATTTGCCAAGGTTTTACAGGAACACATGGAACCTTTCATTCTGAACAAGCCTTGAAATATGGAACTCTTTTAGTAGGTGGAGTCACTCCAAATAAAGGCGGACAGAAACACTTGAATCTACCAGTGTTTAATACAGTTCAAGAAGCGAAGGATCAAACATCTGCTAATGCTAGTATGATTTATGTACCACCCAAGTTTGCAGGCTCTGCAATTATAGAGGCCATAGAAGCCAAAATTGAATTAATAGTTTGCATAACTGAAGGAATACCAGTTTTAGATATGTTAAAAGTAAAAAAAATTTTACAAAATAGTAATTCAAGGTTAATCGGTCCGAACTGTCCTGGTATTATTACACCAGACGAATGTAAAATAGGGATTATGCCTGGCAATATCCACAAAAAAGGTTCAGTAGGAATTGTTTCAAGATCTGGAACACTGACTTACGAAGCTGTTGCACAGACCTCGTCAAATAAAATGGGACAATCTACGTGTATTGGCATCGGTGGAGATCCAATAAATGGAACAAATTTTATAGATTGTTTAGAACTCTTTTTAAAAGACGACGAAACGAAATCTATTGTCATGATTGGAGAAATTGGCGGTTCTGCAGAGGAGGAAGCCGCTGAATTTTTAAAAAAAGAAAAAGTAAAAAAGCCAACAGTCGGTTTTATAGCTGGATTAACAGCCCCACCGGGTAGAAGAATGGGGCATGCAGGAGCTATAATATCAGGAGGTAAAGGCGGTGCTGAGGAAAAAATTGAAATAATGAAATCAGCAGGCATTACAATATCTAATTCACCAGCAGATATAGGCAAAACTTTATATGATAAACTAAATGGTTGATTTTCAATATTTTATGTTAAAATAATTTATTAATGTCCTCATCAGATAATAATATAACCTACAAAAAAACATCTTTCTTATCAGGAATAAATTCAGAATTTATAAATAAATTTTACTCAGATTATCTTTCAGATCCAGATTCTTTACCAAAAGGATGGAAAAGATTTTTTGATGGTTTAAGCGAAGATGAAAGACTAGTTTTAAATGATTTAAATGGCCCCAGCTGGTCACCAGTTAAGAAAATTAAGAAAATTAATTTTCCAAAAAATGAAATAGAAGAAAAACAAAATAAGCCTGAAAATATAAATTCAGATTCTATAAAGCAAGCTTCGCAAGATTCTGTGCGGGCAATAATGCTAATCAGAGCTTTTAGAATAAGAGGTCATCTCATAGCAAATCTAGATCCTTTATCTATCCAAGAAAAAAAAGAACATTCTGAATTAAAACCGGAAACTTATGGTTTCACAAAAGAAGATTATAAAAGAAATATATTTTTAGACGGAGTGTTAGGACTTCAATACGCTAATCTAGAGCAAATTCTTAAAATTTTAAAAAAAACTTATTGTTCAACTATTGGATACGAGTTTATGCACATGAGTGATCCAGACGAAAAAGCATGGATTAGAAATAGAATTGAAGGTCCTGAAAAAAATATTACTTTTACGCTAAATGGAAAAAAAGCAATTTTAAATAAAATGATACAGGCCGAGGGATTTGAAAAATATTTACATGTAAAGTTTGTAGGGACAAAAAGATTTGGTTTAGATGGCGGAGAGTCACTTATCCCAGCCTTGGAGCAAATTATAAAAAAGGGTGGAAATCTTGGCGCAAAAGAAATTAAGATCGGAATGCCTCATAGAGGAAGATTAAACGTTTTAGCTAATGTGATGGGAAAACCATTCAGAGCAATTTTTAGTGAATTTTTTGGTAAATCTGTCAATGCAAGCAAAGATTTTGAAGGGGACGTAAAATACCACCTAGGAGCATCCTCTAATAGAGAGTTTGATGGAAATGTTGTTCACATAAGTTTAACAGACAATCCATCCCACCTTGAAGCTGTAAATCCTGTTGTTCTAGGACAGGTAAGAGCTAAACAATTTTTTCATAAAGATAGAGATAGAAAAAAAGTTATTCCAGTATTGATGCATGGAGATGCGGCTTTTGCTGGTCAAGGGATAGTTGCAGAGTGTTTCGCAATGTCAGGCTTACCTGGACATAATATAGGAGGGACGATACATATAATAGTAAACAACCAAATAGGATTTACTACTGCACCAAGATTTGCTAGATCATCTCCATACCCATCTGATGTAGCAAAAACCGCTCAAGCTCCAATTTTTCATGTAAATGGAGATGATCCCGAAGCAGTCACGCATTGTGCTAAGATTGCTACAGAGTACAGACAAAAATTTAATCGCGATGTTGTTATAGATATGGTCTGTTACAGGCGTTTTGGTCATAATGAAGGTGATGAGCCCTCATTCACTCAGCCAATAATGTATAAAAAAATTAGATCTCACCCTACTACATTAACTTTATACGGAAAAAAACTTTCAAATGAGGGTATAACTAATAGCAATCAAATAGAAAAAGATAAAGTCAAATTTAAGAATTATTTAGAAAATGAATTTACATCATCTAAAAATTATAAATCTGAATTAAAATGGTTTGACGGTGTATGGTCTAGGTTTAAGCCAGGTCTAGGAAAAGACAAGAGGGGAAAAAGTGGAATTGAGAAAAATATATTATTAAAAGTGGGAAAAAAAATATTTAAAGTTCCGGCAGATTTTAATGCGCATAAAACTTTAAAAAAGGTTTTTGATTTAAGAGAAAAAATGTTCAAACAAGGTAAGATCGACTGGTCTGCTGCTGAGTCATTAGCTATTGGAACCTTACTGATTGAGGGATTTTCAGTAAGATTATCAGGCCAAGACTCTGGCAGGGGTACATTTAGCCAAAGACATGCTGTTTTAAGAAATCAGGATAACCATGATCGCTACTTTCCATTGAATAATATTCAAGTCGGTCAAAAGAAATTTGAAATTATAGATAGTTTACTTTCAGAGTTTGCAGTGCTTGGATTTGAGTATGGTTACTCTTTATCAGAACCAGAAACACTTGTTCTATGGGAGGCACAATTTGGAGATTTTGCTAATGGAGCTCAAGTGATTATTGATCAATTTATAACTTCGTCAGAATCTAAGTGGGGAAGAGCAAGTGGATTAGTTATGTTATTACCTCATGGTTATGAAGGACAAGGTCCAGAGCATTCTTCGGCAAGATTAGAAAGATTTTTGCAATTGTGTGCAGGAGAAAATATTCAAGTAGTTAACTGTACTACCCCTTCAAATTATTTTCATGTTTTAAGAAGACAGATGCATCGAGAATTTAGAAAACCATTAATAATAATGACACCTAAATCTTTATTGAGAAATAAACGTTGCGTTTCAGACATTTCAGAATTTATAACAAAAAGTTCATTCCATAGAGTTTTGGAAGATGATGCTTATGTAAAGGCAAACAATTTAATCCCACTTAAAAAAGAAAATAAGATTAAAAAAGTTGTAATGTGCTCTGGAAAAATTTATTACGATTTAGTCGAGGAAAGAGAAAAAACTAAAACAGATGATGTAGTTATTGTAAGAATTGAGCAACTTTACCCATTTCCCGCTAAAACTTTAGCAAAGATATTGAAAAAATATAAAAAAGCTAAATTTTTATGGTGTCAGGAAGAGCCAAAAAACATGGGAGCTTGGAATACCGTTAGAAATTATATTGAAAGAACTTTAGAAATGATTAATTTTAAGGATATTAACATAAAATATGTGGGTAGATTAGCTTCTTCAACCACTGCGACGGGAAATGCCAACAAACATCTTGCACAACAAAAAGAAATATTAGAAAAGATACTTAAACACTAATGTCAGAAAAAATTACAGTTCCTACTTTAGGTGAGTCAGTCACCGAAGCAACAGTATCAAAATGGTTAAAATCCCAAGGTGAAAAGGTAACTGCCGATGAGCCAATAGTTGAACTAGAAACTGATAAAGTAAATGTTGAAGTCCCCGCTCCATCAAATGGAGTTCTAGGTAAAATAGAGGTAAAAGAGGGAGAAACAGTTAACGTAGGTTCTCTTCTAGGTACAATAAATAATGCAGATAATAATCTTAAAAACCTAAAAGAACTAAAATCTTATAGTCCGCCGAAAAAAAATAAACAGAAACACCCTACAATGTTTGATGAGAGCAAACATAGCTCGCAAATTAAAAAAAATGTCA
The DNA here is from genome assembly GCA_902557935.1 of uncultured Pelagibacteraceae bacterium. GTDB lineage: Bacteria > Pseudomonadota > Alphaproteobacteria > Pelagibacterales > Pelagibacteraceae > Pelagilacustribacter. Next base: position 43,479 of record CACECJ010000004.1, on the reverse strand, counting down.
AAACAAAAAATGAAGAACAGGTTTTAAAATTAGAAAATGAAAAATTAGAGGATGAACCGTTAATCCTTAATGAGGTTCACGAGGATAAGAAAATTTTTGAAAAATCGTCTGATAAAATTAAAGAGACCAAAATTTCTCCGGCTGCAAGAAAAATAGCAAGTGAAGCTAAAATAGATTTAGAGTCAGTCAAAGGGACAGGCAAAAATGGCGTGATTTTAAAAGAGGATATAATGAATTTAATGGGCTCCAAACCCGCACCATCAGAAAGAAAAATAAAACACGGTCCAGAAGAAAGAGTAAAAATGACTAGATTGAGATTAACTATTGCAAAAAGATTAAAAGAAGCCCAAGAGAAAGCAGCTATGTTAACTACCTTTAATGAGGTGGACATGAGTGAAGTAATCTCAATGAGGAATGAGTACAAAGAAGATTTTCAACAAAATTATGGAGTTAAATTAGGATTTATGTCTTTCTTTGTAAAATCATGTGTAATTGGCTTGAAAAATTATCCTGCAATAAACTCAGAAATTCAAGGCGAGGAGATAGTTTATAAAAACTATTATAATATCAGTATTGCAGTTGGCACTGATAGAGGATTAGTAGTGCCAGTACTGAGAGAGACAGATGAAATGTCTTTTGCAGATATAGAAAAAAATATTTCTGATCTTGGGCAAAAGGCAAGAGATGGAAAAATAACAATTGAAGATCTTCAAGGAGGAACATTCACAATAACTAATGGAGGAATTTACGGATCAATGTTATCTACACCAATACTGAATCCTCCTCAATCAGCTGTATTAGGTATGCATAATATTGTTCAAAGACCAATTGTGGTAAATGGTAGTATTGAAGTTAGACCAGTTATGTATTTAGCATTATCCTATGATCACAGAATTGTAGACGGTAAAGAGGCTGTATCATTTTTAAAAATTATAAAAGAGTCTCTAGAACAACCCAAAAGATTATTTTTGAATATTTAATATGGATAGTTTTGATTTAGTAGTAATTGGAGGAGGACCTGGTGGGTATGTATGTGCAATTAGAGCAGCACAATTAGGATTTAAAACAGCATGTATTGAGTCAAGAGGAACACTAGGAGGCACATGTCTTAATGTTGGCTGCATTCCATCAAAGAGTTTGTTAAATTTATCGGACAATTTCCATAAAGCAAAAAAAGATTTCAATAATCAAGGCATTGAACTGGATGGCATTAAGCTAAATATTGAAAAAATGATGTCTAACAAAAATAAATCTGTACAAGTTTTAACTAAAGGTGTTGAGTTTTTATTTAAAAAAAACAAAGTCACTTATATCAAAGGTAAAGGAGTTTTGTTTTCTAAAAACGATATAGTTGTTTATGAAAACAATAAAAAAAGTAACTATAAAGCTAAAAATATAGTTATAGCCACAGGCTCTTCTGTATCTTCTATCCCAGGAATAAATATAGATGAAAAGAATATAATTTCATCGACTGGGGCTTTGTCATTAAGCAAAGTTCCAAAAAAATTAGCTGTTATTGGAGGCGGGTATATAGGTTTAGAAATGGGTTCTGTTTGGTCAAGACTTGGTTCTGATGTTACAGTAATAGAATACCTCGATCATATTACCCCTGGTATGGATAGAGAGATTTCTAGTGAGTTTAAAAAGATTTTAACAAAACAAGGTCTTAAATTTAAAATGGGTTCAAAAGTAAATAGTGTTAAATCTACAAATGATGGAGTTGAACTAAATTGTACTAATATAAAAGACTCAAAAAATGAAACTTTACATTTTGACAAAGTCTTGGTTTCTGTTGGGCGAAAACCTTATACTGAAGGCTTAAATTTAACTAAGATCGGCATCAAAAAAGATAAAAAAGGGAGAGTGGAAGTAAATGAAAAACTTCAAACATCAGTTAAAAATATTTATGCAATTGGAGACGTTATAAAAGGACCAATGTTAGCACACAAGGCTGAAGAAGAGGGAATTGCTGTCGCAGAAATTTTAGCTGGTCAGGCAGGCCATGTTAATTATGATGTAATTCCAGGTGTAATTTATACATCGCCTGAAGTAGCATCAGTTGGAAAAACTGAGGAGAAATTAAAAGAGGAAAAAAAGGAATATAAAGTAGGTAAATTTCCTTTTATGGCTAATTCTAGAGCTAAAGTTAATAATGAAACAGAGGGATTTGTAAAAATACTTGCTGATAGTAAAACAGATAAAGTTTTAGGAGTGCATATAATTGGTCCACACTGCGGTGATATGATAGCAGAAATGGCTTTGGCTATGGAGTTTGGTGCAAGTGCAGAAGATATTGCAAGAACTTGCCATGCTCACCCAACTCACACAGAAGCAATTAAAGAGGCAGCATTAGCTGTTGATAAAAGACCAATTCATTTTTAATTAGAAAAATTTCTAATACAATTATTTTATGAAAGCACAAGTTTTGTTGCCCAAAGTTTTTAATTTTCCTTTTACTTATAACCTAAAGCAAAATGAAAAAATTGGAGATTTGGTAGAAGTTCCTTTTGGTTCTAAAAAAGAAATCGGAGTTGTTTGGAAGAACAGCTACGCAGAGCCAAAAAATATTAAAATTAAAGATATAAAAAGGAGAACAGGATATTCAATTGATAAAAAACTGATCAATTTTATTGAATGGTTTTCTGCTTACAACATGGTTTCAATAGGCCTTGTTTTAAAAATGGTGATAGGAGGGACAGATAAATTTATTAAAGCTAAAGACAATGAATCCTATTTCCAGAAAACTAAAAAAAAAAAATATATTCTAAATCAAGAGCAACTAAATTCACTTAAATTTCTAGAGAAAGTCAACGGTAAATTTGATGTAAGTGTATTACAAGGTACAACCGGATCGGGCAAAACTTTGGTTTATTTTGAAAGAATCAAGAAAGTTATTAAAAAAAATAACCAAGTATTAATTTTATTACCAGAAATATTTTTAACAAATGATTTTAAATTAAGATTTGAAGAGTTTTTTGGTTTTGAACCAGCTATTTGGCATTCGAAAATAACTCCTAAGAAAAAAAGAATAATTTGGAATGGTTTGATAAGTAATAAGATAAAAGTGCTTATAGGTGCAAGGTCGGCTTTGCTTTTACCTTACAAAAATCTTGGATTAATTATTGTAGATGAAGAACACGATACTTCATATAAGCAAGATGAGGGTGTAATCTATAATGCAAGAGATATGGCTATATCAAGAGCAAATTTTGAAAAAATACCTATACATTTAGTTACTTCAGTTCCATCTATTGAAACTTATAAGAACATTTTAAATAATAAATATCGTCATACTAATATAATTAAACGATATGAAAATTTTCCACTTCCGGATACAAAAATAATTAATTTAAACTTAAATAAAATTAAAAATAAATTTATTTCAAGCGAGACAATCGATTTAGTGAAAAGTTATACAGATAAAGGTGATCAGGTTTTATTCTTTATTAACAGAAGAGGATTTGCTCCTTATTTAATTTGTAAAAAATGCGGTTTTAAACAAGTGTGTTCTAACTGCTCTTTATACTTAACGTATCATAAAATTAAAAATAAGGCTGTTTGTCATCATTGTTCTTTTGAAAAAAAAATTAATACAAAATGCAAATTAAACGAAAATTGTGAATTTATTATGTATGGACCAGGCGTAGAGAAAATATATGAGGAAGTTAAAGATATATTTCCTGAAAAAAAAATTAATATATTTTCTAGTGATTATTTAAAAAAAAAAGAAAAAACAAAAAATTTATTTAAAGCAATAAAAGAGAATAAAGTTGACATAATAGTAGGAACTCAAATGATTTCTAAAGGCTTTAACTTTCCAAAACTTAATTGTATTGTAGTTATAGATGCAGATTTTTCTGGTAGAGGGTATGATTTAAGAGCAACTGAAAAAAATATTCAATTGTATCATCAATTAAGTGGAAGAGCCGGTCGTTTTAGTAAAAAGTCTTTAATAATATATCAAACACTTACTCCATACGACACGACACTAAATGAATTAATTAAAAATAAATCTGAAAATTTATTAAAAAATGAACTTTTATTAAGAGAAAAAAATAAATTGCCTCCATATATGAGGCTAATTTCAATAATTATTTCATCCAAAAATAGAGGTTTAAGCTTACAAGGTGCTAGAGAATTGAAAATTAAATTAAATCAAATAAATGATCTAGAAATATTAGGCCCCGTAGACTCACCTTTATTAAAGATTAAAAAAAATTTTAGATCTAGATTATTAATTAGGTTTAGTAATCGGTTTTTAATGCAAAAAAAAATCATGAATGTTCTAAATGGGCTTAAAATCTCATCTAAAATAAAACTTACAGTTGATGTAGATCCAATTAATTTTGCGTAAATTGTAAATTGGCAACTTGATCAAGTTATACTCTTATGATACGACCTGAACATAATTTCACAAAAAATTCTTAAACTAAAATGAGCAAAAACAAATCTTTCTCTACTGAAACTTCAGAAAGATATTCACGTGCTCTGTTTGAGGTCTCAAAAGATGCTGATGAGCTAGACAAGGTCGAGAGAGATATTAAAATTTTTTATTCTCTTTTTAACTCAAGTTTAGATATAAAAAACTTTATTAAAAACCCTACTCAAAGTATTGATCAACAGAATCAGTTCATAAATATACTATCTGAAAAGTTACAATTTTCGAAAAATTTAAAAAACTTCTTTTTATTGTTAATTGAAAAAAAAAGAATTTTCTTTGTAAAAAAAATTTTTGATAGTTTTTTAAGTATATGCGCAAAAAAGAGAGGTGAGTTGAAAGCTTCTTTAATTTCATCAAAAGAGTTATCAGAGTCTGAACTTGATACTATTAGCAAAGAGCTTTCTGAAACAATGGGACTAAATTTAAAATTTGATTATAAGTTGGACAAAGAACTCATTGGAGGATTTAAAATTCAACTAGGCAGTTTTATGATCGACACATCAATAAAAAATAAACTTAAAAAATACGAACAAGTTATGTTAGAAATATAAAATGACTATAAACCCGTCAGAAGTAACAAAACTATTAAAAGATCAGATCAAAAACTTTGGAGAGAAAGCAGAGGTCTCTGAAATTGGAAAAGTTCTCTCGGTCGGAGATGGAATAGCAAGAATTTATGGTTTAGACAATGTCCAAGCTGGTGAAATGGTAGAATTTGAAGATGGCTCCAAAGGAATGGCATTAAATTTAGAAAACGACAACGTGGGTGTGGTAATTTTCGGTGATGATAGAAAAATTAAAGAAGGAGATACAATAAAAAGAACTAATGCGATAGTTGATGTTCCAGTTGGTAAAGAGCTTTTAGGAAGAGTTGTAGATGGGCTTGGTAATCCGATAGATGGAAAAGGTTCTCTTTCAGTTAAAAATAGAAAACGTGTTGAAGTGAAAGCACCGGGAATTATTCCAAGACAATCAGTAAATGAACCTATGCAAACTGGGCTTAAATCAATAGACTCATTAATACCTATAGGAAGAGGTCAAAGGGAATTAATTATTGGTGATAGACAGACTGGTAAAACAGCAGTAGCAATAGATGCAATAATAAATCAAAAAAAAATAAACGAATCTTCAGATGAAAAGAAAAAATTATATTGTGTTTACGTAGCTATCGGCCAAAAGCGCTCAACAGTTGCGCAAATTACAAAAACATTAGAAGAAGCTGGAGCATTAAAATATACAACAATAGTTGCAGCCACAGCATCAGACTCTGCTCCACTTCAATTTTTAGCACCTTACACAGGATGCACTATAGGTGAATATTTTAGAGATAATGGAATGCATGCTTTAATAGTATATGACGATTTGTCAAAACAAGCTGTTGCGTATAGGCAAATGTCTCTACTTTTAAGAAGGCCACCAGGTAGGGAAGCTTACCCTGGCGACGTATTCTATTTACATAGTAGACTTTTGGAGCGCGCAGCTAAACTAAACAATAATAGTGGTGGTGGATCTTTAACAGCTTTACCTATTATTGAGACACAAGCGGGGGATGTTTCAGCTTATATACCTACCAACGTAATTTCAATTACAGATGGACAAATATTTTTAGAAACTGAATTATTCAACCAAGGTATAAGACCTGCAGTTAACGTAGGTTTATCTGTTTCTAGAGTCGGATCTGCAGCTCAAACAAAGGCAATGAAAAAAGTAGCTGGTTCTATAAAACTAGAATTAGCGCAATATAGAGAAATGGCTGCCTTCGCTCAATTTGGTTCAGATCTAGACGCCTCAACTCAACAATTATTAAACCGTGGAGCTAAATTAACTGAACTCCTTAAACAAGATCAATACTCTCCTTTGACAGTAGCAGAGCAAGTAATAACAGTATTCACTGGTGTTAGGGGTTATCTTGATGATGTTGACTTAAGTAAAATCAAAATTTTTGAGAAAGATATTATTGAAAAAGTAAAATCTGAAAAACCTGATATTATCAATGTCATTGAAACAACCGGAAAACTTGATGAAAGTATTGAGAAATCACTTGGGGAAATTATTGAGTCTTATAAAAAAGGTAAAATATAATGCCAAGTTTAGATGACTTAAAAAAAAGAATTAAAAGTGTTAAATCTACTCAAAAAATAACTAAAGCAATGAAGATGGTGGCCGCTGCTAAACTTAGAAAGGCGCAAGAAAACGCTGAAAAAGGCAGACCTTATAGCCAAAAAATGCAAAACATTATTTTAAATCTGACAAAATCAATTAACGACCCAAACAATGCTCCAAAACTTCTTGTGGGAACAGGCCAGGATACAACCTATTTATGTGTAATCTTAACTGCTGATAGAGGACTGTGCGGTGGCTTTAATTCAAACATATGTAAGTTAGCAAAAACAAATTTTAAGAAGATTATAAATGAAGGAAAAAATTTAAAAATAATTACCGTTGGATCTAAAGGATTTGATCAAATCAAAAGGGAATATGAAAAATATATTATAAAAAAATTTAGTTTTAAAGAAAAAAAACAAATTTCATTCAATGAAGCAGAAATTATTGGTAGTGAAATTATAGAGCTATTTAAAAAAAATGAGTTTGATAAATGTATATTGTTTTTTAATAATTTTAAAAATGTGATAACTCAAATTCCCCAAGCTCAACAAATTATACCCGCTGAAACTAAAACCACCGAGTCTCTAGATCACAACTCTACATCATATGAATTTGAACCTGAAGAGGATGAAATTTTAGAAGATTTGTTGCCCAAAAATATTTCGACACAAGTATTTAAAGCTTTTTTAGAAAATGCAGCTAGTGAACAAGGATCTAGAATGACAGCGATGGATAATGCGACTAGAAATGCAGGAGATTTGGTAGAAAAGTTAACGATCAACTATAATAGAAGTAGACAAGCATCTATAACAAAAGAATTAATAGAAATTATATCAGGAGCTGAGAGCTTATAATTATGAAGAAACAAGGCAAAATTACACAAATTATTGGAGCTGTAGTAGATGTAAATTTTGAGAGCGATCTACCCGAAATTTATACTGCTTTAGAAGCTAATAATGGAGGAAATAGATTAATCTTAGAAGTTGCACAACATCTCGGTGAAAATGATGTGAGAACAATAGCGATGGATGCAACAGAGGGATTAAAAAGAGGTGACGAAGTTATAAATACTGGATCTCCTATCAGCGTGCCTGTAGGACCAGAAACTCTTGGTAGAATTATTAATGTCGTTGGAGACTCTATTGATGAAAAAGGTGATGTAAAGACTAAGGAAAGGTGGCCTATTCATAGAGCGGCTCCAAAATTTACAGATCAAGCAACTGAGACAGAGCAATTAGTTACAGGTATAAAAGTTATTGACCTCTTAGCCCCCTACGCAAAAGGTGGAAAAATAGGATTATTTGGAGGAGCTGGTGTTGGAAAAACTGTTACAATCATGGAATTAATAAATAACATCGCGAAAGCACATGGAGGATTCTCTGTATTCGCTGGTGTTGGAGAAAGAACTAGAGAAGGTAACGATCTTTATCATGAAATGATTGAGTCCGGAGTTATTAAGACTGATGGAAAAGGATCAAAAGCTGCTCTTGTTTATGGACAAATGAATGAACCACCAGGTGCTAGAGCCCGAGTTGCTTTAACAGGTTTAACAGTAGCAGAGTATTTTAGAGATAAAGAGGGTCAAGACGTTCTTTTTTTCGTTGATAATATTTTTAGATTTACTCAAGCAGGTTCAGAGGTATCAGCATTACTAGGAAGAATACCTTCAGCAGTTGGTTATCAACCAACTCTAGCCACAGACATGGGAAATCTTCAGGAGAGAATTACATCAACTGACAAAGGATCGATTACATCTGTTCAAGCAATATACGTTCCAGCAGATGACTTAACTGATCCAGCTCCAGCAACTTCTTTTTCACACTTAGATGCAACAACAGTTCTTTCAAGACAAATAGCAGAAATCGGCATTTATCCTGCTGTAGATCCACTAGACTCGACCTCTAGAATATTAGATCCTAGAATAGTTGGTGAGGAACACTACAGAGTAGCTAGAGATGTTCAAAGAATTTTACAAGCTTATAAATCACTACAAGATATTATTGCAATTCTTGGAATGGATGAACTTTCCGAGGAAGACAAATTGACAGTAGCCAGAGCAAGAAAAATACAAAGATTTCTCTCCCAACCATTTTTCGTAGCCGAAGTTTTTACAGGCTCGCCTGGAAAATTAGTTGATCTTGACTCGACCATAAAAGGCTTCGATTCTATATGTAAAGGTGAGTACGACCATTTACCAGAGGCTGCATTTTATATGGTTGGCGGAATTGAAGAGGCAGTTGAAAAAGCAGATAAGTTGTCAAAAGATACTAAATAACAATGTCTGAAAACTTTACTATTGAAATAATATCTCCAGACAAAACAATATTAAAAACAGAGACTAATGAAGCTGTTATACCTTCATTTGAAGGAGAAATGGGTATTTTGAAAGATCATATTTCTTTAATCACGTTCTTAAGACCTGGCTTAATTAATGTAAAAGGCGATAAAGAGAGAAATTTTTTCGTTGAAGATGGTACCGTAGAATTTTCTAAAAAATAATTTATTAATCTTAACATCTACGGCTAAAGAACTGTCAGATTTAAATAAAGACTCTATTGATAATCTTATAGCAGAAAGTGAAAAAACACTAAGCGATGAAAAAATTTCAGATAAAGAAAAATATTTATTATACTACAAACTTCAAACTCTAAAAAATATTAATCGATAAATTTTTTTATTTCTCTTAGAAGATTTATATATAAACTTTTTTTAAAACTTACTATTACATCAGGAAGTTTATTAGGTGAAATCCATTTCCATTCAATGAATTCTGGATGTTTAGTCTTTAAGTTTATCTCATTTTCATCACCCAAAAACTTTGCAATAAACCATTTTTGTGTTTGACCTCTAAATTTACCCTTCCAAATGACTCCTATCAATTTTTCTGGAAGCTCATATTCAAAAAAACCATCCAATTCCTTTAAAATTTCTATACTTTTAATACTCGTTTCTTCTAAAAGCTCTCTTCGCATTGCAGTATAAAAATCCTCTCCTTTGTCTACTCCTCCTTGCGGCATTTGCCATTTATCTATTGGGTTATCTTTTCTTTTTGCTACGAAGACTTTATTTTGTTTATTCAAAATTATTATACCGACACCCTTACGCATAGGTAACTTGCTTTTAATCATAATTTTATGAGCTGAATAGTTTAATTGCGTAATTTAATTGATTATCTTTATCAGTATTGATTTGGAAATTATCTCCATCTTCTTCAACTAAAATATCTGGCTCAACCCCAACTTCTGAAATTGATTTACCAGATGGTAGATAATATTTTGAAATAGTTAATCTAATTCCACCTCCATTCTTTAAAGGTATAATTGATTGAACCGATCCTTTTCCATATGAATTTTCTCCTAGAATAATAGCTCTTTTGTGATCTTTTAAGGCTCCAGCAAAAATCTCAGATGCCGAGGCAGAACCATTATTAATCAAAACTACTATAGGTTTTCCATTTATCTCATCGCCTCTCCTCGCAAAAAATTTTCTTGTTTCCGAAATTTTTCTTCCTTTAGTCGAAACAATTTCTCCGTCCTCTAGAAAAAAATCAGTAATATTTATTGCTTGTGTTAATAAGCCCCCAGGATTATTTCTTAGATCAAGAACGTAGCCTTTTATTTTTGAGTTTTTTTCAAATTTTTTAACGGACTTTAAAAACTGTTTATCACTATTTTCGTTAAAAGATTTTAGCCTTATGTATCCCAAATCTTTTTGGTCACCAACAATATTTGAGCTTACAGACTGAACTTCTATAATCTTTCTTACAATTTTAAATTTCAGAGGTTTTTTTACATTTTTTCTTCTTACGGTAAGCTCTATTGCTGATCCCACTGGGCCTCTCATTAATTTAACAGCTTCTAGCAAAGATTTACCTTGAACTTGGTCACTCCCAATTTTAACAATATAATCTCCTGCTTTAATTCCAGCTTTTGCAGCGGGGGTATCATCAATTGGAGATATAACTTTTACAACTCCTGCCTCCATTCCAATTTCAATTCCTAAGCCTCCAAACTCCCCTCTAGTATCAGTTTGCATTTCTTTAAAAAGATCTGGACTCATATACGCCGAATATGGATCAAGAGATTGCAACACACCATTAATGGCTGAGTCCATTATTTCAGCTTGATCGATGTCGTCAACATATTCTTTTTTGATGTTTTCTAAAACTTCTCCAAAGAGATCAATTTTTTCATAAAGATTAGATTTTGAAAAAACCTCTGTTGTAATAAAGAAAAAAAGAAAAGAATAAAAAAATATTAATCTTCTCATATCATTGCCTTCTCTTTTGGAATTTCTTCTGACCACATTTTTTCTAAGTCATAAAACTCTCTTTTTTCTGGGTGAAAGATGTGCACAATCACATCATGTGCATCTACTAATTTCCAATCACTACTTTCTTTTCCTTCAATACGACAATTTTCTATTCCTAATTTTTTTAATTGAGTTACAAGAATTTCAGATAATGCCTGCAAATGTCTCGAAGATGTCCCGGAAGCTATGAACATATAATCCGCTATATATGATTTATTTTTTAAATCAATGCATGTTATATTTTGAGCTTTATTATCATCTAATATTTTTTCAATATCATTTTTAATTTTAGTGATTCCCATTAGATATTCAAACTTGTAATTTTTTTATTTGAGTTGATGATATAGAAATTGGCTTATTTTTAACGAAGATAATTTTATTTTTATAATTTTTAACCACAATTGATTTCATTCCCTTTCTATCATATCCTTTTCTGGAAAAAACTATTAATTTTACTAATTTTAGTATTTTTTTCCAGCTTTTCCACTTATGAAATCGTATTAAATTATCTGAACCAATTATAAAGAGGATATTTTTAATTTTCCTTTTTTTTATGAAATAGTTAATCACATCAACAAATCTGGAAGATTTTATAATATTATCTAGATAAATTGTTTTAATTTTTTTTTGAGTTTTAGTTATTTTTTTTGCATATTCGATTCTTTCATCTAAAGAATAAAAAGTTTTATTTTTGAGGGGATTCCTTTTGGTAATAACCCAATAAATTTTTTTTAATTTAAATTTTTTTATAGCGATCTTTGAAATACCCAAGTGTCCTTTGTGAGCGGGATCAAAACTACCACCTAACAAACCAATATATTTTTTTTGGATACTTGCCATCAACTATGGTCTAACAATTCCTTTTCCGGAAACAAGATATTTGTAAGATGTTAATTGATTAATTCCCACTGGGCCCCTAGGTGGTAGTTTGTTTGTGGAAATGCCAATCTCACCGCCAAAACCAAATTCTCCACCATCAGCAAATTGAGTAGAAACATTATGCATTGCTATTGAGCTATTAACACCATTTAAAAAAAATCTCTGCGTTTTTTTTATTGCTAGTAATAATGCTATCGGTATGCATTGTGCCATACTTCAAAATATGTTCGACAGCACCATTTACATTTTTAACAGCTTTGATTGAAATAATTGCATCTAAATACTCTGTCTTCCAATCTCTTTCTATAGTTTTTTTTAATTTTCCATTAAAAAGTTTATTTACTTTTTTATCAGCTCTAACTTCACAACCTGAGTCCAGTAGGGCATTTATTATTTCTTTAGCATGTGAGTTTAAAGCTTTTTCCTCGATCAGTAGAGTTTCAACTGCACCACAAATACTTGTTCTTCTCATTTTTGCATTTATGATTAAATTTTTTGCCATTTTTATATTTGCAGTTTTGTCAACATAAATATGGCACAATCCTTCAAGATGGCCAATGACATGTACATTAGAAAATTTTTGTACCTTCGCTACAAGTCCTTTCCCTCCTCTTGGTACAATTACGTCAATGTATTCGCTCATTTTTGATAAAAGTTGATCTACTAATTTTCTATTTTTATTTTCAATAAACTGAACACAATTTTGATTAATATTATTTTTTCTCAAATTATCTCTGAATAAATTAGCTAGCAACCTGTTTGAATTAAAAGCTTCAGATCCACCTCTTAAAATAGAACAATTACCAGATTTTAAACATAAAGCAGCAACATCAGCGGTAACATTTGGTCTGCTCTCATAAATAACGCCAATCACGCCTATTGGAGTTGTTACTTTTTTTATTTTCAATTTGTTTGGTCTAAGCCACGTTTCCAAAACTCTACCAACTGGATTTTCAAATTTCGCTATCTCGTTTATTGAATGTCTAATACCCTCAATTCTTTTTTTATTTAAAATAAGTCTGTCAACTAAATATTTTCGTTTAACATTTTTTACATCTTTTGAATTTTCTTTGATTAATTTATTAGTATTTTTCAAAAGTGACTGATTATAATTCTCTAAAACTTTTTTTATTTTTTTATGTTTTACTCCCTTTAAATCCTCAAAGGCTTTTTTTGCATTTTTTCCTATCGATTCTAAATAACTCATTTATAATAATACCATATCATCTTTATGAATTACTTCAGTTTTACTGAGGTAACCAAGAATTGTTTCGATCTCTTTACTTTGTTTGCCTTTAATTTTATCTATTTCAATAGAGCTGAAAGACGACAATCCTCTTGCTAGCTGAGTATCATTTTGATCTAAAATTATTACATTTTCTCCTTTTTTAAAATTTCCACTAATCTTTATTATGCCAGCGGCGAGTAAGCTTTTACCATTTAATAAAGCTTTAGCAGCTCCACTATCAATATAAATTGTGCCATTGTAATTAAGAGAACCAATTATCCATTTTTTTCTAGCATCTAAAGTAGAAATTTTTGGAAGGAAATGAGTATATTTTTTATTTTTGATCATATTTAAAATCGGGTTACTTACTTTACCATTTGCAATAAACATGTGACTGCCTGAATTCATACAAATTTTAGCAGCGTCTAATTTTGTAGCGATTCCTCCAGACCCAAATTTATTTTTCTTATTATCTATAAGTGATGTAATTTTCTCGCTAATTGAGGCTACTTCTCTTATAATTTTTTTACCTTTTGACTTATCATAAAGTCCGTCAACATCAGAAAACAATATCAGCATGTCAGCTCCAATAATTTGAGCTACTCTTGCAGCTAATCTATCGTTGTCTCCATATTTTATTTCACTTGTTGCAGTTGAATCATTCTCATTTACTACGGGGATAGCTTTAAGTTTGAATAAATTATCAAAAGTTCTTCTTACATTAATAGCTCTCCTTCTTTGTTCGGTATCATCTGGACTAATTAAAATTTGACCTGTTTTAATCTTATACTTCTCAAACAATTTCTGAAATTCTCCTGCTAAATGAATTTGACCAACTGCTGCAATAGCTTGACTCATTTCTAATTTAATTTTACCTCTTTTAATTTTAAGATATTTTTGGCCAAGGGCAATAGCCCCTGAAGAGACAATAACGAAGTTTTTCCCCTTTCCGTATTTTTTTATATCTTTAATTAAGGAAGTTACCCACTTTTTTTTAAAAATACCTTTACTGTCCACAACAGTTGTAGAGCCAAGTTTTATAACTATTTTATTAGCATTCTTAATTAGCATACTTAATCAACAATTTTTTCATTCTTTGAATATCTTTGTTAGAATAAACAGAAATAATTTCATATTTAGTTTTAATTCTCTTTTTAAATTCCTTTAATTTTTCATTTATCTCATTGTTTTCTAACAAATCTGATTTATTAAAAAAAATAATTTCTTTTTTTTTTATTAAATCTTTATCATAATTAGATAGTTCTAATTTGATTTTTTTATAAGAATTTAACAAATTGCTGTCTGATAGGTCTATCAAGTGAAGTAAAATTTTACATCTTTCTATATGTCTTAAGAATTTATCTCCAAGACCAACACCTTTATGTGCACCTTCCACCAATCCAGGAATATCAGCCAAAGTAATTTCTTTCCCTCCGTAGTAAGACACTCCTAAATTTGGATTAATTGTTGTAAAAGGATAGTTTGCTATTTTTGGCTTTGCTCTTGTTAACGCTGCAAGCAAACTGGATTTACCAGCATTTGGCTTACCAATAATTCCAATATCAGCAATTACTTTTAATTGAAGCCATATCCAAAATTCTTCACCTAATTTTCCATTAGTTTTTTTTTCTTGGTGCTCTATTCGTCGAACTTTTAAATCTTACATTGCCAAGACCCCCTTTGCCTCCCGATGCCACAAGATATTTTTCTTTATTTTTTGTAAAATCGTAAATTAAGGTATTATTATCTTCCTCGTATAATTGAGTTCCTAATGGAACTTTTAAAATCAAATCTTCTCCATTAGCTCCAGTTTTATTTCTTTTACTCCCAGGTTTTCCATGTTGTGCCTTAAAATGTTGAGCATACCTGAAATCAATTAACGTATTGAGGTTTCTATCTGATTGGAAAATTATAGATCCCCCGTTACCACCGTCACCTCCATCTGGTCCACCATACTCCACAAACTTTTCTCTTCTGAAGCTTGCAGATCCTGATCCACCATTTCCAGCTTTAATATAAATCTTTGCTTGATCTAAAAATTTCATTTTTATTTTAATATAAATAACTTTGGTTATTTATATATATTTAATTGGGGATTACAGAAACAAAAGTTCTGTTTAATTTAGATTTTTTGAATTTTACTTTTCCTTTAATTAAAGAAAAAATTGAGTGGTCTTTACCCATACCAACATTATCACCAGGATGAATTTTTGTCCCTCTTTGTCTGACTATAATGTTGCCAGGTATTACAGCTTGGTCACCATATTTTTTAACTCCAAGACGTCTACCTTTACTATCTCGGC
Source organism: uncultured Pelagibacteraceae bacterium (assembly GCA_902557935.1). Classification (GTDB taxonomy): domain Bacteria; phylum Pseudomonadota; class Alphaproteobacteria; order Pelagibacterales; family Pelagibacteraceae; genus Pelagilacustribacter. Next base: position 28,211 of record CACECJ010000004.1, on the reverse strand, counting down.
CGTTCTTCGATGATCCACCTGCTTTTTTTAGTTGCCATTTAATTTCCTATTTTTTTGCTACCTTTTTTATAACTTTTTTCTCTTCTTTGATAGGCTTCTTTTTTTCTATAATTTTAGCCTCATCTATAACTTTCCCACCTTTAGCTAAAATTTTCGTGATTTGTATTTTAGAATGACGTTGTCTATGCCCATTTTTCTTTCTTGAGTGCTTTCGTCTTCTCTTATGAAAAATTAATACAGTTCTATCTTTAACATTATCTAAAAGTTTAGCTTCAACTGTTGCCCCGTCAATTTTAGGATTTCCAATTTCAGTATTTTTGTCATCATTCAAAAGTAAAACATTATTAAACTTAATAGTTTCTCCAATTTTAGCGTTAAGTTTTTCAATTTCTAAAATTTTACTTGCAGATACTTTGTACTGCTTTCCACCTGTTTCAATTATAGCAAATGACATAAGTTCTCTTTTTTTAATTTCCACGCAATATAGCCTTCACTGCTAGCAAGTCAAGATTATTGAAGTTAAAAAGAGTCCTTTAAATCTCTTAATTTTGAAAAAACTTTAGCTTCTGATGAATCTTTTAGTCCTAAAGTATGCTTAATCCCAGGATCATTACACCTAAAAAAAATATTCGTTTTAATTTCGTGACCTAAAGTAGTTGGGATAGTTGGCTGATTAGCACTTAATTTTTTTTGAATTTCAATTTCTTTCTCTTTTAAAAAAGTATTTTTGGAGTCATATTTTAAACAAAAATTTAAATTTGATTTAGTATATTCGTGTCCACAATATATTTTTGTATCTGGCGGCAGTTTTTTAATTTTATTTAAAGAATTAAACATTTCTTCATGAGTACCCTCAAAAACTCTACCACATCCTAATGAAAATAAAGTATCACCTGTAAAAATTACTTTTTCTTTAAAAAAGAAAAATGCGACGTGGCCTTTAGTATGACCAGGAACAAAAATTACTTCAAATTCTAATTTTCCAATTTTCTGCTTTTGGTTTTCTTTGAGCAGGATGTCTATACCTGGAATTCGATCTTTATCTAATTCAAAACCTAAAATTTTAGAGTTATATTTTTTTTTTAATTCTAAATTACCATCAACATGATCAACATGATGATGAGTATTTAGAATAAAATCTAATTTCTTATACTTTTTGATTAAATTATCGCATGCCTTATATTCCGCAGGATCTACTATAGAAACCTTGTCAGACTCTTTATCGTGAATTAAATAACTAAAGTTATCACTCAAACAAGGAATAATTTCTACTTTCATATTAACTGATTAAAAAAATACCAACTTTCGAAAAAAGATTTTTAATTTCTAAATTACTTTTTCTTATTAACGAAGTTTTATTTTCATTAACTCCAACAACTTTTTTAATAATAATATTTTTTTTATCACAAAAATTGAATAAATCTTTTATTGTGCACATGTGTAAATTAGGAGTATTATACCAAGTATTTGGTAGTGTCTTTGTAACCGGCATCTCACCAAAAAGTAAAAGTTTTGTTCTTACTTTCCAATAGCCAAAATTAGGAATTGAGATAATAACTGATTTTCCAATTCTTAAAAGATTTTTTAAAACTTTCTCTGGCTCATAAAATGCTTGTAGAGTTTGACTCAGCACAACATAGTCAAATGATTTATCAGGAAATTGATGCAATTCAGTTTCTGCATTACCCTGAATAACTGGCAAACCTTTATAAATACATTCTTTAACATTATCTTGATTAAGCTCTAGTCCACGTACCTCTATATTTTTTTCTATTCTGAGAAGATGCATTAAAGATCCATCTCCACATCCTATATCAAGAACCCTCGTATTATTAGGTAATAAATCTGCAATTACTTTAAATTCTTTTTTCATTTTTAAATTTTTCATACATAGAGTCTATAAAACCTTTAAGTGTTTTTAAAAATTCAGGCTCATCAAGTAAAAAAGAGTCATGTCCTTTGTCTGTAATTATCTCTGAGTAAGATACATCTGCACCTGACGCATTTAATGCTATTACTATATCTTTGTTATCTTTTGTTGTGTAAAGCCAATCAGAGGAAAATGATATGATTAAGAATTTTGTTTTTTGATTTTTAAATGCTTCTACCAAACCTCCTTTAAATTGTTTTGAAAGATCAAAATAATCCATCGCTCTTGTTATATATAGTACTGAATTTGCATCAAATCTTTCAACAAATGCATAGCCCTGATGTCTTAAATAACTTTCAACCTGGAAGTCAGCATTAAAACTAAATTCATAATTTGCCTTCTCTTGTAATTTTCTACCAAATTTTTCCTGCATACCTTTTTCGGATAAATAGCTAATATGCCCAACCATTCTTGCAACTGCTAAGCCATTTTTTGGTTGAACATTTTTCAAAACATACTTTCCATTATCCCATATAGGATCTGCCATAATTGCTTGACGAGCTAATTCATTAAGAGCAATATTTTGAGCGCTATGGCTTGAACTACAGGCTATCGGCACCGCTGAAAAAGCTTTATCCGGAAATGTTGCACAAAATTGTAAAAGTTGCATTCCACCCATTGAACCCCCAGTCGCACATAAAAGTTTTTTAATCCCTAGATGTTCAAGTAAGGACTCCTGAGCTTTTACCATATCTTTAATTGTTATAACTGGAAAATCTAATCCGTAAGGTTTTTTTGTTACTGGATTAATATCTTTAGGACCTAACGAACCCATGCATCCACCGATAACATTTGCACAAACAACAAAATATTTATTTGTATCTATTGCTCTCCCAGGACCTACTGCAGTAACCCACCAACCCTCTTTATTAGTAATAGGATTAGTCCCAGTAACGAACTGATCTCCAGTTAATGCATGAAACACAAGTATTGCGTTGTCTTTGTTATCATTCAATTTTCCATAAGTCTCGTAAGCGAGGGGAAAATCTTTTACAGTTTTCCCGCAGTCTAGTTTAAGCGGTTTAGTAACTTCTAATTTCTTTATATTATCAAGTTTTATATTCATCCAAAAAAAAAGCCCAGCTAAACTGGGCATCCCCTTTTTAGCTACATTTATTATGCGCTTGCAATATGGTTAAATCAGCGCGAGTAATATTTACTAAATCATCACAAACTTGTCAATTTTATATATGATAAAGAGCTATAGAAAAACTTAAACAATTTAGATAATACATTAATTAAATGAGATTTCCGAAACCAAATAACATTGTTGCAGAGAAATATGTAGCTGGAATGAGCTTATTCAAGAGTAAATTAGCAAAGATTAAATTATCTGCTAATGAGTCTGCTCTTGGCCCTAGCCCGAAAGCAAGAAAACAATACTTAGAAGTTTCAAAAAACTTTGCAAGATACCCTGACTCAGATGGAACCTTTTTAAGAAATACGCTAGCCAAGAAGTTTAAAATTGATAAAAATAGAATAATCTTAGGATCAGGTTCTGATCAAATTTTTGAACTTATATGTAAATCCTTTCTGAAGAAAGGAGATGAAGTTATAGTTCCTAAGTTTAGTTTTATAATTTACCGAATTTACAGTAGAATGAATGGAGCAAAAGTTATTTATTCGAAAGAGAATAATTTTACCGTTTCAACTAAAGATATACTCAAAAAAGTTACAAGAAAAACTAAAATAGTTTTCCTAGCTAACCCAAATAATCCAACTGGAACATATATTCCAAAGAAAGAATTACTCTTTTTTAGAAAAAAACTAAGAAGTGATATCTTGTTAGTAGTAGATGATGCTTATTTTGAGTATGTAAAAAATAAAGATTATTTGTCGGGTTTAAAAATTTTTACAAATTTTAAAAATGTAATTATGACAAGAACTTTTTCAAAAATATATGGTTTAGCAGGGCTCAGAGTGGGCTGGGGATATGGATCAAAAGAAATTATTTCTGCATTAAATAAGGTAAAGCCACCTTTTAATGTGAGCAGACCGGCTTTGTTTGCAGCCTCTGCTGCTGTAAAAGATAGTTCATGGTTGAATAAAGAAATAAAACACGTAAATAAATGGAGTAAAAAAATGTATTCTGAGTTCAAAAAAATGAGAATAGAAACAAATAAAAGTTTTACTAATTTCTTATTAGTAAAATTTGATAAAGTTAAAATAAATTCTGCTAAGGTATTTAAATTGCTCGCAAAATCGGGAATACTGGTACGTAAAATGGATGTTTATGGAATTAAAAATTCTTTACGTATAACCATTGGAACAACACCAGAAAATATTGCATTAATGAAAAAAATGAGAAAAATTTTAAATGTTCGGTAAAATGAGCATTATAGGCTGTGGATTGATTGGTTCCTCAATTCTGAGAGCAACGCAGGAACAAAAATTAGCTTCGAAGATAAGTGTTTACGATAAGTCAAACAAAGTCATGGAATTTTTAAAAAAAAATTTTAAAGCCGATATTTGTTCCAATGTGACAGAGTCAGCCAAAGATGCAGACCTGGTAATAATTTCCGCACCATTAAGCAGTTACAAAGAAATTTTGCTTTCTATAAAATCAAACTTAAAGGAAGGATCTATTCTTACCGATACTGGTTCCACTAAAAAAGAAGTTAACAAAATTGTAAATAATTTAGGTCTTAAAAATATTAGCTGGATAGCTTCACATCCAATAGCTGGCACAGAATATAGCGGACCTGCTGCAGGATTTTCAAGTTTATTTAAAAATAGATGGTGCATTCTTTCATCTGACAATCAAGTTGCTAAAGATAAAATAGAAAACCTAGAAAAATTTTGGTCCAAATTAGGAAGTAAAGTAAAAGTTATGTCATTTGAAGACCATGATTATGTTTTGTCTTTAACAAGTCATCTTCCACATGCAGTTGCATACAGCATTGTCAGAACTGCAATTAATAATGAGGACAAGTTTAAAAATGATGTAATTCAATATAGTGCTGGAGGATTAAGAGATTTTACTAGAATTGCTGCTTCAGATCCTTTGATGTGGAAAGATATTTTTATTGATAATAGTGAAAATATATTGAAAGTTTTAGATAACTACTCAAAAAATCTCGATGATATTAAAAGTGCTATTAAAAATAAAGACAGTGAAAAGCTTCTAGAAATATTTTCATCAACTAAAAAGGTAAGAAAAGAAATTATTGAAGCTGGACAAGATACTGAAAAACCAGACTTTGGAAGAAAATAATTAATAGTATTTCTTTATTTCAGTATAAATCTTATTTTCAAGTTCTTTGGTAAATTCATCATTTTCTTTACCAGGCATAATAGGATCTAGAAATGAAATATGAATATCCCCTGAAAATTTCATGAAACTATTTTTTGGCCAGACTCTTCCTGTATTTAAAGCGACAGGGATACAAGGTAAATTTAGTGTTTTATATATTCGACCAACTCCTTTTTTAAAGGGAGGTTGTTCATCTAGTTTTACTCTTGTCCCTTGAGGAAATATTAAAAGTGGTCTTTTACTTTTTTCTAATCTTTCTTTTACTTTATCAAAAAAATTTAAGTTTTCTTTAGTAGTTGTCTCTCTTATGATTGCTATAGAACCAATTTTTCTTAAATACCATCCAAATAGAGGAATATTCAAAAGCTCTTTTTTTAAAATAAAAATTGGACCATTAAGGGGAATTTGTAAAGCAAAAGTTTCAAACATTGATTGATGGGCAGAGGCAACAAAAAATTGATCAACTTTTTTTAAATTTTCTTCACCATGAAAAATTACTTTAGTATTCATTATGAGTTTTAAAATTAAAACAATATATTTTGCTGATAACCTCCCAAAAAAAATAGTAAATTTTTCTGGGAGAACTAATGTTGGTATTGCTAATATGAAAATTAGAATAAGTCCAAAATATATGAAGATATTAAAAATTAAGGATTTAATAAATTGCATTAAGAATTAATCAATTTTAGTAAATTTTGTTTTTTTCTAATGTATTTAAATTTATTTTTATTGATTAAAATTTCAGCAATTAAAGGTCTTGTATTGTAATTCGATGACAATGATGAGCCATACGCACCAACATTTGTAACTGCCACAAAGTCATTCTCAATTAATTTTTGATATTTTCTATAAACACCAAATTTACATGTGCTTTCACATATTGGACCCACGAATTCAATTGCGCTTTTCATTTTCGATGAATTTTTAGTTATAGGAATAATTTTATGGAACGCATCGTATAAAGCTGGTCGCATAAAATCGTTCATTCCAGCATCTAAAATTATAAAGTTTTTATTGACCCCCTTCTTTATAAATTGAACTTTGCTAACAAGTAATCCCGTATTTCCAATTATGGATCGACCTGGTTCAAATATAATTTTACATTTAAGTTTTGTTGCAAAGTTATTTACTAATTTTGCGTAGTTATTTAGATTTATTGGTTTTTCATCATCACTATAATTAATTCCAAAACCTCCACCTAAATCAACATATTTCAAATTTAACTTTAATTCTTTTATTAGCTTATTCATTACATTTAGTGTCTTTTTGAAAGGCCCATCATTTAAAATTTGGCTTCCTATATGAACACTTAGTGCTTCAAGTTTAATATTTTTGAATTTATGTATCTCTTTGAGAAAAGACTTAAAATTTTTTATTGATAAGCCAAATTTGTTATCCGCTTTACCAGTAGAAATATTTTTATGTGTTTTTGCATCAACATTTGGATTTAACCTGAAGCCAATAGAAACTTTTTTTCTTAATTTTTTTGCTAATACATTTACTAACTTTGCCTCACTCTCAGACTCGCAGTTAATTAATAAAATTTTTTTATTAATTGCAATTTTTAATTCATCCTCAGATTTACCTACGCCCGAAAAAACAATTTTTTTTGGTTTAATACCTGCTTTAAGAGCTTTTAATAATTCTCCGCCGGATACAACATCAGCTCCAGCACCAAGTTTACCCAAAATTCTTAAAATATTAGTATTACTATTAGATTTTGCAGCAAAGCATATTAAAGGATTAGTTTTTTTAAATATTTTAACAAAATTTAAATAGTTAGAAACTATTTGATTTTTAGAATAAATATAAAAGGGAGTTTTATTTTTCTTTAAAAAATTTCGAATAGATACTCGCTCCAGAAATAAATTTTTGCCTACGTATCTTAAATTTTGCATAAGATTATAAAATTATTTGTATATGATTTAATTTTCCTTGATATTTAGGCTCTGATTTTTTTCCACATCCTGACAGAGTTAAAATTATTATACAAATTGATATTAATATTTTCATTTTACTTCCTTTTTATATTTTTTAATCATTGCTTTTACATTTGCAATAGCAGTTCCCCCATGGGATCTTTTCGAGTTCATTGAATTATTTACATCAAATATTTTTAATACTTTTTTATCTAAATTTTTATAAATTTTCATTATTTCTTGTAAAGATAACTCAAATAAAAATTTGTTCTTCTTTTCAGCGTAATTTACTAATTTTGTTGCTATTGAATATGACTCTCTAAAAGTGAGCTTTTTTTCCTTTACTAAGTAATCAGCAAAATCAGTGGCCGTTGTAAAACCTTCATTAGCCATTTTAAGCATATTTTTTTTATTTGGTTTTACTGAATTCACCAACTCTATACTTAAAACCAATGAATCATTTAAAGCATCAAATCCATCAAAGACAAGTCTTTTATCATCTTGAAGATCTTTAAAATACGACATTGGAAGTCCTTTCAATATAGTAAGCATCGAATTTAAATTGCCATAGTTCAAACCAACTCTACCTCTGATTAATTCAGCGGGGTCAGGATTTTTCTTTTGCGGCATAATCGACGAACCAGTTAACATGCTGTCATCAAATGAAATCAAACTAAATGCGTTTGAATTAAAAATTATAAAATCTTCAGCTAATCTCGATAAATGCATTGCACATAAAGCAGAGGCATATAAAAAATCTACTGCAAAGTCTCTGTCTGCAACAGAGTCAATTGAGTTATCAGTTGGTTTCTTAAAACCAAGTTGTCTTGAAGTATAACTTCTATCTATCTTATAAGAAGTACCCGCTAATGCGGCCGAACCTAATGGGCACTCATCTAAAAGTTTTATATTATTTTCAAATCTTTTTATATCTCTTTTAAACATTTCAAAGTAAGATAAGAGATAATGTGCAAATGAAATAGGTTGAGCATTCTTAAGATGTGTTAAGCCAGGCATAACAGTATCAACATTTTTTTCTGCTTTTTTGATTAAAATTTTCATTAAAGAGTTAATGTTAGCTATAGTTTCTTTTGATGATTTTTTAATCCATAGTTTGAAATCTGTAACAACTTGATCATTTCTTGATCTCGCTGTGTGCAAAAAGCCTGCTGAAGAACCAATTAATTCAAATAATTTTTTTTCTATATTTAAATGAATATCTTCAAATTTTTCTTGAAATTTAAACTTTCCTTTGTCAATCTGCGATTTAATTTTTTTGAGACCATTGATAATTTTAGAACCTTCTTTGCTACTAATAATCTTTTGTTTAACGAGCATTTTGGCATGAATAATAGACGCAGCTATATCTTGCTCATAAAGTCTGTTATCTACACCTATTGATGAGCCTATTTTTTGAAAAGATAGTGATGTCTTTCCCTTTAGTCTATCAGCCCAAACAGTTTTATTTTTCATTTTACTATGTTATTTACAATTTAAATTAATATGAAAATTAGTAAATCTTTTAAAATCTATATTCACATAATAGTTCTATCTCTTCTTAGCCAAAATCTTATTAGAGCAGAAGATTTTTCAAAAAACGTTATTATTCACGAAAAACCCCAAATTATTAGCGAACTAAGATTTAAAGACTCAAATCTTCAAGAAGTTGATTTAATGAACAAAAGAGGCAAGATCATGATAATAAATTTTTGGGCGACGTGGTGTGCACCTTGTCGAAAAGAAATGCCCTCTTTAGAAAAATTAGGTAACAAGTTACCAGAAATCGATATTTTTGCAGTGAATATGGAAAAACCAAATAATATAAAAGTAGATAAATTTTTTAAAGATATAGGAGTAAAAGATCTAAAAACTTACTATGATCCAGAATTGAAATTAGTCAAAGGGTTCAAATTAAGAGGCTTACCTACAAGCATATTAATTAATAAAGAAGGTAAAGAATTCGGAAAAGTGATCGGTGAAATCGATTTTGCTAGTGAGGAATTTATTAAACTTTTAAGAAAATATATTTAGTCTTTAAAAAAATAGGCAAGTAAAACTAAAACGATAATTGCAATAAATTGTAACAATACTCTTAACTGCATTAGTTTATTTGAATATTTTTTACTAGTACTTCCACCTTTAAATAAAGTATAAATACCCATTATTAAAACTATTGCAACAGCACCTAATAAAGTGAAACCTATAAAGTTAAATAAAAATTCTGACATTGGTATTTTATCTATATGACCTTTTCATTAAATACAATTATTTTAGAGCCAGTTTCTAAAGAAAAACCAAAGAATGCAGTTATTCTTTGCCACGGGTATGGTGGAGATGGAAAAGATATTTCAATTTTAGCTAGTTATTGGAGAGCACACCTGCCAGACACTATCATAATTTGTCCAGATGCACCTGAAAAATGTGCAGCAAGTCCAACAGGTTTTCAATGGTTCGACTTAATGGATCAAACTCCTGAACAGATTTTATCAAAGTCTCTTGTAGCTGAGAATAAACTTAATAAATTAATAGATGAAGTTAAGGAAAAATATAATTTAAAAGCTGATGAAATTATCATTGGAGGTTTCAGCCAGGGTTGTATGATAACTTTACAAACAGGGATAAAGAGAAAAGATACAATAAATTCAATTGTGGGATATTCTGGAAGAATTATAAGCACAGAACATCTTTCTAAAAATATAATATCTAGACCAAATATTATCTTGATGCATGGCGATCTTGATCAAGTTGTTCCTATAGAATCACTGCTAGAAGCTAAAGACTTTTTTGGAAAAAATAATTACGAAATTGAAACAAAAATATTTAAAAACTGTGAACATCGTATACCTACTGAAGGGTCAAGTTTGGGTCTACAATTCATCAAAAAACATTTTGAATGATAACTATTTTACTTGATACATAATTATAACTTGATAAAATTTTTCTTATCAGTTAGCTTTAATTATGATTATTACTTCTGCAGATAAAGTTCCATTAGAAAAGTGTCCAGCATTAGTTCTTAATGCTGATTTTAGACCTTTGAGTTATTATCCCCTTTCAATATGGTGCTGGCAAGATGCAGTTAAATCAGTTTTTTTAGATAGAGTAAGTATCGTTTCAAATTACAAAAGAAAAATTAGGAGTCCATCTTTTGAAATGAATTTACCGAGCGTAATAGCTTTAAAAAATTTTATTCAACCATCAAAAAATCCAAACTTCACAAGATTTAATGTTTTTTTGAGAGATAAGTTTACTTGCCAATATTGTGGAGATAAAAAAGATTTAACTTTTGATCACCTTCTTCCAAAGTCTAAAGGTGGTCTGACAGATTGGAATAATGTAGTTACAGCTTGCTCAAGTTGCAATGTAAAAAAAGGAGGTAAGCTTTATAGAGATTGTGATTTGAAATTAGCGAACAAACCTTACGCTCCTACTGTTGAAGACCTGCACAGAAATGGTAGAAACTTTCCACCTAATTTTTTACACGAAAGCTGGATGGATTATCTATATTGGGATATAGAATTAGAACCGTAATTAAATTTTTTCAGAAATCGTTATAGCTATCCTTGATGAAGTTTTGATAACTTTATCCAATACACCGAATAAACCTTTTTTTGTTGCCCCATTGTCATAAGCTATATCTTTATGGTCAAGTTCGTCTTGTCTAAACTTCATAATTTTCTTTTTTAATTCCTCTTCATCTTTTCCAAGTTTATATGTTTGGTCTTTGTAATGTCCGTCGATTACTTCTTCAACTGATGCAGTACATAACATAGCTGCTTTTTCACCAAGCATAGCAGTCCCAAAACCTAAAGTAACTCCCATTAAATCCCAGAGAGGTAAAAGTTTTGTTGGTTGAATATTTCTCTTTTTAATTTCGTTATCAAAGTATTCGTAATGCTCTCTTTCGTGCTCTTTCATCTCTTCAATTTTTCTTTTTAAAGAAGCATTTTGTTTGAAAGTTTTTAGAGCAAGTAATTGACCTTCGTAAATTTTTATAGCACCACGTTCTCCAGCGTGATCTACTCTTATAATTTCTTCTAAAGTTTTTTTATTAGTTTTTTCCATAATTTTTAATAACTCTAACCATAATACCACTTAATAGTATTGATATAACTGTATTTATTGTAGCAAGAGAAAGTCCAAAAAACTTAAAAGTCACGTCTTTGCAGCTTATTGGACTTTTATTCTGAAGTTGTTTTAATATATCTTCTTTTGACATATCTCCATTAGATGAACCCAAATCGCAGACAAAAGACTCACTAAAAAATCCTTGTTCAATCCCTACATGGTAAAAAGAAACCACGGAACCAAAAATAAAAAATAATAGCACAATACCAGCAATCAATTTTTCAAACTTACTGATTATAAATATTAACGAAATGAGTATTAAAGAGGCTAAATAAGGAATTCTCTCAATTAGGCATAAATTACAGGGCTCGTGCCCTAATATGTATTGAATGAAATAAGCTATAGCCAAAGATAAAAAACTAAAGGCTAATATACTGTTTAAAATTAACTTGTTCTCACTCAACATTAGGTAAAAATTATATAAAGGACAACCGCTAAAACCACAATAAAAATTCCAGTTAAAGTAAACCACAGCGCACCTCTTTTCTCAATGAAATCACCAAATTTTTTACCAAAAAGAAATGTTAAATAAGAAACTAAGAAAAATCTTAGTCCTCTAGTGAATAAACATATAAAGAAAAATACTGGAAGATTATAGGCGATCACTCCACTCGTAATAGTAAAAACTTTAAAAGGAAGCGGGGTAAAGCCAGCTAAAAACATAATTCCAAGCCAAGCTAAAAATCCACCTTTTGTAGACATCTTATCCTGCATCTCAAAAACTTTTTCTTCGTAACCATAAAATTCAATAATCACCATCGATGCATCTAAAAAGAAAACTCCTAGCATGTATCCAAACAACCCTCCTAAAACAGAGCCCGTTGTAGCTATAAGAAATATTTTAAGATAATCCTCTCTCTTTGCAACTACCATTGGAACAATCATTAAATCAGGGGGAACTGGAAAAAAGAAACTTTCGATAAAGGCTACAAAACCTAATAAAGGCTTTGAAAATTTATGTCTAGCAAGCTCAACGCATCTATCGTATAATTTTTTTAAAATCATGAATTTAAAATGCACAATCCTAAGGTATCTGGCAAGTTTAATATTATCTACAGTTGCTATTTATTCAATCGTTATAGTTGCAGGAATGTTTGGCGCTGATTATGGGTTTTCGCCGGAAGGAACATTTATTATTTGGATTTTAATGGCTATCTTAATTAATCAAAGTGTTACGTGGAAAAAATAAATGTCTAAACCAATAGATCTAAAAACTGTAAAAATTTTCGAGCCTTTAAAAAAAAAACCATCGTTTGAAAACAAAATTTTTAATACAATAAATACAGATGAGGTTTTTGATGTTTTATCCAGTCATTCTAATGAAACGGTAACTTTGTGGTTTAAATTACAGCAATCATGGTGCAATAATGCATATAGTACGTTTAAAGATTATGATAGTTACTTAATTTTAGTTTATTTAATCAATACTGTATTTCAAAAATACTCAGATCGTTTTCAGTATTTGTCCTACACAGAATTTTATGACAAAAACGAACTTTTGATTGATAAAATTAACTTAATTGAAATTTCAAAAGAATTAAATATTCCGAAGGAAACTATAAGAAGAAAAGTAAATTTTTTACAAAATCAAAATATTATATATAGAAAAGGAAAATCAATTTTTTTCAATAGAAAGATAACAGAACTTCAAAGACCAGCAAACTCGAAAAGATTTATGGCTAATTTCTTAGAAAAGACTAGTCAAATTCTCTCCAAAGAATCTTGGTTTGGTAGAGCATTTTCAAAAGAAGAAATAGAAGCATTTATTGATAAATATTTTACAATATGCTGGCAACATTGGTTTAGGATGCAAATTCCTTTTTTAGTAAGACATAGATCCTTTTTTGGTGATTTAGAAACTTGGAATGTATGGGGTGCAATAGGTATCTCACAATTTACCGACTATTCAAAACAAGTAAAAAGCAAAGTTGTTGAAGATCCGAGAACTTACGCTGACTTATATTTGCATCTTTTAAGGCATACTCCTAAAAATGGAATAAATGCATCCTCTATTTCCGAAATTTCAACGATCCCTAGAGCCACTGTGATTAGAAAATTAAAATACCTTTTAAAACAAAAATTAGTTACAAAAAATAAAAAGCTTGAATATATGCTTTTACCATCTCCTAAAAACATCAAATCCTTTGAAGAAAACTACATGCATAACCAAAAGCATAAAGCTGGTTTCGTAACTACAATTTTCGACCTCATGAAAAACTCTTCCTTTAAAGTAGAATAGGAGCTTATAAAATTATGGAAATCGTAACTACAATAGCACCCGTATGTCTTGCCATAATAATGTTCGGTTTAGGTCTTGGCTTAACGATTGGGGATTTTATAAGGGTCTTAAAAAATCCAAGAGACTTCTTAGTAGGTTTTTTATGTCAGGTTATTTTGCTTCCAATAATTGCTTTTATTTTAATTAATATTATTTCACTTCCACCAGAAATAGCTTTAGGAGTTATGGTAATAGCTGCTGCACCAGGAGGAGTAACTTCTAATATTCTTACTAAGTTTGCCGATGGAGATGTTGCTCTATCAGTCAGTTTGACAGCGATTGTCAGTTTATTAAGTATTTTAATTGTTCCATTTATAGTCTTTAATTCGGCCGCATTTTTAGGGATTGAAACAGCAAAAAATATATCAATGCTTAATATTGCAACAAAGATGTTCCTTGTAGTAACTGTTCCTGTTATTTTTGGAATGATTGTTAGAAGTTTAATGACTAATTTTATTATTTCTAAAACTCTTATTATTCAAAGATTATCAGTAATTTTATTCTTAATAGTATTTATTGCAATTTGGGTAGAGGAATGGGATAGGATTGTTTCTTATATAACTAGAGCAGGTCTAATAGCTTTCATTTTAAATATGACTATGATTTTTATCGGATATTATGTTGCAAAATTTTGGACATCAGGAATTGCGCAAAGAAAATGTATTTCATTGGAATGTGGCTTACAAAACGGAACTTTAGCAGTTTTTGTTACAACACAATTATTTGATGACATTGTGTTTATGGTGCCAACAGCGGCCTATGCACTAATTATGTTTTGCACATCAATTATTTTTGTTCTCATAGTAAGAAAAATCAATTAGATTATTAGAAAAAAAGGGCGAATGGTGGAACTGGTAGACGCGCCGGACTCAAAATCCGGTGGTAGCAATACCTTGAGAGTTCGAGTCTCTCTTCGCCCACCATGTTATGGATATAAGTAAATTAAATAGCTTAGTTGAACTTTACTTTAAAAAGACAGAAGAAGTTGATGGTAAAAGACCATTTTTAAAATGGTTAAAGCCAGATAAACGAACCTATAATTGGGAAGATATAACTGAAAGAATTTATAAACTTACTACAAAAATTAAATCGTTAATAAAACAAGGTGATAGATGTTTAATACTTTCTGAGAATAGACCTTATTGGTTAATGACCGATATTGCTATCATGAATGCAGGCGGTATTTCAGTTCCTATTTTTACAACTTATTCAGCAAACGATTACGAATATATATTAAATGATTGTAAGCCCTCATTGGTATTTGTGTCAAATCAAAATCAATTTAATAAAATTAAAAAATTTATAAGAAGCGATGTAAAAATTATATCTTTTGAAGAAATAGATACTGATAGTTTATTAATTAAAAAAATATTAAATGAAGAACTTAATGAAAAAATAGTTAACAAAGATTTAAAACGAAATATGCCTGCTTGTATAATTTATACATCAGGTACTTCTGGAAATCCTAAAGGAGTTGTTTTAAGTCATGGCGGTATTCTGTCAAACTGTGAAGGAGCAGTTGAATTACTAGAAATTTTAACTAAAAAAAAAGATCCAGTATTTTTGACCTGGTTACCATTATCACATTCTTATGAACACACAGTTCAATTCATACAAATTATAGTTGGGGCAAAAGTTTTTTATGCCGAAAGTTTAGAAAAACTGATTTCTAATATGGGGATTGCAAAACCTACAATCATGACAGCTGTTCCTAGATTCTATCAAAATCTTTTTACAAAAATAAATATGAATTTTGAGAAGCAATCTGGATTTAAAAGAAAACTTATAAATCAGACTTTAAATCTAGGTAAAAAAATACTCAAAAAAGAGGAATTGAAATTTGGTGAAAAAATCACAAATTTTTTCTGTGAAAAATTAGTAAGAAAAAAAATCAGAAATCAGTTTGGTGGTAATCTTCAAGCCTTCGTATCTGGGGGAGGGGCTTTAGATCAAAATATTGGAGAATTTTTAAATGCTGTTGGTTTACCCACACTACAAGGATATGGCCTAACCGAAGCCTCTCCTGTTGTAAGCTGTAATTTACCAGATTTAGTGAAGGTCGAATCAGTAGGACCTCCGTTTAGGACCAATAAAGTCAAAATAGCAGAGGATGGAGAAATTCTTATTAAGGGTGAAAATGTGATGTTGGGATATTGGAATTTAAAGGAAGAGACTGAAAAAGTAATTAAAGATGGCTGGCTTCATACCGGGGACATAGGAGAATTCGATAATAATAATTATTTAAAAATTACCGATAGAAAAAAAGATATTATCGTAAATCTTGGAGGAGATAACATTTCCCCAAGTAAAGTAGAAAATATTTTATGTTTAAATGAAAATATTAAACAATCTTTTGTTTATGGAGACAAAAAAAATTATTTAGTTGCATTAATTGTAAGTGAAAAAGAAAATAATAAAGAAAAAATTAAACTTATAATTGAAAATATAAATAAAAGTTTAACTTTAATAGAAAAAATTAAAAAATTTGTATTAATTCATGAAGAATTTACAATTGACAACGGAATGCTTACACCAACTTTAAAGTTAAAAAGAAAAGAAATAATTAAAAATTATAAACAACAACTAGAAAATCTTTATTAAAAATTAAATTATAACTTATTTAATTTGCTTAAAAAAACATTGGTATTGCTAACTTTTTTTAATTTTATTAAAAAATAAAAAAATAATTAAAAAATTTAAATTTTGAATCAATTTTGTAAATTAATTTATGTTTGACATGAATCTTTAATTAATTAATGTAATTATTAACAAACGAATCATTAAGATTTGTTTTAAACAAGGGAGAGAAGATGGCTAAAAGAAGAAAAAAAGCTAAAAAGAAAACTAAAAAGAAAGCAAAAAAGAGAAGAAGAAGACGATAGTTTTCTATTTAACTAAGCGCCCTTTTTATAATTGTTATAATTTTAAAGAGGGCGTTTTTTATTGGGTGTCTTCAAGAATTTTAGTTCTTCCTAGAGCTTTGTCCATTTTTTTTTGAACATCTTCCGGATTAATTTTTAATACAGCTTCAAACTCAGATTTAAGCCTATCATATGCTTTTTCAAATAATTGTCTTTCTGAATAAGATTGATCCGCAATGATATCTGTATTTTTGTTTAAATCTTTTACAACTTCGGCTAATTCGTAAATCTTTCCAGAATTAATTTTTTGGTCGTATTCTTGAGCACGTCTGCTCCACATGGTTCTTTTAATTTTTGGTTTTGTCTTAAGAATAGATATACATTTGTTAATTTGATTTATAGAGGCAATAGGTCTGAGTTTTGACTGTTGATTAATTGGAACTGTTAAAGTAAGTTTTTCTTTTTCCACTAGGATCTTATAAAATTGAATATCTATTTCACCTATTGTAGCTTTTTCAATAGCAGTAATTTTCCCAACCCCATGTTTTGGATATACAACGAAATCTTTTAAATTATATACCCTTTTTTCTGTTGGTTGTTTTTTGATTTTCTTAATTTCTGGTTTTTCCTCTTGTCCGGGAGAAGAAGGTTTTTTTTCAATTTCTTTTAGAGAAACTTTTGTTTTTTTATTTTTAATTTTTTTAATTTTAACAAGTTTTTTATTTTTTTTAACTTTCTTTTTGGGCATTTTTATTTTCCTGGTTTTTCTGAAAAGTGGTCCTTAAATTTATTTTTAATATCTTTAAAATCTTCGTGATTTTCCATCGGTTCTTTTTTTTTTGAAATATTAGGCCATATTGCAGAAAACTTTTTATTTATCAACAACCATTTTTCTTTATCCTCTACACTATCGTCATTGTCAGCTTTAATTGCATCTATTGGACACTCGGGTTCACAAACTCCGCAATCAATACATTCTTCTGGGTTAATTACGAGCATATTCTCCCCTTCATAAAAACAGTCGACTGGACAAACTTCTACACAATCAGTAAGCTTACATTTTATACATTCATCTTTTACAATATAAGTCATTTTATTTTTTCCATCAGTTGTAATTTTATTTCAGCACTAATTTTGTCAGGGACATATATTAAACCACAAATTCTTCTCATTAGATTAGACTCATATTGATCTACCGTATTATCTGAAATAATAACTTTCCACAAATGTTCAAGAATATCTTTTTTAACATCTAAAGAATTTTGCTTTATTATATTTGTAAAATTTAATAACTGGTTTGAATTATTTTCAATTTCCTCTGCTTCTTTTAGAATTTCATCAGAATTTTCATTTGATGAATAAGAATTTATAAAGTCTTTAATAAGGTTTTTTTCATTTTCTGAGTAAAGTTCATCAATTTTTGCAGCATGAACTAGAAGAGCTGCAATACCGGTCAAACTTTTTTTGTCTATATCAGTCATTATTTTAAATTTAAGGATAGAAGTTTATTAAATGGATTCTCTTTTTTGTCAAACTTTATGAATTTTTCTTTTCTCTTTTTTTCGCCTTTAAATATGTATGTATCTTTCACTTTGTCCTTCTGATAGTTCATATAAGTCATTAATTTGTAAAAATTTTCTTTTGAACAACCTACTAAATTCATCATTTCAGAGTTTATTTTGAACTTTTTATCTTTCGTTGTCGTCATTATTTGTATAAAAAGCTTTTCTAAAATGTCAATTCTTACGAAAAATTCTTTAAAATTTTCAAATCCACATAAAAGTAAATAATTTTTTTCAAAATTTTTACTAATTAAAAAGTTTAATCCTGATTTTGGTATTGATTGCTCATGTGAGATATTATGAAATAATTTCCATAAATTAATACGAAATTCTACCGCTTTAGGCTTCAACATTTTTGGTAAATAAATATGATATCTTCCAATTTTAATTCCCATACCCCATAATCTCCTCCTTTCTTCAACTGGAATTAATTTTACAATTTTTTCGATTTCATTTCTTTTTATAACCCCATTCTTCTCATATAACTGAAAAACTAGACCTCTAAGATACTGATTTTTAATTTTATACTTTTTAAGGTTTATTAAATCTCCTAAAACATCATTAGTGTGTTCAGTCAGCCAGTTTTGTAAAAACGAGTTTAACTTTAATTTTGATTCATCGTTAAGTGAGTCGTCTGCGATAATCTCTATTTCTGGACTTAAATAATCCCCTCCTTTTTTGAGTCTTGCAATTGGATTATTATTCCAAATAATTTTATTTTCTTTATTGATACTTAATTGATCACCATTAATAATCTTCTGAACTCTTTTCATTAACTCCTGCTCTACGCCTCTTCTTGTAGCTTTCTTTATGGATTTAATGTCTGTGTCTAGTGTTTTAGATGTGATCTCAATAATAAACTTAAGACCTTTTAGTTCCCCTATTAATTGCCCATCAATAAAAATCTTATTTTCTTCATTTATTTCGGTGTTCAAAACTAAATCTTGTTTTAAGCTTCTTGACAAAATGCTGATTTTTTTATCTATGAAACTTTTTGTTAACTCGTTATGAAGTTTATCAGATAATTTATCTTCAATATTTTTAGTTAATTGTACCCAATAATCAGAATTTTCTACCCAGTTTTTTTTATTAGCTACATAAGACCAAGTTCTTACATTAGACAATCTATGAGACAATAAATCAATATTTCCATGATCTTTTTCTAGACCTTTTAGTTGATCTTTCATAAATGAGTTAGGAATTCTTTTTTTTCTTGTTGAAAGAAATTGAAAAACTTTATCTATAATATTTAAATGTTGGTTGTAGGCTCTTTTTTCAAAATCGGGTATTTGGCAACATTCCCAAAGCAGTTCTAAATTTTTATGATAAATGATATTGTTTGCTCCCTTCTTAAGAAAAAATCTCAAAACGCTTTCATCTAAAGAATCATTTGTTCTCATAAGATTTTTTTTATTTGGTTTTAATTCTAGCGATGTTATTAGTTTATTTGGAGTTTCAAAGTTTAAATGAGAATTTCTCCAAAAGATCATTTTTGTCTCTGGTAGTTGATGTTTTTCAATTTTTTCAATTTCGTCTGAATTAAGTGTTTCACAATCACCAGTTGTTCCAAAGCCACCATCATTTTTGTATCTGCCAGCTCGTCCGGCGATTTGAGACATTTCAATTAAATTAAGTCTTCTTGTTTTCTTTCCATCAAATTTTTTTAGATTGGAAAAATAGATTTCATTAATATCCATATTAAGACCCATCCCTATAGCGTCTGTTGCGATAAGATAATCAACGTCACCAGACTGATATAAACCTACTTGAGAATTTCTGGTTTTAGGACTTAATGAACCCATTATTACTGCTGCACCACCTTTTTGTCTTCGCACTAATTCTGCAATTGCGTAAACTTCTTCAATTGAAAAAGCTATTATTGCAACTTTTCTATCTAACCTAGATATTTTTTTAACTCCTGAATAACTCAACTTTGAAAATCTTTCCTTTTTTTCAAATTCTACTTTTTCTACAAGATCTTTAATTATATTCTCCATAACTTGAGAACCTAAGAACATCGTGAGCTTATTACCTCTGGACTCTAGTAATCTCTCTGTAAAAATATGCCCCCTCTCTCTATCAGCGCACATTTGAATTTCGTCAATTGCAATAAATTCTACTTCTTTATCTTTCGGCATTGACTCTACTGTGCATATGAAAAATTTAGCCGAACTAGGAATTATTTTCTCTTCACCAGTAATTAAAGCAACTTTTTCTTTTCCAAGTTTGTTTACACATTTATCATATACCTCTCTTGCCAAGAGCCTCAATGGCAGACCAAATATTCCAGAGTCATGTTTAAGCATTTCTTCAATTGCCACATGTGTTTTACCTGTGTTTGTTGGCCCTAGTAATGCTATAATTCTGTCAGACTGATTTTTCATTTTTGTGTAAACTTTTTTTCTTTATACTATATGTAGATCAAATTTGAGAACAAAGTAGGATTAAAACATGACCGAATCAATTTGTCAAATGTTCCCATTTTAACAATTGATTTGACTTTTCGTAGTTAGTCCCCGTATAGGTTAATCGTTTGAATGACTACAAAAATAAAAAAAAATATCCTAAAACTAAAAGAGTCTTCTACTTTAGCAATTAATGAAAAATCTAAAGAATTAATTAAAGTAGGTAAAAAAATTTATAGATTTGGCTTTGGGCAATCACCATTTCAAATTCCAGAAAAGATAGTTGAAGCATTAAGACTGAACGCATCTAAAAAAGAATATTTGCCTATCCAAGGCTTGCCTGAATTAAGAGAAAAAATCTCAAATTATTTATTTAATAGAACAGGAGTAAAATACCCCAAAGAAAATATCCTTATCACACCAGGGTCAAAAGAGGCAATGCTACTTATGCATGTTACTTTTAATGGTGAAATTTTAACGCCAGCCCCGAGTTGGGTTTCTTATGAACCTCAAGCAGAGATAGGTAGGAATAAAGTTCATTGGTTGGAGACTTCAAAAGTGAATAATTGGTTTCCTACCGCTAAAGAACTTGAAAATAAATTAAAGAAAATTAGTAAAAAAAAAAATATAATTCTTATTTTAAACTCACCAAATAATCCATCTGGTGCAATTTGTGAAAACTTTGAAGAAATAGCTAAAATAGCAAAAAAATATAATTTAATCATTCTCTCTGATGAAATTTACACTGACTTATCATTCGATAATAAATATCAATCCATTTCCAAATACTACCCTGATCATACGTTTATAAGCGGAGGTCTGAGCAAATGGTGTGGAGCAGGAGGATGGAGATTGGGATTTTTAGCAGTGCCAAACGGATCAAAAGAATTTATGAACAGTTTAAAATCATTAGCAAGTGAGTCATATTCAACTGTAAATACACCAACTCAATTTGCTGCTGTCGAGGCTTATAATGGTGATTATGAGGATTATAAATTAAAAGTTAGAGCAATACTTAATGCAGTGGGTACTTTTGTTTATAATAATTTGAAATCAAATAAAATTTTAATCAACCCTCCTCAAGGAGCTTTCTATTTAATGCCTGAATTTAAAAATAAAAAATTTAAAAGTTCCTCACAACTATGTGAAGCCATATTGCACGATACAGGAGTAGCAATGTTACCTGGCTCTGATTTTGGTTTCAAACCAAATAAAATGTTAACTAGATTGAGTTATACTGACTTTGACGGAGTACAATTTTTCAAAAAAGTTACAGATTACAAATCTATCAGTGAAGAAATGATCAAGAAGTATGCCCCAAATGTAGTTGAGGGTACTGCCAAGCTCTCAAATTGGGCTAAAAATTTATAAGAATCTCTTTGACCTCAACTGAATATCGTAGTTAAATTAATCAATTAACAAAAGGGAGAACACATGAGAAAAATGATATCAGTGATTTCTGCGGTATTAGTAATGTTTGCTTTTTCAAGCCCATTTACTTCAATCGCAAAATCAGCAGAGTTCTTTACTATAGGAACAGGTGGACCTACTGGAGTTTATTTCCAAACAGGTAACGCTATATGTAAAATGTTACATAAATCAGCAATCAGTGCTGATCACGGTAGAAAAAAAGGTACGGCTAAAGCTTATAGATGTACTGCACCTTCAACAGGTGGTTCTAACTATAATATTGGACAAATCAAAGATGGTGAGTTTCAATTTGGTGTTGCTCAGTCAGACTGGCAGTATCATGCTTACAATGGTTCAAGCAAATGGGAAGGAAAACAGTTTAGCGACTTAAGAGCTGTATTTTCTGTTCACAATGAACCTTTCCAAATTTGGGCAAGTAAAAAATCTGGAATTAAGAATTTTAAAGGCCTAAAAGGAAAAACAGTAAACATCGGTAACCCAGGTTCTGGTCAAAGAGGAACTATGGAAGAATTAATGAAAGCTATGGGAGCAGATATGAGTATGTTCAAAGCAACTACTGAACTTACTTCTTCTGAGCAAGTTAAAGCTCTTTGTGATGGTAAAATAGATGCATTTGGATACTCAGTAGGATTTCCAAATGGTGCTATGGAGCAAGCAGCAACTTGTAAAGCAAAAGCTAGCCCAATTAATTTAACAGGTGCACCAGTTCAAGGTTTAATTGATGGAGCAGACTATTATGCTAAAGCAGTTATTCCAAAAGGAACTTACTCAAATCAGAAAAAAGACGCTACAACGTTTGGTGTAAAAGCTACTGTTGTTACAAGCGCAAATGTTTCTGAAGAGCTTGTATACTTAGTTACAAAAGCGGTGATGGAAAACTTTGATGATTTCAGAGCTCAACACCCTGCTTTTGGACCTCTGGAAAAGAAAAACATGATAGCTGATGGATTATCAGCTCCATTACATCCAGGTGCAATTAAGTACTACAAAGAAGCTGGATTAATGTAATTCAACTTTATAGTTAAATTAAAAAAGGCCCAATATTTTTTGGGCCTTTTTTTTTAGAATAAGGTATCTTAGCTAAAATGAATCAAAACATTCAAAGTAAGATAAAAGATAAAATACAAGAAGATATTTCTCCAACTCGAAATTTATCAGGCATTCATTTAAAAATAGTTTTTGGAATTGCTATTCTTTGGACATTTTTTCAACTTTGGTATGCATCTCCTTTTCCTTTTTGGTTCAATTTTGGAATGTTCAAAGGACTGCCTGCTAGAGCTATTCATCTAGGTTTTGCTTTAACTTTAGCTTTTTTAATTTTTCCAGCAGTTAGGGGAAAAAAGATTTCAATACTTGATATTATAATTAGTATAACTGGGGCATTAAGTTGCTTATATATTTATTTTTTCTATGACGATTTAGTAAATAGAGGTGGTATTCTTTTAGTAAAAGAAATATTTGGTTTTAAAGTTCCAGTTGAGCTTATAATTGGGGCCATAGGTATATTAATTTTATTAGAAGCAACTAGAAGAGCCATAGGCTTACCTTTAGTTATTATTGCAGTCTGTTTTCTCTTATTTTCTTATTTTGGAAAATATGCTCCTGATATTATTTCTCATGGTGGACTTTCTGTAAAAAGACTAGTTGGATTTCAATGGTTTGATCAAGAAGCAATATTTGGAATTCCAATAGGAGTTTCAGTAGATTTCATTTTTTTATTCGTATTATTTGGAGCTTTATTAGAAACCGCAGGAGGTGGAAAGTATTTTTTAGACTTAGCTTTTGCAATGGTTGGTAAAATGCGAGGAGGTCCAGCTAAAGCTGCAATATTAGGATCTGGAATGACTGGAATGATTTCAGGTTCCTCAATTGCAAATACTGTAACAACTGGAACTTTTACGATTCCAATAATGAAAAAAACAGGTTTCTCTCAAGAGAAAGCTGGTGCTATTGAAGTTTCTTCATCTGTTAATGGACAAATAATGCCTCCAGTTATGGGAGCGGCTGCATTTGTTATGGCAAGTTTTATAGGTGTTACTTATTTTGAAGTTGTAAAACATGCTTTTTTACCAGCTATCATTTCTTACATTGCTTTATTTTATATATCTCACTTAGAGGCTCTTAAATTAGGATTAAAAGGGATGGATGACGCTGATGTTCCGCATCTCAAGAAAACTTTTTTATCTGGACTGCATTTTTTAATACCTATTTTTGTTTTAATTTTTTTACTTGTTTATATGAGATACACAGCAGGTTTTTCTATCTTCTACGCAACGTTATCTTTAGTAATAGTAAACTTAGTAAGTCGCATAATTAAAAATCCAGATTTTAAAACTGGTTTAATAGATTGGTACAATCAAACAATAGTTGGTCTTCAAAAAGGTGCAATTAACATGGTAGGGGTAGGGATCGCAATCGCCACAGCAGGGATAATTGTTGGTGCAGTTGGATCTACAGGTCTAAGTACAAATTTAATCATAGTGATTGAGACAATTGCAAGAGACAATGTAATTATATTAATTTTTTTAACTATTATACTTTGCTTGTTACTTGGTATGGGTCTTCCTACAACTGCAAACTATGTAGTAGTAGCCTCTCTAATGGCTACAGTTTTAGTTGATGTTGGAAATGCCTCTGGCTTTATTTTTCCTTTAATTGCTGTTCACTTATTCGTATTTTATTTTGGATTGATGGCCGATGTAACACCCCCTGTTGGTTTAGCATCTTATGCAGCAGCTGCAATTTCTGGTGGCGATCCTTTAAGAACAGGACTTCAAGCTATTTGGTATAGTTTAAGAACTGGAATTTTACCAATAGTCTTTTTGTTTAATCACGAGCTACTATTAATAGGAGTAGATAGTATCTGGCAAGCTTTATTAGTTATAGTAACTTCATTGATTGGAATTTTAGTTTTTACTGCTGCTACTCAACAATGGTTTATAAATAAGTTAAAATGGTATGAAATCATAGCATTTTTAATAATATCTTTATCTTTTCTAGCTCCAGATTATGTTTTAGGTAAATTCTATCCTAAATTTAATGAGCAAAAACTTTCGGCAGAAAATATTCAAAATTTATCTTTTGACCCATCAAAAGAAGTTCATATTAAAGTAACTCGAGTTACTGAATATGGAGAAAGGTATAAATTATTTGTTATCAATAAAGGTAAATTTGAAAATAATTATAACCTCGAAGAATATGGCGTAACATTAGTCGACCAGAATGATCAACTAACTGTTGATAAACTAAACTGGAGAGGGGAAGCAAAAAAATCTGGTATTCAAATGGGTGATATTATTAGTAATTTTAAAATTGAAAATCCAGAAAGACCAAATAAAGCAATAGTATATCCTTTTGCATTGCTATTTTTATTAGTTTTTGGATATTTAAATTATAGAAGAGTTGTTTAAAGTATTTTCCAGGTTCCAGATGCAGAAGCTACTATTTCTTTATTGTTAGAAATTTCACAGCTTATAAAAACTAACGTCTTGGTTTTTTTTAATATTTCCACTTTCCCTACGAGATTATCACCAAGTTGGCCTACAGAGATAAATTTCATATCTAAATTAATTGTTACACATCTCTTGTCACCAGCAATTCTGTGAGCAGCTGTTCCCATACCAGTATCTGCTATAGTGGAAAGAAAACCACCATGCGCAATTTTACCAGTGTTTAAATGTGTTTCTTTTACTTCTACTGTAAACTCATATTGAGTATCACTAATTTTTTTTAGCTCTAACCCGCCAAGATGTTTCATAAACCCTTGATTAGACTCGTCCATACTTTTTTTTATCATATAACGGAGCTAATTGTGAAAAAATAACTGCAAATAAAATAAGAATTATTCCTATAATTTTTATTTCGTTTAGAAACTGGCTTAAAATTATCCATCCGCAAATTGAAGCGAATACACCTTCAAGAGAAAATATAATAGCTACAGGGGCTGGAGAAAGATTTTGTTGTCCGTAAATTTGAAGAAGAAACGCCACTCCACTTGATAGAATTCCAGCGTATAACATCTCTTTTCCATCTAAAACCATATTTGAAAATTTAACACTTTCAAAAACAAAAGCTGGCATCAATGCAAATATAGATGCAATTAAGCATTGAAGGCAGGCAATAGTAATTGGATAATTAAATATTCTCAAAAATCTTGAAATAAAAACGATATGGAACGCCCAAAATAATGCATTAAAAACTGCAATACTATCTCCTATTCTTACTTGGATATTATCGAACTCAGTTAAAAGGATACCTCCAAATAAACAAATAATAATAGATAGCCAAACAGATTTATGAATATTTTTTGAAAAAAAGTAGTAAGCAACAAATGGAACTAAAATTACATAAAAAATTGTAAATACTGCTGTATTAGCTACATCTGTATAAAGTAGAGCATATTGTTGTAAGACATTCCCCATCGAAAGAAGAAATCCAATAAGCAATAGATTTAAAATGTTTACTTTCTTAAAAATTAATGAATTAACTTTTTTATATTCAAAAATATATAAAAATGGGACTAGTGTAAGAAATCCAAGAAATAACCTGCCGAAAGTAAAAGTAAATGGTCCGTTATAATCCATTCCCATATCTTGAGCGACGAAAGCTGAACCCCAAATTAAAGAGCAACTGATAGCACAAATAAGAGAGAAAACTTTTTTACTCATGCCTTGTACTATTTTATAATTGATTAAACGGCAAGTTTAAAAGCGAAGTCTTTGCCAAGACATTTCCCGAGATAAACGCAGAACCTTGCGCCCTCCGCACCATCAATTATTCTATGGTCATATGAGAGTGAAATAGGCAAAATTTTTCTTGAAATAAATTTGTCCTTAACTTTTACCAATCTATCAAAACTTTTTCCAACTCCAAGTATCGCTACCTCAGGAGGATTTATAATCGGTGTGAAGAAAGTACCTCCAATGCCGCCCAAGCTTGATATCGTCATTGAACCACCAAAAAATTCCTTCTTATCAATTTTCAAATCTCTGCAAAGTCTACTTGTTTTTCTTAAAGCGCTTCCAATTTCTTTTATACTCATTTGATCAACATCTCTTATTTTAGGCACCATTAGACCGTGAGGAGTATCTACTGCAAAACCAACATGAAAATATTTTTTATAAATGATTTTGTCGTTAGTACTATCAATTGAAGCATTAAAATTGGGAAATTTCTTCAGAGCACTTACAAGTGCTTTTGCTATAAAAGCAAGAGGTGTTACTTTTATTTTCTCACCAGTATAGTAGTCATATAATGAGGATCTGAATTGTTCCATTTCTGTAATATCAACTTCATCATGCTGCGTTACATGGGGAATTTCGGTCCAAGATCTTACTAATTGAGGACCAGACAATCTTTTCACCCTTGGTATATCTTTTAGTTCAATTTCACCAAACTCTTCATGCGGATACTCTTCTTTATGAACTTTCTTTTCTACTTTTCCACCGCTGACTGTAACTTGAGATCTTACAAAATTTTTAACATCTTCCTCAGAAACTCTACCACCTCTTTGAGAACCAGGTATTTCAACTACATTGGCACCTAACTCTCTTGCAAACTTTCTAACCTTTGGACTAGCTGACTTACTACCTGATTGTGATGTAGGCACTACAGGAATAATTTCTTTTGGTTTCTGAGGTTTGAGCTCTTTTATTTCTGTCTGTTCTACTTTTTTTTGCTCACTGACTACTTCTTTTTTTTCCTCAGTAGCACTCTTCGCATTCAGACTAAGAATTAAGTCTCCTTTGTTGACTTTATCACCTACTTTAACATTTATTTTTTCAATAACTCCCTCGTGCGTTGATGGCACCTCAACACTTGATTTGTCACTTTCCAATGTAATAAGAGAGTCATTTTTTTTTATTTGTTGTCCTTCTTTGACCAGAACTTCAATAATCTCTACATCCTTGAAGTCACCCATATCTGGAACTAAAATTTTTGTACTAGCCATATTTATAAATTAGATGGAAAATCTCTATCTTTATCAATCTTAAACTTTTTGATCGCTTTTTCAGCTTTCTTGGTCTCAATCAATTGCTCTTTTGCTAAAGCACTTAATGTATAGGCAACTATATGTTCTTTATCGACCTCAAAAAACTTTCTTAAATTTTTCCTTGTATCACTTCTTCCATAACCATCCGTCCCTAAAGAGTAAAAAGGTTTTTCCGTGTAAGGTCTTATTTGATCTGAAAATGATCTAGTGTAATCCGATGCAGCAATAACTGGTCCATCTGTTTTTTCTAAACACTTTTGAACATATGATTTTTTCTTTTTTTCATTTGGATTTAGTAAGTTCCATCTCTCGGTTTCCATACCGTCTTTTCTTAATTCATTGAAGCTAGTTACACTCCATACATCAGAGTCTACACCATAATCTTTTGATAAAATTTCTGCAGCAGAAATTATTTCTCTTAAGATTGTTCCTGAACCTAAAAGCTGCACTTT